>JAZNWH010000036.1:0-47748 GCA_045593265.1 Clostridia bacterium | reverse complement strand
AGACCGCCCTTGACATGACGTAAAATCCGTGCTATATTACAGCTAAGGCAGGAAAGCCATAATCTGGCTGTTCCTGCCCAAAATCACGAATATTTTATCATAGAAAAATTGAATTTACAGAAATTTTCTCACACTGCCTTAGTTCATAATAAGAACAAATTTTGCAGTACCTCTTGGGGCATGAACAAATACTTTTGAAGCACCTGTTTTTGCATTGATGTAATCCATAATTGAGTTGATTGTTTCTTGTTTTTCGATAAGATTTTTAGCACTGTTATAAGCAAAATACTTTGTGCTTGAGTTGCATGTGATAATAACATTTTTGTCGCTGTTAAGATTTCCATCATTGTCTATATCATAGGTAGAAATCGCAAGCTTGTTTGATTCATCACGACTATATACTGTACCATATACAGTTAAGTATTTAAGATTGTACAGGTCTTTGCCATCTAAACTTGAGTGTACTACCGTAGCATCACTTTCATTCTGATATGATGTTCTTTCAGAAAGTGATGGGAGAGAACCTGCTGCATACATAACTTTAACTGCATTAACCTGATTAGCAGAGTTGAACTGAATTCTTATAACATCACCGGCTTTTACTCCATTAAGAATGTCGGTGTTTTCTGTCATATACTCTTTTTCTTCTCCATTTTCATAACATTTGAATTTAATTACGCTTCCGCTTCCGTTTGGATTCGCAATAGCAGGTCTTTTATCGTCAGCAACAATAACCACTGGAGCATCGTATTCTTCAACTGTAGTAATGCCGGAATTACCATAAGCAACTACAATTTCAGCTGTGTTTGTTGCTGATGTATTGTAAGCTTCGTAGTAGTACGACTTACCATTTTTAAGAGCTGATTTTGTTTTTACTGAATAAATATTTGCTGAGTTATTAGGATCTCTGTCAGTAGGTATAAAGAATATTTTAGTATTAGAATTAACTGAAACCTTTGAATCAACAAACATTGATGATGATGAATTATATTTCTCAGCTTTTGAAGGATTTAATACTTTGGAAATAACTAAATCTGTAGTTACATCACCACTGGTTTTCATAGTGATAATGCTATCAAGTTTACCTGTAGAATTAACAGAAAACTTAATAAGCTGTGGTACGTAATAAATACCATTTACTGATGCAGGAGTTGTGAAACCTGTATCTTTGTTTGTAAGACTGGTATCCTGGAGTTCCTGAACAACATCAGTATATGGGAAAGTGTGGTTGTTTACCTTAATTTTATCTGTACCGGTGAAAGTCTTTGTTGTATTATCTTGTGTATGAATACGGAATTCAACAGCTTCACTTCTCTGATCTACACCTGCAGCGATTAAGTAACCATACTTAAACGTAGAAGATGCAGCAACAGTGGTAATTTTAGCTGCAACGATTTTATTTGAATCATCAAGATAACAAGTTACTTTATTATCAATAGCAAAGTTGAATGTAGGAGTCTTCTTAATATAGTTAATGAATTTTTTGCTGAGTTCATATGATTTGCCACCTACAACAACTTCCTCATAATCAGAACCAAGCTGTGTAATAGCACCTGAAATAGTATTTGTGATAACCTTTACATTTTTAGTAGTTGAGCCTGTAGCATTTGAACTTTGTGATACGAGGAGAACATCGCCTTTCTGAATGCTTGAGAATTCAATCTTGCTACCATTCTTTGTAATGTTGATTACATCACTTGAATCAGGATTGAGCTCAAGCTTGTTACCCTGGTCATATGCATCATAAACAATATAGTTGGTTTTATCAACAGCGTCAACCATAACTGTAACAGCAGCATCAACTATAATAACATTCACTGAACCGTTTGAATCATTATCAATAAGTTTAGCAGAACCAGTTTCGATAGTTACGGGTCCTGTAAGAGGAGCGTACGCACCATTATAAATTAAATAAGCAGGTGAGTCTACTGATAATGTTTTATAAACAGAAGTGTCATCAGGATCCTGGTAATATTCTACCTTTATATTGTCGAGTGTTTTGATGTTATCGCTTGAAAGTTCAGTTATAGTATTATCTGTAGGAATAACTGATACAAGTGTCTTTGCGTCAGCGTCTTCTTTGTAGAAGTATGTAACTCTCTGTCCAAAATATTTATCTGCATTTGTTTCGCCAATTTTAAACTTTGTTACAAAATCAATTTTAACTTCATCAGCATCGACGCCAATTGCATCTGAACCAAGGGATGAATTTTTAACTGCAGTTATCACACCTGTGCTTTCTGTAAGTCTCAACTTTTGGTTTAAAAGAGTCTGTCCGGGTGTACTTGAATATCTCTGTACACCATCGCTGTCCATGTAAGCTGTCATAAGGTCAACATCAAGAGCATTGTAAATAAGCTGAGCTATAATTTCTCTTGGTGCAGCCTGCTCCTGTGGAGCTTCTGCTCTCTTGGTAACACCTAATTCTCTTGCAGCTGAAATGTAACCATTTGGCCATCCGCCCTGTTTGATTGCTAAGTGTTCATAACCTAAAGCACAAACAATCATTTTAACTGCCTGCTCGTATGTTACATCTGCTTTAGGTGCAAATGTACCATCGCCCATACCTTTGATAATTCCCTGGTCATAAGCAATTTTGGTTGCGTTTATACTCCAGTCGTCAACAGTTTCGGGTGTAACATCAGTGAATAAGTATTCGGTAACATCAACTTTAAGATCGCCGAGACCTAAGCAACGAACCATAATAACACTGAATTCTTCACGGCTGATACCATCTTTTGGTCTGAATGTGTCAGCTCCGGCATCACCTTTAATAATGCCAAAATCAGCTAATGTGTAAATAGCAGTTGAATATGAGTTATTTTCATTAACGTCAATAAACTGCTTTGCAGCCATTGCTACTGTTGAAGGCAAAATCATCAAAATAGCAATGACAAGACATAAAAATCTTTTCATTTTTGTCATCCTTTCGTTATTTATAAAAATATGCAAGTATATTTTATCATTAAATTCTCTTTGTGTCAATGAAATACACCTGAAAAAAACAGGATTTTTCGGAATTTATTGTAATTGTAATCAATTTGTTAGAAATTCTCCGACAATTTTGTTGACAACGCTACCATCGGCTTTACCTGATACTTTGGGCATGAGATTTTTCATAATGATTCCCTTATCTTTTACAGAAGGTGCATTTATACCAAGTTCTTCAAGAACAGATTTAATGATCTCGCGTATTTCGTCATCACTAAGGCTTTTTGGAGCAAATTCCTGCATAACATTGATTTTAAACATACATTGTTCTATTATATCTTTTCTGTCAGCAGGAGCTGATTCCATAGTTTCCTTTGTTTGTTTGATTTCTTTCGCTATCACAGCATTTTCTTCATCTTCTGTAAGTGGTTCGCGTTTATCTTTTTCTTTGGATTTTAATGCGGAAAGAAGAAGAGAAAGCGCGTTTTTTCTTTCAGCATCTTTGTTTTTTAAAGCATTCATCATCTCTGTACGAATTAGTTCAATTTTTGTCATTTACATTACCTCTTTCTATAATATAAATTAAGTATATCAGTTTTTAATAATAATGCAAGTATTTTTTTTATTTACTTGAAAAAAATATATTGGTTTGATATAATATGTCATTGGAAGGAGATGGAAGAATGAAACTCATTATCGCAGAGAAACCAAGTCTTGCAAGAAATATAGTTGCTGGCATCGGTGGTAATTTTGCAAAGAAAAGCGGATATTTTGAAAGCGATGAGTATGTAATTACCTGGGCAATCGGACATTTATTTTCTCTGGCAGATATTGAATATTATTCTCCTAATCCTGATAATTCTCCTAAATGGAATATAAAAAATCTTCCTTGTTTTCCTGAGCAATTTGTTTTTGAGTTAAAAAAAGACAGAAATAAAACTATTGATCCAGGTATCAAACGGCAATTTGAAACAATAAAATATTTGTGTAACAGGGAAAACATTGATACCATTATTAATGCGGGTGATGCTGACAGAGAGGGAGAAATAATAATACGCATATGTGTAGATAAAGCTCTTGAAAGCAAAAAAGATTTTAAACGTCTCTGGCTTCCTGACCAGACACCGCAAACAATAAAATCAGCAATTGCCGATATGGATGATGAAAGCAAGTATGATACTCTTGCAAACGAGGGTTATGCAAGAACTTATATTGACTGGCTTTACGGTGTGAATTTAACAAGATATGCTACTTTGAAATCGGGAACACTTTTAAGAGTTGGGAGAGTGATTGTTCCTATAGTAAAAGCAATTTATGATCGGGATATTTCAATTCGTAATTTCAAACCTGATATATATTATGCAGTTGCAAGTAAGGAACAGACAAACGGTGAGGAGATAGAACTCCTAAGTAAAATAAAATTCGATAAATCGAAACTTGGCGATGCACAAAATCTATGCGATAAATATAATTCATTGCTTTGGAAGGTAACAGCTAAAAAAAGCAAAAAAGATACTCTGGCTCCAGGTAAGCTTTACTCCTTGTCAAAGCTGCAGAATGTTCTTGGTAAAAAATATAAGATGTCAATGGACGAAAGTTTGTCGATTGTTCAAGGCTTGTACGAAAAAGGATATGTTACTTATCCGAGAACTAATTCAGAATATTTAGCTGATGCAGAACAGGGCAAAGTTAAAACTATCATAAGTTCTGTAAAAACACTCGGCTATCCTATAGAATTCAAATACAAAAAGACTATATTTGATGATTCAAAGATAGAATCTCACTCAGCTCTTACGCCTACATATAAAATACCTAAAAAGACAGATTTAAATGAAAAAGAGTTTATGGTATATAGTACGATAATGAGAAGATTTGTTGCTGTGTTTTGTGCAGAGGATTGCATTGTTGCAAAAACAGAGATTACTATTTCTTCTGAAGCAGAGGAAACTTTTGTTTTAAAAGGTAATGTTATGCTTGAACCAGGATGGACTAAGTATGATGATTACAATAAGAAGGATAAAGTTCTTCCTGTGCTTGAAAAAGACGATATTGTAAATGTTGATTTTAAACCTGTTGAAAAAGAAACAAGCCCACCAAAACATTATACTATAGAGACATTAAACAATTATTTAAAAAATCCTTTCAGAGATGAAAAAAATGCGGTAGAAACCGAAAGTGATGAAGAAGAATATAAAGCTATGTTTGAGGGACTTGAACTTGGGACAGAAGCAACCAGAACAGGTATAATTGATAATGCCGTAAAAAGTAAGTACATAGAATTAAAAAAGGATGTATACAAAATACTTCCTGATGGGGAATATCTTATTAATTCACTGCAAATGATGCATATAAGTATGGATAAATATAAAACCGCAGAAGTTGGCAAGGCTCTTAAGAAAGTATATCGCGGTGAATTGGATATTAATGAAAGCGTTGAAATTGCTAAAAATGAAATAAGAGAAGTATTTGAATACAGTAACGACGATGAAGATATTGGTTTTTTTGGTGATGTTATAGGCATTTGTCCTGTATGTGGAAAAAACATTATAAGAAATAAATTTGGTTATGGCTGTATCGGTTATAAAGAAGGTTGCAAATTTTCTGTAGGTAATTATATTTGTGGCAGGATAATACCGGTAAGTGAAGTTAAAAAAATGCTTGATACGGGCAAAAGTTCAAAGCTCGATGGTTTTGTATCAAAAAATGGTAAAAGTTTTTCAGCGTCATTAAAAATAGAAAATAGTAAAGTAGTTTTTGATTTTAATTAGGAGGTAAAAATATGAAATTTTTTAATGGTAATGTTTTATGTGATGATTTTAAATTCAGAATAGCTTCGTTTGAAGTAAGAGATGGTGTGTTTAAAAATATTAATACATCAAATGTTTCGGGAGATACAGATCTTAAAGGGATGTACGTTATTCCCGGACTTATTGACACACATATGCATAGTGCTGTTGGAAAAATGTTTATTGATTTTGACGATGAAACGGCAGATGTTATTGCTCAAGTAGAAGCAAAAAACGGTACAACTACACTTTGTCCTGCAATTTCTGCAGCT
The DNA here is from genome assembly GCA_045593265.1 of Clostridia bacterium. Taxonomy (GTDB): domain Bacteria; phylum Bacillota; class Clostridia; order RGIG6154; family RGIG6154; genus RGIG8497. The sequence goes on along the minus strand of JAZNWH010000036.1, from coordinate 41,759 downwards.
CCACTTCCTAAAATGCTTGGTTGCGTTAAATATCTTGTAGATTATGAAAACAAGGAAAATATGGCTAAAATATCAGGCATACATCTTGAAGGGCCATTCTTTGCAGAAAAATTCAAAGGTGCACATTTACCTGAAAATATAAGAAAACCTACTGTAGAAGAAGCTAAAATTCTTGTTGAGGAAGGTAAAGGTAAGGTAAAGCTTATCACTATGGCACCAGAACTTGATGGTGCAGAAGAGACAATTAAATATTTACGCGAGCAAAATGTTGTAGTTTCAATAGGACATACAGCTGCGACCTTTGAAGAAGCTGAAAAAGGTGTAGATTGGGGTGCGACACAGGCGACACATACTTTTAATGCGATGTCTCCTCTTAATCACAGAGCACCCGGTACTGTTGGTGCAGTTTTAGGTGATGACAGAGTTAAATGTGAATTTATTTGCGACTTTTTCCATGTTTCGCCTGATGTAATCAAACTGGCTTATAAGTTAAAAGGTGATGACCTTATAAATATGATTACAGACAGCGAGCTTGGGGCCGGTCTTCACGATGGTGAATTTATGGTAAACGGCAGAAAAATAATTGTTAAAGATAAAAAAACTTACACAGAAGACGGTACAATAGCAGGCGGTTCAACATTCTTAATTGATGGTGTAAGAAATCTTGTCTCCATCGGAATCCCGTTGGAAAGTGCTGCAAAAATGGCAACAATCAATCCCGCCAAAACATTGGGTATGGAAAACGAAATCGGCAGTATTACAAACGGAAAATGTGCTGACTTTATTATCCTTGATGAAAATTTAAATATTCTTGATGTATATATTAACGGTAACAAAATAATCAGATAAATTAAAACAGCTGAGTCCAAAGTGATTCAGCTGTTTTAATCTGTAAAATATTATTAGTATTGTTGTGGTTTGTCGAACATACCTGCACTTTTAAGTTCAAGATATTGTTCTTTTGTAAGCAGAATTTGTCTTGGCTTACTTCCTTCTGACGGACCTACAATTCCACGTTCCTCCATCTGATCCATAAGTCTGCCTGCACGGGCATAACCAACACTTAATTTTCTTTGAATCATTGATGTGGAAGCTTGCCCGATTTCCATAATTAAATCTATTGCTTTTGGAAGCATTTCATCAAAATCACCATTGTCTTCTGACGGTTCTCTTGTTTTTTCACTTGCTGCAGAGGCAGTTTCAATATGTTCTATGATATCAGGATTATACAACGCTTCGGAATTGCCTTTTACAAATTTAACGAGAGATTCTACTTCGGAATCAGAAACAAAAGCCCCTTGAATTCTTTGAGGTTTTGAAGACCCCTGAGGGTGATAAAGCATATCGCCACGACCAAGCAATTTTTCTGCACCTGCTGAGTCTAAAATTGTTCTTGAATCAATCTGTGAAGATACAGCGAATGCAATTCTTGAAGGAATATTTGCTTTGATAATACCTGTAATTACATTAACGGATGGTCTTTGCGTTGCGATAACAAGATGCATACCTGCAGCACGTGCAAGCTGTGCAAGACGACAGATGTGATCTTCTACTTCGTTAGGTGCAACCATCATAAGGTCAGCAAGCTCGTCTATAATAATTACTATCTGAGGCATAGCAGGATAACCTTTATCTTTCATAGCTGCGTTGTATCCTTTTATGTCTCTTACCTTAGCTTCTGAAAACTGATCATAACGCTTCATCATTTCGGTTACTGCCCATGAAAGAGCACCTGCAGCTTTCTTTGCTTTGGTAACAACAGGAGTATCAAGGTGAGGAATACCATTGTAAACACTAAGCTCTACAACCTTTGGGTCAATCAAAAGAAGTTTAACTTCGTTGGGGTTGGCTTTATACATTATGCTTGTTATTATCGAATTGATACACACACTTTTACCTGAGCCTGTAGCACCTGCAATAAGTAAATGAGGCATTTTAGCAAGATCAATGATGATGGGGGAGCCACTAATATCTTTACCTAAAGCAACAGCAAGTTTTGACGGATGATTTTTGAACTCATCACAGTCAATAACTTCTCTCATAGAAACCATATCAACATCAGTATTAGGTACCTCAATACCTATCGCAGCTTTACCCGGAATAGGAGCTTCGATTCTTACACCTGATGCAGCAAGGTTGAGCGCAATATCATCAGCAAGATTAACAATTTTGCTTACTTTGACTCCTGCCATAGGCTGAAGTTCATATCTTGTGATTGCAGGACCACGGCTTACCTGAAGGATTTTTGCCTGAACACCAAAGCTTGCAAGAGTATCCACAAGTTTTCTTGCAGTTTTCATTAAATCTTGCTCTTTAGTAGCTTTTCCGTTTTTCTTAGGCAATTTAAGCATACTTATGTCAGGGAAAATATAGTTTTCTATATATTCTTCACTATATTCGGGAACAAATTTATCATTGTTTTCTTCATGAATATTTGCGATAGCAACCTGATCGTCATCTTCTATTACAGTTTCAAGATTTTCTTTTACAGGTGGTTCGGGTGGAATAGGGTATCCAGGTCCTATAATTATATCCTCATCATCTGCTATTTCGAAATTTTCTTCAGCAGGTGAATCAATCATTTTAGCTTCTGTTTCTTTGTTGTTTATTTTGATTACAACAGAATCATCTGATTTTTTTTGTTTTTTCTCTAAAGCTTTTTCTTTATGATTTGTATAAGCAGTTTTAATTTTTTCAGAAATAAGCTCATATAAATCAGTAAGGGAGATTTTAAAAAGAAAAATAAAACATACAATAGAAGAAAAAATGTACAAAATCAAAGCACCGATATTACCAAGTAGTTTTGAAATCACCCAGTGAACCGAACCACCTATTATACCGCCACCAAGCAATTCTATACCATCTGAGTAAAGTCCACCAAAAAAGTAGCCTACACCACCTGAAAGGAAGAATCCTGAGGATAATTGCAAAATGGAAGAAAGAATTATCATCAAAATAGTTACATTTATGTAGATTCTTCTGAATTTGAAAATTCTCTTTTCGATTATGTAGTTAGTAGCCAAAGCAAGTATTAAAAAAGGAACGGCAAATGCACAAACCGAAAGCATACCCGTAAGTAAGTTTCTTATAAATTCACCTAAAAATCCGGTTTTTCCCGGCGTGAACATAGAAAACATCATATAGAGTGAAATAGGTACCATGATGAAACTTATTACATCTTTTGCATTAAAGTTTTTTTTGTTCTGATTAGTAGTTTTTGACTTCTTTTTAGCAGCCATTTAAGTTCTCCTTTATCTGATTGAAATTACTAATATTACAATTATAACACATATCTTCTAAAAAATCTACAAAAATTTACTGCTGAACTGTTATTTTTGTTCAGCAGCAGAAATTAGAGTTTTTAATTTTGAAAGTGCTTCCTTTATTCCACCAATCTCATTAATTAAACCTGATTTCACAGCATCTTTTCCGTATAGAAGTGTGCCGATATCATTTGATATGTTTTTTGCATCAAACATAAGCTTTTCAAAATATTCACTGCTTATCTGAGAATGAGCAGTAATAAAATCTGTTATGCTTTTTTGCATTCTGTTAAAGTATTCAAAAGATTGAGGTGCTCCAATTACAGTTCCATTTGTTCTCACGGGATGTATAGTCATAGCAGCTGAGGGAACAATATAAGAGTAATCTGCTGAAACTGCAAGAGGAACGCCTATTGAATGTCCACCACCAAGAACTATGGAAACAGTGGGTTTACTTAAACTTGCAATCATTTCTGAAATAGCAAGACCTGCTTCAACATCGCCGCCTATGGTGTTCAGTAATATCAGCAGTCCTTTAATTTCGTTATCTTCTTCAATTTCAGCGAGTTTAGGTATAATGTGTTCGTATTTTGTTGTTTTGCTTTGTGATGAAGATGCGTTATGTCCTTCAATTTCACCAATAATAGTGAGACAACATATGTCAGACTTTAATTTTGTTATTCCACGTTCACTTTCATTACCCATATTATCATCCTTTCTTTACTATGTACAGTTTTCTCAAAAATCTTAAAATTATGCCAAGATGCACTATTTAATTAAGAAATTGGTATTGACTTTTGAGTTGAAAAATGATAATATATAATGAGTCTGCGGGTGTGACGGAATTGGTAGACGTGCAAGATTTAGGTTCTTGTGTCCTTCGGCGTGGGAGTTCGAGTCTCTTCACCCGCACCATTTTTTTGTATTTATCTGCCTGGCAGTTAAATAACCAGGCTGTACTAACCGGGACGGTAGCGGTGTCCTGTACCTGCAATCCGCTATAGCAGGGGCCAATGCCCGTTTGAGTTTTATATTTATATGGTCAGCAGTGTTTTTTGAAGTGTTGAGGATTGGGTCTTACGCAATTGCAATTTGTGAACCTTGTCAGGCGGGGAACCGAGCAGCAATAAGCAAAATCTGCAGTGTGCCGTGAGGTAGCCTGATCTGAGTGGATAATTATTCTGCGCATGTAAATATATTGCGATTTCGGGCTGTATAGCTATTAATTTAAGGAGGAACTGTAATGGAATATCAGGCTTTATACAGACAGTTCCGTCCTGCTGTTTTTGAAGATATGGTTGGGCAGGAACATATAGTAACTGCTCTTGTTAATCAGATTAAAACAGGAAAGACAGCACATGCATATCTTTTTTGTGGAACAAGAGGCACCGGTAAAACAACTACTGCGAGAATTTTTTCCCGTGCAGTAAATTGTGAATCACCTATAGGAGCTGATCCGTGTAATACTTGTGAGACTTGTCTTTCTATAAATAATGGCAGCAGTGTTGATGTGATTGAGATTGATGCTGCTTCAAATACAGGTGTTGATAATATTCGCCAAATCAGGGAAGAGGTTGCATATCCCCCTGTTCTGGCTAAATATAAAGTTTATATAATTGACGAAGTACATATGTTATCAGAAGGTGCGTTTAATGCACTTCTCAAAACTCTTGAGGAACCTCCTGAGCATGTTATCTTTATTTTAGCAACAACAGAGTATCACAAAATTCCTGCTACTATTCTTTCAAGATGTCAACGTTTTGATTTCAGACGTATTACTTCAAAAGAAATTCAGGACAGACTTAAATTTGTTTGTGATAGTTCCAATGTTGATGTTGATGACGATGCTCTTTCGGTAATTTCATATGCTGCTGATGGGTCTATGAGAGACGGATTATCTATTCTCGATAAGTGTATTTCATTTACAAGCGAGAAGATTACATCTGAGAGTGTTTCAAAAATCTTGGGGATTGTTGATGATAACGCAATGTTTAATGTTGCTGAATCTATAGGTTCAAAAAATCTTGAGGAATTAATCACTCTTGTTGAGAATGCTGTTGCTGAAGGAAGAGATCCAATACTATTTACATCTTACCTTATTGAACATTTCAGATGTCTGATGATTGCATCCTTGGTAAAAGATTCGTCGGATTTGTTACAGATGTCTAATGAACGCTCTGCTAAATTTTCTGCACAGGCTCAGAATTTCACAACACAGCAGATAGTTGAGTTAATCAAGAAGCTTAACGATATATATAAACAACAAAAAGAATCACCTAACCCAAAAGTTATGTTGGAAATTGGTCTTGCGGAACTTTGTGGCGAAGATGCAAGTCAGAATGTTTCTTCATACAGACCTGTTATAAAAACTGTACCAAACACGCAATTTGTACCCGAATACACAGATCAATATAACGAGCAGGACATTCCGATGCCGACTGAAGCTCCCCCTGTTATCGAAGCTTTAAGTAATGATAACAAAGAATATAAAAAAGGTGTTTCAGGTGGGATTGTTGAATATTGGACTCAGGTGCTTGATGAACTGAAGAAAAGTGGTAAGCTTATGCTTGCAATGGGAATTACAATGGCTTATCCTGTTGATAAAGGAGATAAGCTTGAAGTGGTTTTCAAGAGTAACAACTCTGCACAGAAAAATTTGATAGATAAACCTGAAAATCAAAAAGCACTTGAAGATGCTTTTTATGAAATTACAGGTCGAAATATAACAGTTAAATTTGTTACAGAAGGACAAAAGGATATACCTGTTGCAGAAAAACAACAGGCAAATGTTATGGATTTGGCAAAACAGTTTCCTGATATCGTTTCTGTGGACGAAAGTGAGGTTTAATTTATGGCAAAAGGAAGATTTCCGGGTGGTATGGGCGGAATGAATATGAATCAGATGATGAAACAGGCTCAGAAAATGCAACAGGATATGATTAAAATGCAGGAAGAGCTTGATAATTTAACAGTAGAAGGAACAAGTGGCGGTGGAATGGTAACAGTAACTGCAACTGCTAAAAAAGAAATTACATCAGTAAAAATTAATCCTGAAGCTGTTGATCCGGATGATGTGGAAATGCTTGAAGATTTGGTTCTTTCAGCTATCAAGGAAGCACTTGCAAAGGCTGAAAAAGAATCAGAAAATCAAATGAGTAAAATTACAGGCGGATTAAATATACCGGGTCTTTTATAAAGACCCTTACATAACGGGAATTAGCGCAGTTTGGTAGCGCGCTTCGTTCGGGACGAAGAGGCCGCAGGTTCAAATCCTGTATTCCCGACCAGAAAAAGACATTTTTCGTACCCGAAAAATGTCTTTTTTCACTAATTTGCAATAATGTGAGATTAAATTACTTTACAAAATGGGAGAAAAGTTTTATGAAAAAATCTGATTTGGCTGTTGAAAAGCATTTGAATGGGTATAATTGTGCTCAAGCTGTATTATGTGCATTTTCCGATTTAACTAACTATACTGAAGATGAATTGTTCAGAATTTCAGAAGCTTTTGGTGGTGGCATGGGTGGTTTAGGTAATGTGTGTGGTGCAGTAAGTGCTATGGTTATGCTTGTAGGTATATTACATAGTAAAGGTATCGATAAGTTACCTGAAACAAATAAAAAGGTAAGTTATATGGATGCCGGTAGATTAATTAAAAAATTTGAAAGTGAAAATCTGACTACTATTTGCAGTGAATTAAAAAGCATGAAAAAAAGAACTTGTGATGAATGTATAAAAAGTGCAGTAGAAATAATGGAAAAATATATTTCAGAAGCATAATAAGCATTTCATTTAAGCACTATATATGCATATAATATATTGGTGATAAAATTGCGGTTATTTGGTAAAGGAAAGACAATTATCGTTTCTAAAAGACGTTTGAAATATGGTTGTTTAATGCTTTTTTCGCTCTTAATTTCTGTTTTTGTTCTTAATTTTTCAATAGATATTTTTATTAATAATATCAAGGGCTATTTGAATAATTATCTTAATAATTATACACAAATTGCTCTTAATAATGCTATAATTGAAATAAGTAATAAATACGATTATGAAACTTCAGGATTTGTAAGAGTAAATACTTCAGCATCTGGGCAAACATCTTACATAGAGACTGATACAATTAGCATAAATGAGTTTAAAGGTAAGGTAACAAATAAAATTATAGAAAACCTAAAAAAGCAAAAAGAAAAACATGTCAGTTTCAAAATTTTAAATGTGCTTGGTAATACATATTGGATGAATAAAGGACCCTCTGTAAAAATTACAGTTTTTCCTATTGGTAATGTTAAAACAGATTTGATAAGTAAGTTTTCTCAAGCAGGTGTAAACCAAACTATGCATGAACTTATAATGACTGCTGAGCTTGAAGCAAGGGTAATTTTTCCGTTAGGAAGTATAAAAAAACAAGGCAAGGCAAATATACCTATATCAAATACTGTAATTGTAGGCGAGGTTCCTGACAGTTATGTTAATGTAACCAGTGATTCTGAAAGCGTACGTGACGATATATTACAGTTAGCGATACAGTAAATTTTCCTATGAAAGGAATTTGTTTATGAATGATGTAAAAACACATATAGAAAATCTTGTTGAAAAATTAAACAGAATGGCGTATGAATATTATGTTTTGGATGCGCCTACTGCAACTGATTACGAATATGATATATTGTACAGAGAACTTGAAACTTTGGAACAAAAATATCCACAGCTTATTCCATCGTATTCGCCTACTAAACGAGTGGGAGATGTTGTTCTTGATGAGTTTTCTAAAGTGAATCATAATGTTCCTATGCAGAGTCTTAATGACGTATTTTCCTTTGATGAGCTTGAACAATTTGATTTTCGTGTTCGTAATGAACTCGAGGATGCAGTTGAATATAGTGTTGAATATAAAATTGACGGACTTTCTGTGTCTCTTGAGTATGTTGATGGTGTTTTTAAAAGAGGCTCTACCCGTGGAGATGGCTTAGTCGGAGAAGATATAACTGAAAATTTAAAAACCATTAATACCATTCCTATGAAACTTACCAAACCTGTTACCATAGAGGTAAGAGGAGAGGTTTTTATGCCTAAAAAAAGCTTTCATTCACTTAATGAAGAACGTGAAAATAATGATCTGCCTTTGTTTGCAAATCCACGAAATGCTGCAGCAGGATCATTGAGACAGCTGGACAGCAGAATTACAAGAGAGAGAAATCTTGATATTTATATTTTTAATGTACAAAGTTTCGAAAACAGTAAAATTTTGACACATACTGAAAGCTTGTCTTTTTGTAAGGAACTTGGATTTAAAATAAATGATGCAACTAAGTTATGTAATAGTATAGAATCAATTGAAAAAACAATTGAAGAATTTGGCAATAATCGAGATAACTTAAGTTATGATATTGACGGTGTAGTAATAAAGGTGAACAGTTTCGCTCAAAGAGATATTTTGGGTACTACAGTCAAAGCCCCTAAATGGGCTGTAGCTTATAAGTTTCCTCCTGAGAAAAAAATCACCAGATTACTTGATATTGAAATCAAAGTAGGAAGAACAGGTGTGCTAACCCCAAATGCTGTACTGGAACCTGTTTTTATTTCAGGAAGCAGAGTTTCGAGAGCCACTCTTCATAACTATGACTATATTTCTCAAAAGGATATTAGAATTGGTGATAAAGTTGTACTGCAAAAAGCCGGTGATATTATACCTGCTGTTGTGGAGAGTTTACCAAAAGAAAGACAAGGCAATGAACAGGTGTTTGTTATGCCTCAAATTTGCCCCGTTTGCGGCGCTAAGGTTGTGAGGGAAGATGACGAGGCAGCTTATCGTTGTACAGGACTTGAGTGCAGAGCACAGATAGAACGAAATATTATACACTTTGCATCGAGAGATGCTATGAATATTGATGGTTTTGGTCCCGCAGTAGCAAAGTCTTTGATTGATAATAACCTCGTTTCTGTTATCTCTGATATATATACACTAAAAGCAGAAGATGTTATGTCTTTGGATGGGTTTGCTGAAAAGTCAGCAGAAAATTTAATCAGTGCAATAGAAACAAGTAAAACTAATGACTTATCTCGCCTTTTATTTGGCCTTGGCATAAGACATATAGGACAAAAAAGTGCAAAAAGCATCTGCGAAAGATTTGAAAATATATTTGAAATAATGTCAGCTGATATTTCTGTTCTTACAGAGATTGAGGATGTTGGTGAAATTGTAGCTAAAAGTATCGTTAACTTCTTTTCCAACGATGATAATGTAAAAGAAATATATAAACTAAGCAAATTGGGAGTTAATACTACATCTGCAAAAACTGAAAAATCGTCAGATAAATTTAATGGTATGACATTTGTGTTAACAGGAACTCTGCCAACTCTTACAAGAGATGAGGCGAAGAAATTAATCGAGGATAATGGAGGAAAAACATCATCTTCCGTATCGAAGAAAACAACTGTTGTCCTTGCAGGCGAAGAAGCAGGCAGTAAACTTTTAAAAGCTCAGCAATTAGGTTTAAAGATAATAGATGAGAATGAATTTTTAAATATGTTAAAATAGTTGCAAAATGATAGATTTTATGATAAAATATACTAAGTGAAAAATGACGATAGGAGATATGATTATGTCAGAAGAAAAACAAAAAGCACTTGAAATAGCGCTTAAACAAATAGAGAAGCAATATGGTAAAGGTGCAGTTATGCGTCTTGGTGAAGATAATGCCTTAAGTGTAGATGTTCTGCCTACAGAGATTTTAAGTCTGGATGTAGCTTTAGGTGTTGGTGGACTTCCAAAAGGAAGAATCATTGAAATATACGGACCTGAATCTTCAGGTAAAACCACAGTTGCATTAAGTATTATTGCAGCAGCACAAAAAAGGGGCGGAGAGGTTGCATTTATTGATGCTGAGCATGCTCTTGACCCTGAATATGCTGAAACATTAGGTGTAAATATTGATGATTTGCTTGTTTCACAACCTGATGATGGTGAACAGGCATTAGAAATTACTGAGTCTTTAGTAAGAAGTGGTGCGATTGATGTAGTAGTTGTTGACTCTGTTGCAGCATTAGTTCCTAAGGCTGAAATTGAAGGTGTTATGGGAGATTCGCATGTGGGTCTTCATGCAAGGCTTATGTCTCAGGCTTTAAGAAAACTTGCAGGCGCTATTAATAAAACTAATACTATTGCAATTTTCATCAATCAGCTTCGTGAAAAAGTTGGTGTTATGTATGGCAATCCTGAAGTTACAACCGGTGGACGAGCTTTGAAATTTTATTCTACAATACGAATGGAAGTAAGAAAATCAGAAGCTATCAAAAATGGTGCTGATGTCGTTGGTGCTCGTACTAAGGTAAAAATTGTTAAAAACAAAGTAGCGCCTCCTTTTAAAGAAGCTATGTTTGACCTTATGTATGGTGAAGGTATTTCTAAAGAAGGCGTACTTCTTGATTATGCTGTTGATAAGGAAATTATCAAAAAAGCAGGAGCATGGTTTTCGTATGGCGATGAAAAAATCGGACAAGGAAGAGATGCTGCTAAGCAGTATTTAATGGATAATCCTGATTTCTACGAAGAAATTAACAATCTTGTAAGAGCTGAATTTTCAAAAGATACAAATGCAAGCGAAGAATAATTGTATTACTGATATACAGCAACAAAAAAACTCAACAGACAGGTATTCTGTTTTTATAGATGGGAATTTTGCTTTTGGTATTTGTGATTTTGATTTATATACATTAAAATTACGTATCGGTGATGTTCTTACCGATGAAAAAATATCTGAAATTGAAGAGCTTATAAGCGTTGAAAAATGTAAAAATTATGCTGTAGGTTTAGTTTCTAAAAAAATGTATTCTAAAAAAGAAATTACTGAAAAAATGCTTAAGAAAGGATTTAGTCTTACTGCAGTTTCGGGAGTTGTTTCAATTTTAGAGGAGTATGGATACATAAATGATGATGCTTTTGCTTCAATGTTTGTTGAGACATATATGAAAAGATATGGTATTCATAAAATTAAGTATGAATTGAAATGTAAAGGAATTGACGAAGATTTAATAGAAAAATACCTTGATTCTTTTCAGAATAATGAGTATCTTATGGATCTTATCCAGCAAAAACTCCGTGGAAAACCTTTGACTAAAGACTTGTTTGCCAAAATTACAAGGAGTTTTATTGCAAAGGGTTTTGAATATGAAAATATAAAATCCTGCTTAAAAAATATTACTGAGGATGTGGACGAATTTGAATAATGTTTGCGTTGTATCTCTTGGGTGCGCAAAGAATCTTACGGATTCAGAGGTTATGCTTGCAAAATTGAATTCACATGGATACAAGCTTACTAATGACGAAAGTGAAGCCGAAATTATCATTGTTAATACATGTTGTTTTATAGACAGTGCAAAAGAAGAGTCTATCGATACAATCCTTGATGTCGCACGAAATAAGGTCGACGGGAAACTAAAGTGCCTTATTGTTGCAGGATGTATGGGGGAGCGCTTTGGTGAAGAGATTTTGAAGGAATTGCCGGAAGTTGATGCTGTTTGCGGAACAGGTGATTTCGATGATATTTGTAATATAATAGATTGCGCATTTAATAAACGTGGCGTTTATATGAAAGGATGTATGTCCGCACCACTTGAATGTGATGAAAGAATTATTGCTACTCCACCTTATACTGCTTATATAAAAATAGCAGAAGGTTGTGATAATAAGTGTACTTATTGTGTTATTCCGTCAATAAGAGGTTCGTATAGAAGCAGAAAAATCGAAAACATCATTGATGAAGCTAATAATCTTGTGGAAAACGGTGTAAAGGAGCTTATTGTCATTGCACAGGACACATCATCTTATGGTCAGGATATTTATGGAAAACCATCTCTTGACAGACTTCTTGTTGAGTTGTGTAATATTGATAAACTTGATTGGATTCGTGTTCACTACCTTTATCCTGAAAAAGTTACAAATGAGTTACTTGATGTTTTTGCTAATCAAAAGAAACTTGTAAATTATTTTGATATACCTATTCAGCATATTTCTGATAATGTGCTTAAAAGAATGGGGCGAAGAACTTCAGGTGCTAATATAAAAAATGTTATTAACAACATAAGAAAATTTTGTCCTGATGCTGTTATAAGAACTTCTTTAATTACCGGGTTTCCCGGAGAAACTGAAGATGATTTCTCTGAAATGATTGAGTTTCTGAGAGAATATAAATTAGAGAGAGTTGGTGTTTTCCCATATAGTTGTGAAGAGGGGACACCTGCTGCTAAGCTTGACAATCAGATTGATGATGACATAAAGAATGAAAGAGCACAAAGGCTTTCTGAAGTAATTTTTGAAATCAACGAAGGTATACTTGAATCCAAAATAGGTCAGGTATACAAAGTATTGGTTGAAGGTAAAGATAATGTGTTAAAAATGTATTACGGCAGAACCTATGGTGATTCTATAGATGTTGATCCAAAAGTTTTTTTCAAGTCTGAAAAGTCGTTTAACCCGGGTAGTTTTGTTGATGTTAAAATAACAGACTATATTGAAAGTGATTTAATCGGAGAAATAGATAATTAGGAGGATATTTCAATGACAATTTCCAATAAACTTACAATTTTTAGAATTTTACTTGTTCCAATATTCGTTATTTGCTTGCTTTCATCAAATAACGCGTTAATTTTCACATCTTGCCTTATATTTATTATAGCTTCCCTTACAGACACATTGGATGGTTATTTGGCCCGTAAGAGAAATGAAGTTACGGATTTTGGCAAATTTGCAGACCCTATTGCAGATAAAATTCTTGTAATATCAGCTTATGTTTGTCTCATACAGACAGGTCATATTTTAGCATGGGGAGTTATAATTATCTTATTTCGTGAATTTGTTGTTTCTGGTTTAAGAATGGCTGCAGCGTCTAAGAATGTTGTAATTGCTGCAGATAAATCTGGTAAAATTAAGACAGTTCTTCAAATGATTTCCATTGTTATGTTGATTCTGGGTGTTTGTGGATTATTTGATTTTTCTTTATGGAAATATACATCATATATTTTGTATTATATAAGTGTTCTTCTTACTTTGGTTTCAGGAATATCTTATATTATAAAGCATAAAAGCATTTTATTTAATTAACGGAGGTACATTATGATTTTTGACAAAATTAAAAAAGCTATTGCAGACCAAACAGGTATTGATGCAGATTCAATTACCCTCGACTCATCATTCAGAGAGGATTTGAATATTGATTCAATTGACCTGGTTGAACTTATTATGCAACTTGAAGAAGAGTATGATATGGAATTTGATGATGATCAGGCTGAAAAACTTAAGACAGTTGGAGATGTAGTTAACTATCTTAATGAAATTTTGTAATCTTACGGAGTATGCTCTGTTTTAACAGAGCATACTCATTCGTGTTTTTCACACGTTTTAACATAAGGGAGAATTTGTTGTATGGAATACAATATATCTGAATTTGAAAAGTTAATATCATATACATTTAATGATAAAACACTGCTTATAAATGCGTTTGTACATAGCTCGTTTGCCAACGAGCATAAACAATTCAAATCTAACGAACGTCTGGAATTTTTAGGTGATAAGGTTCTTGATATTATAGTAAGTACTAATATTTTTAAGAATTTTCCTGACTATGATGAAGGTAAAATGTCTAAATTGCGTGCAGAAATTGTAAGAGAAGAAAGTCTGGCTGTTTTTGCAAGAAAAATTAATATTCATAAATTTATAAAGCTTGGAAGAAGTGAAGTTCTTGTCCATGGAGAATTTAAGGACTCGATATTAAGCGACTGTTTTGAAGCAGTTGCGGGTGCTATATATCTTGACAGCAACTTCAGTACTGCTGAGCACTGGGTAAACAGTATTATAAAACCTGAAACTTACCACTCTTTTGTTAACAAGCAAAGCGACAGTAAATCAACCCTGCAGGAGCTTGTTAAAAAAGAAGGTGGAGAAATTACATATAAATTGATTAACGAAACGGGACCTGAACATGAGAAAGTATTTGAAATTGCTGTTCTGATAAATGGAAAAATATTTTCTAAAGGGAAAGCAGGTTCCAAAAAGAAGGCTGAACAAAATGCAGCTCTTAAAGCTCTAAAGAAAATGAGGGATTAATTTGTTTTTAAAATATCTTGAAGTGCAGGGTTTTAAATCATTCCCTGAAAAAGAGAGAATAGAATTTAATAAAGGTATTATAGGTATTGTAGGACCCAACGGAAGTGGAAAAAGTAATATTTCCGACGCGATACGCTGGGTTATGGGTGAACAAAGTGTAAAAAGCCTGCGTGGCGGCAAAATGGAAGATGTAATTTTTTCAGGAACTCAACTTCGTAAGCCTGTTGGTTTTGCCGAAGTTTCAATGTGTTTTGATAATTCGGATAGAATTTTTAATGTAGACTATAATGAAGTTCTTATTACAAGAAGATATTTCCGTTCAGGCGAAAGTGAATACTATCTTAATAAATCTTCATGCAGACTTCGTGATATACATGAATTACTTATGGATACGGGTATGGGTCGTGATGGATATTCGATTATCGGACAAGGCAAAATTGACGAAATTATAACTGCCAAACCTGAGGACAGACGCGTAATTATCGAAGAGGCTGCAGGAATATCTAAATACAAATACAGAAAAGCAGAATCGGAGAAAAAAATAGAACAAACACAGGAAAATCTAATAAGAATTATGGATTTGATTTCAGAAATCGAATCTCGTGTGGAACCTTTAAGAAAAGATAGCGAAAAGGCTAAAAAGTATCTTTCATTACGTGATGAATTAAAAGGTATAGAAATCAGTTTAAATGTAGCTTTGATTGACAACTATAAAATTTCTATTGAAAAATTCAAAAATGACTTGAGTGTTTGCGATGATCAGATAGAACAAATCCATAATAAAATAGAGAAAACCGAAAATGATTCTTTGGAAAAACAAAGATTATCCGAAGAACTTGAGCAAATACAAAATGAAAAGAATGAAAAGTTTTACGAAATAAGAAGTATTATTGATTCTCTTGAGAATGAAATTAAAGTTATTGAAAATAACAAAGAATTCAGCAGTGAAATTTCTGACAGAATCAATAATGAAATCAAGGCATTAAATCAAAAAATTCAATTTGCTGAAATGGAGAACAGTAATGCAAAAGAGTCTCTGGAAAAGGTTAATAATATTTTAGCAGAGCTTGAGACTGAACTTCAATCTATGAAAGCTGAATTTGAAGATATAGGTAAACAATCAGAGAATGCTGACGCAGCAATTGAAAAGAACAATAATGACATTCTTGAATATTATAAGAAATTAACCGAGTATAAAGCTCTTCTTTCCACAATTAAAGCAGAAAATGAGGCTGCACGCCAAAAGAAACTTTCTTTAGAAGAAAATATTGAATTTAAAGAAGACGATATAGAGATATATGAAAAGCGTACATCAAGTGAAAAAGTCAGACTTGAAGAAGAACGTAAAAAATCAGAGTCATTTAACAATAATCTTGAAACAATAAAATCCAATATTACTAAACAGGAAATCACTTTGAATGACTCAAAGTCTAAGCTGGAGAGACTTACTATTGATTTTGAAAATATATCCTCTCAGATCTCTGTGTTGGAAGATCTTGAAAAAGAAATGGAAGGTTACGCTTTTGGTGTTAAGACCGTTATAAAAGAATCTGATAATGGAAAATTAAATAACATCAAAGTCTACGGAACTTTGTCAAAGGTTATTGATGTTCCCAATGAGTATGCTATAGCTGTTGAGGCAGTATTGGGAAATAATCTTCAAAATGTTGTTGTAAATGATGAAAGTGATGCAAAAACAGCTATAGAATATTTGAAAAAAAACAAAGCAGGAAGAGTTACATTTTTGCCTGTTTCATCAGTTAAAGGCACTGTGCTTGATGAAAATGAGTTTAAAAACGAAAAAGGATATATATCAATTGCTTCCAATATTGTAAGTACCAATGAAAAGTTCAAAAAAGTAGTAGATGATGCTTTGGGCAGAACAATTATTATTGATACTATTGAGAATGCTATTGCTTTTTCCAAGAAATTTAAGCAAAAGTATAAAATTGCTACTTTGGATGGTGAAATATTTAATCCCGGTGGTTCAATAACCGGTGGTAATCTTTCTAAAAATGTTAGCTTTTTATCCCGTGTTACACAAATTAAAAAATTAAAGGACAAACTAACGCTAATTACAACTGAAAAATCTGAGATTTCTAAGATTGTATCAGATATAACAGAAAAAATTAGTAAACTTGCTTCAGAACGTGATGGATTGAATTCATTGTATCAGCTTTCACAAAGTGAAATTTATAAAATTAATTACAATCTTGAACATTATAATAGTTTACTCGATGATTCGTTAAATGAAATCAAGCAACTTAAAATAAATGTTCAGGATACAGACACGTTAATAAAAGACAATTTAATTAAAATTACTGAAATTGAAAACAGCATAACAGATACTGAAAAACAAATTCAACGTACTAATGAAGAAATCAGTTTAATTCAGGAAAACAGTGATAAAAATTCTGTTAAATACAAGGAAATTAACAATGAAATTATCAAAAAGACAGTAGAAATTTCAGATTATGAAAGCGATAAAGCTGTTCTTGTTCAAAAGATTGATTCCAATAATGAAATTATCAGAAAAGCTATGTTGGAAATTGAAGATAAGCAACGTGAAATTTCAAATAAATCTGACAAGGCGTATGATGATAAAATTAATGAAATCAAAGGTAAAATTTCAGCAAATAAAGAAAACAAGGATAAAATTGAAAATGAAATCATATCCATCAAAGCTCAGCGTGAGCAATGCTTTAAGGAATATAATGAACTTATTGCTGTTACGAAAGAGTGTAACGAAAAACTTGTTATTTTATCTCAGGAGCACACAAGAATCGAAGGCAAGCTTTCAAGATGTGAGAATGATTTAACCTCTGTAGTAAACAGACTGTGGGAGGATTATGAACTGACTTATAACGGTGCTCTTGAAATTAGCAAACCTATTGAAAACCCTGCTGAAGTTCAAAAGCATGTTAATGAATTAAAGAATTCAATAAGAGCACTTGGTAATGTTAATGTTGGTGCAATTGAAGAATATACTGCGACTAAAGAAAGATATGATTTCTTGTGTGGTCAGAAAGATGACCTTATTAATGCTAAGAATGCATTAGCGGAAGTTATCAGTGATATTGAAAGCTTAATGACAAAACAATTTATGCAGCAACTTGAAATCATTAATAATACTTTTTCATCTATATTTAAAGAGTTGTTTCTTGGTGGTGAGGCCAAACTTATTCTTTCCGATGAGGAAAATGTTTTGACTTCCGGTGTTGAAATTATCGCACAACCACCCGGTAAAAAACTTCAGAATATGACTCTGTTTTCAGGAGGAGAAAAAGCTATTATTGCTATCTCACTGATTTTTGCTCTTCTTGAAGTACGTCCATCACCTCTTTGCGTGCTTGACGAAATTGAAGCAGCTCTGGACGATGTAAATGTATCAAGATTTGCAAAATATTTAAGAAAAATCAGTAAACGTTCACAGATTGCTATAATAACACACCGAAGAGGTACAATGGAAGAAGCTGATGTGTTATATGGTGTAACTATGCAGGAAAAAGGTGTTTCCAAGTTGTTACATCTTGATATTGATAATATTGAACAAAAAATACTTAATAAGGAGTAACTATGGATTTTTTCTCTAAATTAAAAAATGGACTTACCAAAACTAAAAAAGAATTTTCTGACAGAATAAATTCCGTCTTTTCAGCTTTTGTGAAAGTCGATGAAGATTTGTTTGAAGAGCTTGAAGAAATATTGATAATGTCTGATGTTGGTTTTGATGCAACTGAAAATATTCTTGATTCTTTAAGAGACAAAGTAAAAAAAGGACGCATTGAAGATCCTGAAGAAGTAAAAAATGCATTAATAGAGATTATCAGTGATATACTTGTATCTAAAGCACATCCTGTTAAGCTTGAAACTAAACCATCTGTTATTATTGTTGTTGGCGTTAACGGGGTAGGAAAGACAACAAGCATAGGTAAAATAGCTTCTTATTACCAATCTGCAGGTAAAAAAGTTATGATGGCAGCTGCAGATACTTTCAGAGCTGCTGCAACAGAACAGCTTAAAATCTGGTCTGAACGTGTGGGTTGTGATATAGTTTGTCATAAAGAAGGGGCAGATCCGTCGGCAGTAATTTATGATGCAATCTCTGCAGCTAAGAATCGTGGGAGTGATTTAATAATTTGCGATACTGCAGGAAGACTTCACAATAAGAAAAATCTGATGAATGAATTGGAAAAAATTGTTCGTACAGTTAACAGGGAGTTGCCTGACGCAGATAAGGAGATATTACTTGTTTTAGATGCAACAACAGGACAAAATGCAATTTCCCAAGCCAAGCTGTTTGATGAAGCAACAGGATTGACAGGACTCATTTTAACTAAACTTGATGGAACCGCAAAAGGTGGAGTTGTTATAGGACTTGCTGATTCACAGGAACTGCCTGTAAGATTTATAGGTGTGGGTGAACAGATTGATGATTTGCAACCTTTTGATGCACATAGCTTTGCAAAAGCGTTATTTGAATAGTATTTTGAAATTAGGTGTCAAGTATGAATACAGATAAAGTGAATAATAAAAAGTTTTCAAAACGTATTACTGTTGTAGCTATTATTATTGCTGCAATGGTTGTTTTGTTTGCTTTTCTATCAAATATTTATGTAGACATTTTGGAAATTTCAGAAATTGGTAATAATTTTGTATCTGTTTATGTTAAAAATATCATAACTGATATTTCAGCGTTACTTTTATGCTCTGTAATAATATTTATTTCTTTAACTTTAAATTCACTTTTTGTGAAAAGAAATTTACGCAGGGAAGGTATAAATAACAAATATTTTGACAAGACTAAATATTCTGTTTTACTGAATTCTTTTATTTCCTTGTTTGTTTCCGTTGTTACCTATAAACCTTTAGCTCAAAATTTTTTATTATTTGTAAATTCTGTTACCTTTAATAGAACGGAGAATATTACAGGATTAGATTTAAGTTATTTTTTCTTTATTAAACCTTTTCTTGCTGTTACTCTCGAAATTTTCGCAGTAATTATTATCGTTGTATTAATTTATGTTTTTATTAATTACTTTCTTATGTATGTTGATTTATCTCATAGAAATCTGAGTGATTTAATTAGAAACAAGAGAATTTCGGGGCACTTGATAATATGCATTGTATTTTTTATGATTATTATCTCTCTTTTGGTGTGGATGAAGTCTATAGATATAGTGTATTCTGAATTTGCCGGTCTTAATGGTGCAGGTTTTGTTGATGTTGTTCTGACAAGAAACTTGTTGAAAATATTATCTCTGATAATTTTTCTTAGTGCTGTTTTTGTGTTATTATCTCACAAAAAAAGAATAAAAACATTATCAATTTCTCTTCTTACTATTATCATTGGTTTAATATTAGGAGTATTTGTTGAATTTTGTGTTCAGTCTTTTTATGTTTCTCCTAATGAGGTTATGGTTGAGTATCCGTATATAAAAAACAACATCAAGGCTACGCAGTTTGGATATAACATCGAAAATGTTGTCGAAACTGAATATTATGTTGATAACACTGTAACCAAAAGCAATTTTGATGATAGCAGCGTTATTGAGAATACACGTATTATTGATTACAACAGCAGTATTATTGCGACAAATCAGCTGCAAGCTATGAGAAATTATTATAGGTTTTCAGATATAGATGTCGGTTTATACAATGTAAATGGCAAAAATGAATTAGTAGCGGTGGGCGTGCGTGAGTTAGATAAATCTAATATAGAAGACAGTGCAAAGAATTATACAAATGAAAGATTGAAATTCACCCATGGTTATGGTGCAGTTATGATGTCAACTAATAAAGTTACTGCTCAAGGAGAACCTTATTATTATATCAAAGATATGACACTCAGTAATGAGACCGGTGGTAACGAAATTTTACAGCCAAGAATTTATTATGGTGAAATGGAAAACGACTATTCCATTGTAAACACAAACACTTCTGAACTTGATTATTCAGAAGGCAGCGTAGATCATGTATTTTCATACAATGGAAAATCTGGTGTAGAGCTTAATTTGTTTAATAGAGTGTTGTATTCAATAAGAAATCTTGATTATAAAATGCTTGTTACTAATCAAATACACAAAGGCAGTAAATTGCTTGTTAATACAAATATAATCGAACGTGCACAAAAAGTAGCACCTTTTCTGAAATATGATGCTGATCCTCAGGCAGTAATCTATAATGGAAGAATTGTTTGGGTAATAAATGCTTATACTTACAGCGACTTGTTACCTTATTCTGCTAAAAATGAGGGCGTAAATTATATAAGGAATTCAGTTAAGGTGTTAGTTGATGCGTACGATGGTACGGTTAAATTTTATATAATTGATAAGTCAGACCCTGTTATAAAAACTTATCAAAATATTTACCCTAATTTATTTGAAAAAACAAATATACCTAGGGGAATATTGGAAAAATCTGCATATCCTGAGTGGCTTTTTTCGTTGCAAAGCAAGGTTTATGCAAGCTATCACTCGGATGAACCTGCAACTTTTTATAATAAAAGTGATATGTATGCTATTCCAAACGAAAAATACAATAAAGATATAAGACCTATGCAACCTTATTATAATTATATCAAGCTTAGTGAATTTAATAAATTTAAAGAAGAAATGATTATAATGTTGCCTTATACTTTGTATAACAGAGATAACATGATTGCCTGGATTGCTGCAGGAAGTGGTCCTGATAATTACGGAAAGTTTGTAGTATATAAATTTCCTAAAAATTTAAACATATACGGGCCTCTGCAGATTGAGAATCTTATTGATAATGATTCTGAGATTTCAAAAGAATTATCACTCTGGAATAATGGTGAAGGGAATGCTATCCGAGGGAATTTGCTTGTAATTCCTGTGAATGAAACTATCCTTTATGTTGAGCCCGTATATCTTAATTCTGAAAATCAAGCAGCATTACCTGTTCTTCAAAGGATTATTGTTGCTGTAGGCGACAGGATCGCCATGGATACAAGTATCCAAAATGCATTATCTAAAGTTTTAGCAACTGATGTAGTATATGATTTTAATGAGGAAAATGAACAGGAAGAAATTATGTATTATGATGAAGATGTCATAAAAAATGTAATCGAATCTTATTACGATGTTGAAAAAAAAGCTCAAGAAGGTAATTGGACTGAATTTGGAAATGCGATGGATGATATGAAAAATAGTATCACTATACTTGAAAATTCACTAAATCAATAATTTACTATTGACAAATGCAGAATAATACTGTATAATGTGTAAAGTAAATGACTTTACAGTAAATAGAGGTTTCTTATGGAAAATCTGTTAGAACTTTCAGTTTTATTTGATTACTATGGTAAAATGCTGACATCACGTCAATTTGATGTGTGTGATATGTACCTTAATCAAAATTTGTCTTTAGGTGAAATTTCTGAAAATCTTGGTATTACCAGGCAGGGTGTAAGAGATTCATTGGTAAAAGCTGAAAAAATTCTCATTAATCTGGAATCCAATCTTGGAATTATGAAAAAGAATGAGTCTCTTTCAGAAATAGTTATGAAGATACAAAATTTTGTTAATGACTCAAATATGGGGTCTGAATTTAAAAATAGAATTTCTGAATTAACAAATCAAATAAACAATTTGATTTAAGGAGAAAATGAATGGCTTTTGATAATTTAACCGAAAAGCTTAATAATGTCTTTAAAAAGCTCAGTGGTAAAGGTAAAGTGAGCGAGTCTGATGTGAAAGAAGCCATGAAAATGGTTAAGCTTGCATTACTTGAAGCTGATGTGAATTTTAAGGTCGTTAAAAATTTTATTAATAATGCTACTGAAAAAGCAATTGGAAGTCAGGTGTTGGAAAGTCTTACCCCGGCTCAGCAAGTTATAAAAATTGTTAATGAAGAGCTTACCGCTCTTATGGGTACAGAAGCTTATAAACCTGTTATTGCACCTAAGTCCCCAAGCATATATATGCTTATGGGCTTACAAGGTGCAGGTAAAACAACAACCTGTGCTAAAATTGCTTCATATTTTATGAAAAATGGCAAACGAACACTTTTAGTTGCGTGTGATGTTTATAGACCTGCTGCTATCCAACAGCTTAAGGTTGTTGGTTCGAAAGTTGGTTCTGAGGTATTTACGCTTGACATAAAAGATCCGGTTCGTATTGCAGATGAAGCTGTAAAGTATGCCCAAAACAATGATATTGATGTTGTGATTATAGATACTGCTGGTAGACTTCATATTGATGAAGCTCTTATGGATGAACTTAAGAATATACGCGATAAGGTTAATCCTACAGAGCTATATCTCACACTTGATTCAATGACAGGTCAGGATGCTGTTAATGTGGCTAAATCCTTTGACGAGCAGATTGGAATTGATGCTACTGTTTTAACTAAGCTTGATGGCGATACACGAGGTGGTGCAGCACTTTCGATAAGAGCTGTTGTAGGTAAGCCTATAGTTTTCTGTGGTATGGGTGAAAAGCTTGATGATTTAGAGTTGTTTTATCCAGATAGAATGGCATCAAGAATTCTCGGTATGGGTGATGTGCTTACTTTGATTGACAAAGCGCAGGAAGCTTTTGATGAAAAACAGGCGATCGAGCTTGAAAAGAAGATTCGTTCGCAAACATTCAATTTAAATGACTTTCTTGATCAATTCCAGCAAATGAAAAAGATGGGACCGATGGAGCAGTTGTTAGGTATGCTTCCGGGTGTTGATAATAAAGCATTAAAAGGATTAAATGTTGATGAAAAGAAAATGGCTCAGACAGAGGCTATAATAAAATCAATGACAATGCTTGAAAGAGAAAAACCTTCTGTTATTGATTATAGCAGGCGAAAAAGAATAGCAGCAGGCAGTGGTACATCTGTTACTCAGGTTAATGCGTTACTAAAACAGTTTGAACAGATGCAGAAAATGATGAAACAGTTTACAAACCCAAAACAAATGAAAAAATTTAAGGGTTTAAGTTCCAAATTGGGACTATAAAATTTTAGGAGGAATTAAAAATGGCAGTAAAAATCAGATTAAGAAGAATGGGTTCAAAAAAGGCACCTTTCTACAGAGTAGTAGTAGCTGACTCAAGATTTCCAAGAGATGGAAGATTTATCGAAGAAATCGGAACATACAACCCATTAAAGCAGCCTTCAGAAATCAAAATTGATGCTGAAAAAGCTAAGAAGTGGATTGCTAATGGTGCTCAGCCTACAGATACTGTAAAGGCTATGCTTAAAAAAGCTGATATCATTAAATAATTGGGAGATACGTTATGCAGGAATTAATAGCAGAAATCGCCAAAGCACTTGTTGAGTATCCTGATGAAGTAAAAGTTGAAGTAGTAGAGAAAGAAAATCTCACTGTTTATCAGCTTTCTGTAGCAAAAGATGATATGGGCAAAGTAATTGGCAAAAGAGGAAGAATAGCTCAGGCAATAAGATCTATCGTTAAAGCTGTTTCTAACGGCAAAAAAGTTGCTGTTGATATTGTATGATGAATACTTTATTGGAAGCAGGAAAGATTTGTAATGTTCATGGAATCAAAGGTTATATTAAAATTTTCCCATGGACCGATTCTCCCTTTGTTTATGAAAATTTTGAATCACTGATAATAGATAATCATAAATATCAAATTCAGGATTTGAAATACCATAAAAACTTTGTTATTTTGAAGTTGGAAGGTATCGATAGTGCTAATGATGCCGAAAAATACAAAGAAAAAATTGTTTACTGTACACGTGAAGATATTGGTGAGCTCGATAACGATTCTTATTTCGTTACCGATCTCATTTCGTGTGCAATTGTGGAAAATGATGTGGTATTGGGAAAAATAGAGGATGTTATTAATACCGGAGCATCTGATATTTATGAAATAAGAGCTACAGATTCTACATTGTTTTACCTTCCCGCAGTAAAGGAGAATATTATTTCTGTAGATATTCAAAATAAAATAATAAATGTTAAGCTTCCGAAGGGGTTGTTAGAATGAAATTCGATATTTTAACTTTATTTCCGGAAGCTTTTTCCGTTTTTTTTAAAACAAGCATCATAGGTAATGCGATAGATTCAGGTATAATTTCTTATGAGTGTATAAATTTTCGAAGCTATTCTAAAGATAAGCATAATCGTGTAGACGATTATACTTATGGTGGTGGCAAAGGTATGCTTATTCGTCCTGAGCCTGTTTTCAGGGCATATGATGATATAGTTTTAAAAGCAGGTAAAAGACCCAAAATGATTTATATGTCTCCAAGAGGAAAAGTTTTGAACCAGAAAATTGCCTTAGAACTTTCTAAAGAAGATGAGCTTGTTATTTTGTGTGGGCATTATGAGGGTATTGATCAAAGAATTATTGACGAACTTTGCGACTATGAACTGTCAATAGGAGATTATGTCCTCACAGGTGGGGAGTTGCCTGCAATGATTTTATGTGATTGTGTTTCAAGATTAATCCCGGGTGTACTATCATCAGATGAATCTTATACCGAGGAATCTCATTATAGAGGATTACTTGAATATGACCAATATACACGTCCCTCGAAATTCAACGGAGTTTCCGTTCCCGAAGTTTTGCTAACCGGTAACAAAGCTCATATTGATACATGGCGAGAGGAAAAAGCTTTAGAAATAACTAAAGTTAACCGACCTGATTTATATATGAAATATTGCGATAATGAGATTGATTTTAAGATACATGCATATAATGTAGATTTGATTTTATTAGGTGCATCAGAACTTGTTAAGCAAGAAGTTTTATTACAATTGGAAAAACGAAATATCAAATGTAATAATATTCTGAATGAAAATTCAATTAATGACTTTGAATTTCAGGATAAAACAGCAGTTCTGATTTGTGGTGATTATAATTTAGGGGCAGATGCTGTCTTAAATGAACATAATGGAAATAATGTTCTTTTTCAGGTCCTGAAACCTTTCAGTCATAAAAGAATAAGAAAAATTTTATATCCATTAGTCGATACAGTATATAAGCCATGTAAAAATTTTGTTACTTATTCAGAATTTGCTGACGAGGTATTGAGATTTTGTTCAGCTTTAGATAATTACGACATTGTTAACGAATGTGTAATTTCAAATGTTGAATTAATTTGTTCTGTTCCTTATGATTTATATGAAACTTATTATGATAAATTGAAATCATATACAGCAGATGAAGTGTTTTGTATAAATTCTTCAAATCAAAAATTTAATGGATGTGCATTTTTAAAAATTGGAGAAGAGAAAGTTTCTGTAGAAGTTATTTCGATTTCGTCAAAGTTTTACGGTGAGATACAATTGATTTGTATCAAAACTAACCAGCAGTTGTTACCTAAATTGTTCAGTAAAGAAAACAACGGTTCATTTTGTTGTTATTTAAAATAGTTATCTTACAAAGAGGAGGAGTTATATGGAAACCAAGTGGAAAGTATCACCTGTTCCGGAGATTTCTAAAATAACAGAAATTTCTGAAAAATGTAATATCAGCCGACTTCTTTCTGTACTCCTTCTTGTTCGTAATCTCGATTTAAAAAGTTCAATGGAATTTATACAGAATGATTTTAATAGTATAGTCGACCCATTTTTATTTAAAGATATGTTTAAGGCTAAAAAAATTATAGAAAGCTACATTTCTTCACACGAACGAATAACTGTTTATGGTGATTATGATGCTGATGGTGTTACTGCTACAGCGTTACTTGTTAAAGCATTACGCAAATTAGGTGCAGATGTAGACTATTATGTTCCTTTAAGGGATGTAGATGGTTATGGAGTTAGTAAAAATGCAATTGATTGTTTGAGCGAACGTGGAACAAAATTGATAATTACAGTAGATTGTGGAATTACAGCAGTGGCTGAATGCCTGTATGCGCGTATTAAAGGTATAGAGATGGTTATTACCGACCATCACGAATGTTCAGATATTTTACCTGATGCAGCTGCTATTATAGATGCTAAAGTTGGAAACGAGACATATCCTCATGCTATGCTTGCAGGAGTAGGTGTTGCTTTAAAACTTACTCAGGCTTTGTTATCTGAACAGCAATCATATTTGCAAACCGCTCAAGAATTTGCCGAATTAGTTGCAATTGGCTCAGTAGCTGATGTTGTTCCTATGCTTGGCGAAAACAGATTTTTATGCGATTTAGGTATTAAGAAATTAAACACCAATCCACCTGACGGCATAAAAATTTTACTGTCGTTGGCTGGGTCTGATGATAGAATTGATACTACTAAAATTGGATTTGTAATTGCACCCAGAATTAATGCTTCCGGAAGAATTACAAGTGCCTCACATGCCATAGAACTTTTACTTGAAAATGATGTAAATAAATTAAATTCTTTGGCTAAAATGCTTAATGATCTTAATATTGAAAGACAGAAGATTGAAGCAGATATCTTTGCACAAGCAGAAAAAATGTATATTGATAATTATTCTGACGATTTTGTTGTAGTTTTGTTTGAACGAAACTGGCATCATGGTGTTGTTGGTATTGTGTCTTCGCGTTTAACAAAAAAATATATGAAACCATTTATTTTAATTTCTCCCGGTATTGATGGAAATTGTAAAGGATCGGGGAGAAGCATAGAAGGATTTTCGTTGTATAAGGCTCTGGAACATTCCAGAGAATCAATTGTTTCCTTTGGAGGTCATGAATTAGCTGCAGGTGTAGTAATTTTTGAAGATAATATTGAACTTTTTAGAAAAACTATCAACGGTTATGCACATGATTATTTTAATAATAATAAAATCGAAAATGTACTCTGTGCTGATTGTGAATTGAAAGGCAGACATTTAAATTTGGAAACTGTAAAAGAATTGTCTGTATTAGAACCATATGGGACACAAAATAATAAACCATTATTTTTTATCAGAAATTTAAAGATTTTGTCTCTCTATTGTATTGGAAATAATAAACAACATTTGAAATTTACATTAATTAAAGATAATGTTACGATAGATGCAGTTGCTTTTAATTACGAGGTTGGTGATATTAAACCTAATCAGATTATTAGTGTAATGTGTTACCTCGAAATTAATGATTATAAGAATAATTATTCTCCACAGTTGCGTATAGTGGATATTAAAGGTGAAATTTATGGATGAACAATGTAAAATTTTAATTGATAAAATTGAAAAATACAATAGTTCTGAAAGTGATGCAAAAATGGTTTGCAAAGCTTATGAGATGGCTAAGGAAGCTCATGCTGATCAGTATCGCAAATCTGGAGAACCTTATCTTATTCATCCTTTGGCTGTTGCTAACATCCTTGCCGATTTGGAAATGGACTGTCAGTCTATTTGTGCTGGACTTTTGCATGATGTGGTTGAAGATACAAAACATACTTCAGAAGAAATCAAGGATATTTTCGGTGAAGATGTTATGCTTCTTGTTGAGGGAGTAACTAAGCTTGAAAAAATACCTTTTTCCAGCAAAGAACAACAGCAGATTGAAAATTTACGAAAAATGTTTCTTGCTATGGCAGCAGATATAAGAGTTATTATGATAAAACTTGCTGACCGTTTGCATAATATGCGTACTTTAAAAAGTATGCCTGAGGGCAAACAGCTTGAAAAAGCTAAAGAAACCCTTGATGTGTATGCACCACTTGCTCATAGATTAGGTATTTCAAGAATTAAATGGGAGCTTGAAGACCTTTCTTTAAGATATCTTGATCCTATTGCTTATCGTGAAATTATGGAGAGCATCAAACAAAAACGTGCAGAACGTGAAAAATATATTGATGATCTTATTGAAAGTATTCAACATAAGCTTACGTCTGAACATCCTGAAATGGGTGTTCATATTGCAGGTCGTGTAAAACATTTTTATAGCATATTCCGTAAAATGTATACACAGAATAAAACAGTTGATGAAATTTATGATTTGTTTGCAGTGGGTGTTATTGTAGAATCAATCACCGAGTGTTATACGGTACTTGGTATTGTCCATGAAATGTATAAACCTATACCAGGAAGATTTAAAGACTATATTGCAATGCCAAAACCTAATATGTATCAGTCGTTACATACAACGGTTATCGGTCCTGGTGGTGTGCCTTTTGAGATTCAAATACGTACTTGGGAGATGCACAGGACGGCAGAATATGGTATTGCTGCTCACTGGAAATATAAAGAAGGAGCACCACAAGTATCTGATTTAGACAGCAAACTCGAATGGATAAGAAAGATGCTGGATGTTCAGAATGAACTTTCAGATGATGATTCTGAAGAGTTTATGAAAACTTTGAAGATTGATTTATTTACAGATGAAGTTTTTGTATTTACTCCTAAGGGGGATGTGTATAATCTGCCTGTTGGCTCATGTACAATTGACTTTGCATATGCCATTCATAGCGAAGTAGGAAATAAAATGGTTGGTGCGAAAGTAAATGGTAAAATTTCTACTATTGATCAACAACTTCAGACCGGAGACATAGTTGAAATTCTCACAACTCCAACATCAAGAGGCCCGAGTCTTGACTGGTTGAAGATTGTTAAGACATCACAGGCAAGAAATAAAATTAATCAGTGGTACAAAACTCATAATAGAGATTTGTATATTGCCAAGGGAAAAGAAATTGTTGATAAAGAAATACGTAAAGCAGACATACAGAACATCAATGATTTTAAAGATGCATTTGCAGAAAGTGCAATGAAAAAATTTGTTATTAAGAATGTTGACGATATTTATGCTTCAATTGGGTTTGAAGGTGTTATATCGGTAAAGCTTCTTAAAAAACTCAAAGATGATATCAAAAAAACTTTGTCTGATAGTGGTAAAGATGAAACAGAGTTACCTAAACAACGTAAAACACAGCCATCGTCTAACGGTGTCATAGTTAAAGGGATTGATAATTGCCTTGTACGTTTGTCCAGATGTTGTAATCCTGTTCCCGGAGATATTATTGTAGGTTACATTACCAGAGGAAGAGGAGTTTCTGTTCATCGTAAAGATTGTCAGAATGTGATTAACTCCAATGAAACTGATATTGACAGAATGATTGAGGTTGAATGGGATGTTACAGATGGCTGTTCATTTATAGCTGATTTACAAATAAGTGGAATAAACAGAAATGGATTGTTGCTTGAAATCACAGCAGAACTTTCAAACAAGAAAATTAATATCTGTGGTGTTAACGCAAGGACATCTAAAGAAAACGTTTGTGTAATTTCAATTTCAATTGAAATTCATAATGGGATGGAACTAAATACGGTTATAAAAAATTTAAATAAAATACCTGGTGTATTTGATGTAAGAAGAATGTGCCAGTAGGAGGAGTGAATGTTATGGTAAAATTTGATTATTCAAAAGCATCATGGGCTATTAGAGATCATGAGATTGATTATATACAATCTCAGATTAATTGTGCACATGAATTACTCGAATCTCGTTCAGGAGCAGGAAACGATTTTCTTGGATGGTTAGATCTTCCTGTTAACTACGACAAAGAAGAGTTTGGAAGAATACTAAAAGCATCTGAAAAAATTAAAAGCAACAGTGAAGTGTTTATAGTTATTGGTATTGGTGGTTCATATTTGGGTGCTAAAGCCGGTGTAACTATGCTCGGACATTCATTTTCCAACAAGCTTGATAAGAGTAAGAGAACCACTCCTGAAATATACTTTGCAGGTAATTCGATAAGTTCTACATACTTATCAGAACTTATTGATGTAATAGGAGACAGAGATTTTTCTGTAAATGTTATTTCGAAATCAGGAACTACTACTGAACCTGCCATTGCTTTCAGAATTTTCAAAGAAATGCTTGAAAACAAATATGGTAAAGATGGAGCAAAAGAAAGAATTTTTGCAACTACTGATAAATCTAAAGGTGCATTGAAAAATCTTGCTGACGAAGAAGGATATGAGACTTTTGTCGTTCCTGATGATGTAGGGGGAAGATTTTCAGTTCTAACAGCAGTTGGTTTGTTGCCTATTGCTGTAGCAGGTATTGATATTGAAAAGATTATGGAAGGTGCCGCAAAAGCCCGTGAAGAGTTTGCTTGTCCTGAACTGAAAAACAACATTTGTTATCAGTACGCAGCAGTTAGAAATATTCTTTACAGAAAAGGATATACTACTGAAATTATGGTAAATTACGAGCCTTTTGTTCACTTTTTTGCTGAATGGTGGAAGCAGCTTTACGGTGAGAGTGAGGGTAAAGATAATAAAGGTATTTTCCCTGCATCCGTTGATTTTTCTACAGATCTTCATTCCATGGGGCAGTATATTCAGGATGGTGTAAGAAATATATTTGAAACTGTAATTAATATTGAAACACCTAAAAAGAATATAACAATTAATAAAACTACTGATAATGTAGACGGACTTAATTTTCTTGCAGGTAAAACAATGGATTATGTGAACAAAAAAGCTTTTGAAGGCACACTTCTTGCACATACTGATGGAAATGTTCCTAATTTGGTGGTTTCCGTTTCAGAAATAAATGAATTATCTTTTGGTTATCTTGTTTATTTCTTCGAAAAAGCATGCGCAATAAGTGGTTATGTTTTAGGTGTTAATCCTTTTGATCAGCCTGGTGTTGAGGCATATAAAAAGAATATGTTTGCACTTTTAAACAAACCCGGATATGAAGATTTAAGAGAAGAACTTGAAAAAAGATTATAATTTTTTGGAAATTTATTCAAAAACACTTGAAAAACTTTATAATTTATAGTATCATATAGTTAAGCAGTAAGGAAGGAGAGATTTACATGATTAATGTAATTATTGGCGAAAAAGGCACAGGCAAAACTAAGTATCTTGTTGACCATGTTAACAATGCGGTTAAGGATGAACCGGGTAATATTGTTTTTGTGGGTAAAACAAACAGACTTATGTGTGATTTGAATCATGCAGTACGCTATATCACAACTGAAGATTTTGATATAGTTGATTATGAAGTGCTTTTTGGATTTGTTGGTGGTATTGTATCAAGTAATTATGATATTTCCCATATTTTTATTGACAGTATTTGGAAAATAGTTGTTGCTGAAGAAAAAGGTTTTGATAAATTTATTGAAGAATTGGAAAAATTCAGTGAAAAGAATAAAATCAATTTTACAATTGCAATTTCTGCTGGCAAAGACAGAGCTCCTGAATATTTGAAAAAATATATTGTTGAGTTTTAATTTATTGCCCCTTCTATAGATATATAGTAGGGGCTGAATTTTTTACATTAATGATTAAAGGATTGAGAAAATGAGTCAAAAAGTTAAGGAAATTTTGTTTGATGATTCTAATCGTGTGGCACCTTTGGGTGTAATTGCTACACAAAGTGCAAGCGAATTAGGTGCAAAAATCGATAATTATCTTGTTTCATGGGCTAAAGAAGGCGGAAATGAGCATGATACTTTTTTAATTGAATCTGATTGCCCAAGATTTTCATCAGGTGATGGAAAGGGTATAATAAAGTCGACCGTACGTGGTCATGATTTGTTCATTATAGTTGATGTTTGTAATCATAATTGTACATATAATATGTTTGGACAGCAAAATGCTATGTCTCCTGATGACCATTTCGCTGATTTGAAGCGTATTATACAGGCTGCAGGTGGTAAGGCACACAGAATTAATGTAATTATGCCTTCGCTTTATGGTGGACGTCAGCACAGAAGAAGTTATCGTGAATCTCTTGACTGTGCAGTTGCTCTTCAGGAACTTGCTAATATGGGTGTATCCAATATAGTAACATTTGATGCTCACGATCCAAGAGTGCAAAACGCTATACCTCTTACCGGTTTTGATAATGTAATGCCAACTTACCAGGTATTGAAGTCCATGTTTAAAAACATTAAAGATTTTAAACCATGCAAAGATAGTTTTATGATTATCAGTCCTGACGAAGGGGCTATAACAAGGAATATGTATTATGCATCTGTGCTTGGTGTCGATCTTGGAATGTTCTATAAGAGAAGAGACTATTCGAAGATTGTTAACGGAAGAAACCCAATCGTTGCTCATGAATATCTTGGTAATTCTGTTGAAGGTAAGGACGTATTTATTGCGGATGATATTATTTCGTCAGGTGAATCAATGCTTGATATTGCTTACGAACTTAAAAAAAGAAAAGCTAATAGAATTTTCACATATGCTACATATGCTATCTTTACAAACGGTCTTGAGTTATTTGATAAAGCTTATTCTGATGGAATAATTAATGGGGTTTTTGGTACAAATCTTACATATCTTAGCCCTGAATTAAAGGATAGGGAATGGTTTAACGAGGTTGATGTTTCTAAGTATATTGCGTATTTGATTGCTGCAATAAATCATGATGTATCTACATCATTAATTCTTGACCCACATGAAAAAATCGATTCCTTATTAAAAAGATATAACATTAAGTGAATATTATAAGATACAGTACCGGGTTCATTGTTGAGCTTGGTACCTTTTTTTATAAAATCTAAAAATATACTTGACTTTTTTGGTGAGTGTGATATAATGTAGTTACAAAAGTCAAAGAAAGTCAAAGTCAAGAAAAGGAGAGAACTATGAAAATTAGCGATTTAATAGAAGATATTATTAAGGAAATGCTTGATAATGATGAAGGTATAGCAAGTTTTCAGCGCAACGAACTGGCTTACAGATTAAATTGCGTACCATCCCAGATTAATTATGTTATTAATTCAAGGTTTACTACAGACCATGGTTATAGTGTAGAAAGTCGACGAGGTGGTGGTGGAAATATTACTATTACAAGGATAAAAATGGATAACGCAGGGTATCTTATGCATATAGCGTCATCAATTGGTATAACAATTTCACAATCTGTTGCTATGACTTTTATAAAAAATTTTCTTGATTATGGTGCTGTTAATAAAAAAGAGGCACAATTGATGGCATCTGCTGTTTCGGATAACGTGCTTAGAAGTATTTCGCAGCCACAAAGGGATGTTTTGCGTGCTTCTATTTTAAAAAATATGATAGTAAGTATTATTAGTTAGGAGGTAATAAATATGTTATGTCAGATATGTGGGAAAAATGCAGCAACAATACATTATCGTTCGGTAGTAAACGGCGTTTTAAAGGAAGTGTATATGTGCAATCGATGTGCTTCTGAAAAATCATATGGTTATAATGTTAACAATAAAGGAAGTGGTTTTATGAATTTCTTTGAAAACAAATTTTCAGACAGAGCTGAAACGGCTATAAGGAATGCATCTTTAGCTGCCGAGAGCTGGAGTCATAAGTATGTTGGAACTGAACATTTGTTGTTTGGATTATTATGTGATAATAACTCAATAGCTTGCAACATCTTAAACGAATCAGGAATTACTGCAGAAAAAGTACAAAATAGTATTTTGAATATTGTGGGAAACTCAAATCGTGGTTCAGCAGTAATTGGATTTTCACCCAGATATAAAAGAACAATAGAAAATGCATACGCAATTGCACAGAAATTCAGGCAAAATTATATAGGAACAGAACATTTACTAATTGCTATCATAAGTGATAGAGATAACGCAGCATGTAATATTATTGGCGTGCTTGGTGGAAATATAGAGCAAATTTATGATGATATATTTGCGTCTCTCGGTATGAATTCAAGCGAAAATGATGAAGTAGTTAGTGAAGGTCAGCATTTTAATACCAAGACTAATACTAATGGAAAAACACCTAACGTTGATAAATTTGGAAAAGATTTAACCAAAATGGCGGGAGAAGGAAAGTTTGATCCTGTAATTGGCAGAGAAAAAGAAATTGAAAGGGTAATGCAAATTCTTTCGAGAAGAACTAAAAATAATCCATGTCTTATTGGAGAACCGGGTGTTGGTAAAACAGCAGTAGCCGAAGGTCTTGCTCAGAACATTTATGATGGCAAAGTTCCTGAAATTTTAAAAAATAAAAGAGTGATATCTCTTGATTTATCATCTATGGTAGCAGGTTCAAAATACAGAGGTGATTTTGAAGAAAGATTAAAAAAAGTAATGGATGAAATAATTAATGCAGGAAATGTAATTTTATTTATTGATGAAATTCATACTATTATAGGTGCCGGCGCTGCTGAAGGTGCAATTGATGCCTCTAATATATTAAAACCTGCGTTAGCTCGCGGTGAAATTCAGGTTATAGGTGCAACTACAATTAAAGAGTACAGAAAATATATTGAGAAAGATTCTGCTTTTGAAAGAAGATTTCAACCTGTAACGGTCGGCGAGCCTACAGTTGATGAAACTGTTATGATTTTAATGGGACTTCGTGATAAATATGAAGCTCACCATAAGGTGAAAATTAATGACGATGCTATAATTGCTGCAGCCAACATGTCAGCAAGATATATAACTGACAGATTTCTTCCTGATAAGGCTATAGACTTAATAGATGAAGCTGCATCAAAAGTAAAACTTGATTCATTTACAGCTCCTGATGAATTATCTGTTTTGAATTCCGAATATGAAAAAATCAAGAATAAAAAAGAAGCTGCTATTAATTCTCAGGACTTTGAAAAAGCTGCATCCTTACGTGATGAGGAAAATGTATTGGCAGAGAAAATTAAAGCTAAAAGAGAATCGTGGAAGAAAGAAAAACAGAATCTAAGAATGGAAGTTGATTCAACAGATATATCCAGGGTGGTATCTGATTGGACAGGAATACCTACACTTAAAATAGAAGAGTCGGAAAGTGATAAACTTAAAAATCTTGAATCACAGCTTCATGAACGTGTTATCGGTCAGGATGAAGCAGTAACTGCTGTTGCTAAAGCTGTAAAAAGAGGCCGTTCAGGTTTAAAAGACCCTAAAAGACCTATTGGTTCATTCATTTTCAGTGGTCCTACAGGTGTAGGAAAAACTGAGCTTTGTAAAACCCTTGCACAGTCAATATTTGGTGATGAAAATGCAATTATTCGATTTGATATGTCTGAGTATATGGAAAAACACTCAGTTTCGAGATTGGTGGGTTCACCTCCGGGATATGTTGGGTTTGAAGAAGGTGGTCAGTTATGTGAACAAGTAAGGAGAAAACCTTACAGCATAGTTCTTTTTGATGAAATTGAAAAAGCACATCCTGATATTTTTAACATTCTGTTGCAGATTCTTGAAGATGGTATTTTAACGAGCTCTCAGGGAGTAAAAGTAGATTTTAAAAATACTATAATAATAATGACATCTAATGTAGGTGCTGCATCAATTACAGGCAAAAATAAGTCTCTTGGCTTTTCTGAAAAGCAAGCAAGTGATAATAATGAATATAATATCATAAAAAACAGAGTTTTAAGTGAGTTAAAGAATACATTTAAGCCTGAATTTATTAATCGTATTGATGATATTATTGTGTTCAGACAGCTTAGTAAGGAGGAGATAAGTAGAATAGCTGTCAATATGGTCGGTGAACTTTTTTCACGTCTTGAATCTAATGGTATTACAGCAACAATTTCGGATGAAGCAATATCATATCTTACTGATTTAGGTTTTGACCCCGTCTATGGAGCGAGACCTCTCAGAAGGGCAATTATTTCCAACATTGAAGATATGCTAGCAGAGAGCATTATTTCCGGAGAAATAAAATCTGGAGATAAGATTAGTATTGATTTACAAGACAAGACCTTCAAATTGAATATAATTGAGTAAAAATAAGTCCCGTAAAGCAATTAAGCTTTTACGGGGCTTATTTTAAAAAATATATAAATTTTGTTTGACATTTATTAATAATTAATGTATAATACAAGAGAATGAATAGGTGTGTACATATATTAAAAATCAGACACCAAATTTATAAAAAAGGAGATAAAAATATGATTAAAAAAGCTTTATGTGCGATTTTAGTTTTAAGCATGTTATTGTCAAGTATCGCGATAACAAGCTTAGCAAGCGGAGAGCCGGATAAGGAGGTTACATTCGCCATTCAACTTGAATATAGTGAACAATATTATATTAATGGTGCGAAGTATTATAATGATGTCGTTAAAATTGACATTTATATTAAAGGTCTTGATGAAGGAGAGAAGATCAATGTAATCAATCCTTTGAAACTTACGTTTGACTCATCCAAAGCAACAGGCAAATTGGTGAACGATAGAAATGGTGCTACTGAAACCGCCCCGACTTTTGTTCTTGACGCAAACAATCCTTATGCAAAAGGCGACATCGATGACTATAATGAAGCGGGAGATGGTTATGTAATATTTGGTATTACGCCTTTAAATGCTACTACTACTTATATTGAGGGAGATGGAACCGATAAGCATCTTTTAACAGCATATATTCAACCTTCTGAAGACATTTATGGTGCAGGTTTAACAGGTGAACTTGACCCAACTAAGACTGATTGTCTTGACATTACTATTGATACTGAAAAATTTGTAGTTTCTAATGTTACAGAAAGTGTAATCACTCCTTATAATTGGTCATTTGAATCTACAAATCTCACTTTTGATATGAGAGAAGAAATGACAGGCGTTGTTGCAAGTGGTAAAACAGTTACATACGATGGTAATACACATAACATTGAAGTTACAGGTGCTCCTTCAGGTTCAACAATAACATACAAATGTGAAAATGCAGCGTTTACAGGAACTAAGGATGCAGGTGAATACGAAGTAACTGCTACAGTAGAATGTCCTGGTTACAAGCCACTTACATTAGAACCTGAGACACTTATCATTAATCCAAAAGAGCTTACTGCCGGTGTTGTTATAGCTGATAGCAGAGCTTATAATGGTACAAATATTGTAGATGTTACTGTTACACTTAATGGTAAAGTAGGAACTGATGATGTAGCAATTGCCAATGCTCCAACAACTGGAACAATTGAAGATAAGCATGTAGGTACAGATAAGGAAGTTACAATAGGCGAACTTACACTTGGAGGTACTGATGCTGCTAATTATACACTCACTCAGCCTGCAAAGCCTATAATTAACATTACTAAAGCAAATGTTGAATTTAAGGGTATCAGCGATTCTATAAAGATTAATGAAGAACCCCCGACAGGAACTCTTTATGAAACAATCGGTACAATCTTCAGCGGAGATACCGTTTCAGGTAATTTTAAGGTTGATATAAACGGAAGCCTTGAAGCTACAACATACGATATTATAAATGACGATGTTACTGTTGATGATGGCAATAATGGTGATAATTATAATGTTACTTATACAAATGGTGAATTAGTTGTTGTAGATTTAGGTCAGCACCCTGACCCAATTGCTTCTGAATTAAGCTTTACATATGGCGAAGCAAAAGAGTTTGCGCTTACACTTGTAGATGTTGAAGCAGATACTGTTACAGTTGAACCTATAAACGAAGAAGTTGTAACAGTTTCTTATGACGCTGCTGCTAAAAAAATCACAGTTACACCTGTTAAGGCAGGTAATACTGAAATTACTGTAACTGTTCCTGAAACTGATACTTGCGAAGAAAAAGTATTCACAGCAAATGTAACAGTTGCAAAGAAAGCGCTTGCATATACAGTTACTGCTGAAGAAAAAGAATATAATGCAGATTATGATTTTGTTGCAACTGCTGTTTTAGACGGTGTTGTTAACGATGATGTAGTAGAAGTTGAATGTATTGGTGCTTCTATTCCTGAAAAAAATGTTGGTGAGCATGTAGGTAAAGTTCAGTTAAGACTCACAGGCACAGATTCTGCAAATTATGTATTTGATGTTGCTGAAGGCGATGATTCAGCCGAAGTTATCGTTGATAACATTGCTGTAATAGTAGTACCAAAAGAGATTATAGCTACTGTTGAAGCAGTTAACAGAACTTATGACGGAACACTTGATTTTGAAACTTTAGTTTCACTTGATGGTGTACTTGCTGTTGATGAAGAATTTGTTACTGCAACTGCAACAGGTGAATTAACTTCTAAAAATGCAGGTGCTTATGATGCCGATGTTACTGTTTCATTAAGTGGTGATGCTTCAGTAAATTATGTTCTTGCTGAAAAAGTTTTGAACACATCTGTTGAGATTTATAAAAAAGATATTACTGCATCAGTTGTAGCTGAAGACAAAATATATGATGGTAAAGTTGATATTAACGCAACAGCTACACTTGCAGGTGTGTTATCAGGAGATACTGTTACTAACTCAGTAGTTGCTGATGTATACAGCAAAAATGTTGGAACTTATACAAACGGTCATGCTATTATTTCATTAGCAGGTGCTGATGCTGACAATTACGAACTTGCAATATCTGAATTTAATGATGTAGAAGTTACAATTAGTCCTAAGGAATTAACAGTAACAGGTCTTGCTGCTACAAACAGAGTAACTGATGAAACAACTGTTGTTGCTTTAACAGGTGGGGCTCTTGACGGTATTGTTGAGGGGGATAATGTTTATGCAACAATGCCAACAGAAGGTACTATTGCTGATTCATTAGCTGGTAATAACAAAGTTGTTACAATTGCTGAAATTACACTAATTGGTGATGATGCTGATAATTACACACTTGTTCAGCCTACAGGCATAACAGTAAATATTTACGCTCCTGCAGCTACACCTACATACAGACCATCTTACTCAACTGGTGGTGGTTCATCTTCCTCTACTGTAACACCTGATAAGACAGATGAAAACAAGGAAGATAATAAAGAAGAAGCTAAAGACGAAAACAAGGAAGAAGATAAAGAAGAAGTTAAGGAAGAAACAACTACTGATTACACAAAGGCAACTGCAACTGTTACCTTAAAAGAAAAAGCAAGTGAAATCAGATTTATCTCAACCGATGAAGAAGGTAAATTCAATCCTGATGTTAAAGCAACAAGAAACGAAGTTGTAAATGCACTTAACGAAATTCTTAATATCACTGATGCTACAGGCGATTGTGATTTAAATGATATTGAAAATTCTGAAAACGCAAAAATTGTTGAACTTTTTACAAAGGCTAATATTATTGCAGGTTATGACGATGGTACCTTCCGTGGTAATGATTCAATTACAAGAGCTGAATTTGTAAAGATTCTTACAGTTGCACTTGGTGTTGAGGTTAAAGAATTTGAAAATGATAAGGTTTCCGACGTTGCTGACCATTGGTCAAAGAATTTTGTAAATTCATTTGTTGAACTTGGTTACATTCTTGGATATCCTGACGGAACATTCAGACCTGATGAAAGCATTTCAAGAGCTGAAGTTGTTATCATTGTAAACAGAGTTATTGGTAAGGATGTTAAAAACGCTGATAACACTGATGTAACAATTTCAGATATGGATGATTCACATTGGGCATATGAATACATTATGGCTTCAGTAAAATAATAGAGTTTAAAGAGTCCGGTTTTTATCGGACTCTTTTTATGTGTGAATTTTCATTGACAAAACTATGTTGATGTGTTAATATTTGAATGTAAATGAAAGGAGATTACAATGGATATTTTACGTAATAAAAAGGGATTTATATGTGATATGGACGGTGTAATATATCATGGCAATAATATACTTGACGGTGTGGTAGAATTTGTTACATGGCTTCAGAAAAATGATAAAAAGTTTTTGTTTTTAACAAACAGTCCAGAGAAAACTCCTCATGAACTTTCGATGAAACTGCATCGTATGGGACTTGAGGTTTCTGAAGAACATTTTTATACAAGCGCTCAGTCTACCGCATCATTTTTAAGCAGTCAATCTCCGGGATGCAGTGCATATGTTATTGGTGAGGCGGGGCTACTTAATGCTTTATATGATAAAGGTATTTGCACAAACGATGTCAATCCTGAATATGTAGTTGTTGGCGAAACCAGAACGTATAATTTTGAGAAAATCGAAAAAGCTATCGAACTTGTTAATAAAGGTGCAAAGCTCATTGGAGCTAACCCTGATATAACAGGACCTACCGAAATAGGTGTTATGCCTGCTACGGGTGCGCTTGTTGCACCTATTGAAATTGCTACAGGTAAAAAAGCCTATTTTATCGGAAAACCAAATCCTCTTACAATGCGACATGCCCTTAAGGTGTTAGGTTGCCATAGCCATGAAACTGCATTGGTGGGCGACAGAATGGATACCGATATTATTTCAGGAATAGAATCTGCTATCGATACTGTTTTGGTATTAAGTGGTGTAACAAGAAGAAGTGATATTGAAAGCTATCCATACAGACCTAAATATGTTTTAAGTGGTGTAGGTGAAATTCCTGATGATAAGAATTAAAATAATTTCTGTCGGCAAAATCAAAGAAAAGTCATTGAAGCTTTTAATTGATGAATATATTAAAAGATTGTCAAGATTTGCTAAATTAGAAGTTGTTGAAATTAATGATTTGCCTGTTCCGGATAATCCTTCTGAAAGTGAAATTAGTGCCGTGATAACCAAAGAGGGACTTGAGATATCTAAATATATTAATCCACGTTCTTATGTGATTTCAATGTGTATTGAAGGCGTAAAAAAATCTTCAGAAAAGTTCGCAAGTCTTTTGGAGAATACTCAAAATAACTTTTCAGAAATTATATTTGTTATTGGGAGTTCTCATGGTTTGTCAGATGATATTAAAAATAAAAGTAATTTTAAGCTTTCAATGTCTGATATGACTTTTCCACACAACATAGTTAAATTTATGTTAATAGAACAGATATATCGAGCTTTTAAAATAATTAATAACGAAAGTTATCATAAATAAAAATAAGACCGATTTATTCGGTCTTATTTTTAATATGTATTTGTGTTTTTTATGATGTAAAAAGCTTCATTTTCACCTTTTTCAGAAAGAATGTTCAGCCAATATTCAAGTAAATCAGATGTTTCCTTGTGTATAACTCTATTTAATTTGCCACGCATAAAATAATCAATCGGCTGATTTTGATTATAGTTTTTACCTTGGTATATTTTACTTGCAGCAACTCTGTCGCAGAACATTTCTTTCACAAATTTTATAGGCATTTTTACAGGCTCATTTTTCTTTGTTTTTGGATTATAATCTAACCAATATTCAAAATGATGACGGTTTCTTCCTTTATGATGAAGCCAGGCTTTGGAATATCCGAATTTTTCTCGTTCAACTTCGTTTGGACTACGGTTTCCTTTAAAATATTTAGCACCGGAAATGAATTCTGAGGGTGAGTATTTTGATAAATCATGAAATAAACTTTGAAATAAAATTCCTGCCTTATATCCATGCTTAATAACTGCATGACGATGTTTAGTTATTGTTA
This sequence comes from Clostridia bacterium, assembly GCA_045593265.1. Classification (GTDB taxonomy): domain Bacteria; phylum Bacillota; class Clostridia; order RGIG6154; family RGIG6154; genus RGIG8497. Next base: position 319 of record JAZNWH010000036.1, on the reverse strand, counting down.
TAAAATGTTTTATAGCGTTCATTTAATCTTTCCTTTCAAAAACATTATACACTAATTATTTCTAAAAGTAAACTGTTAATGTTGTGATACAATTGATGGGTGGCAAATAAAAAGGAAAATAGGCTCCAAATATGATATAATGTTTAATGACCAAATAAACAGATATTAAGGGAGCTATTTTTTTATGAATTTTCTAACATCAAGTGCCCACTTTTGTCAACGTGTAATTAAAAAAGTTATAAAATTGGTGTAACAGAAGCTTCAAAGCATTATCATATATGTTTTAAATGCAATATACGAGTGGCGTGCAAAATATAAT
>JAZNWH010000035.1:0-7323 GCA_045593265.1 Clostridia bacterium | reverse complement strand
AGATGGTGTTTGATGTGTTTTGTCTGAATATGAAGCATTTGATAAGCATCGTCCTCAGCCTTAATAAAGAAAGATACAACCATTGCAAAAAAGACTGCACATATTAAAATTGCAGCAACAATTGTATATAAAATATTATTTTGTTTTTGTTTTTTTCGTTCATATGTTATTGCCATATCTATTACCTCTTAAATATATAACACTTTCAAAAGCTACACATATCCGCATAAAATTATATCATATATAATTCAATTTTTCAATATTATTTGCTATTTTTCTATATAAATCATAATAAATGCAGATAAAAAATATTAACTTTTTAAGAAGAAAACATTTTATTCTTCTGTTGATTGCAAATTCTGCTATGTAATTAGTGTGTTAATAATATGTTTTTCTTCCTCACAGCATAGTCATAGGCTACAGCATTTCCACTTTTTGGTTGGTAATCGAATAAATCACGTCGGCTATTTTTATGCCTTGGGAGAAGATAATTTTCATCGTAATAGACCACGCAGAATTTGCTATGGTTAATCATTTCTTGATTACGTTCCACATAGGAAGCCCTGCCTGCGTTCTCCATATGCTCCGGGAAGTATGTACCCTCATAATGATTTAGCAAGCTATCTTCATACCAATCGGGTATATGTTGAAAAGCCGACCTGACATATATTTGTTTTATGTGAGGATGTTTTTCTTTTAAGTCGGTAACGATTTCATGGCATAAGTCATCAAATTGACTTTTGCTCCCGAAGAAGAAAGTATCAACATTTTCATTTATGATTAAATTCTCTATAATTCCGAATAGTTTATCTTTCAATTCTGCCGTTTCATCAATCTTTCTGTGGCCGAAGAAACAGCAGGTTTTTTCTTTGTCAATATCGGGCATATTCTGTTTTAAAACCCCTTTCTCACATAATCAGCATTATGTGTGTAACTAAGACTGCTGAAAGAAAAAAATCACCCTCTAAGGTGATTGCAGTTACCACGAATTCAAAAGAGCCTCAGACCAATGAGTCGTAATTTTTTCATTGGTCTATTTGCTATGTGCAAATTTTATGATTTTTATGTATTTATCTCTGAAACATTGACCTTTATGTATTTTCGTGGTATAATTTATTTAGAATTTTTAATGATTTTGCCACATAATGCTGATTATGTGGTTTTTTAATTTTGCATCCGCACGAGTCCCATTTTTTGCATTTGTCTGCGGTGGGCGTTGCCATTTTCTATGGTATAGATTCTTGTAGTATTTACACTTGAGTGCCCGAGAATGTTTGCCAGACGAACGATATCTTTTTGCAATGAATAATATGTCCTTGCGAACAGGTGACGGAACTTTTTTCTTCCTCGATTAAATAATTTTTGTAAGTATCAATAGTGCGTTTAGTAATTTCATTCATTTTTTAACAACTCCTTTTCAAATATTATATACCGAATAAATCTTTCGGATACCCTTTTGAAAAATTGTTGTCAATGTTTCAGCTAATTTGAATATTAAAAGGCGATTGCTAATTCTAAAACCTAATCAACAATCGCCTTAATTCTTTTGTATGCTTGCCATCTTATTTCACCTCCTGCGACACAAAGCATACCACAGAAGAGAGAGGAAGTCCACGAAGGAAATGAAAACCATTCGCAGAATATTTCCGCAGAGGGTTTGAGATATGTATTAAGTTTTATTTTTCATCGTCAGCATCTTCGGCAATGCCTTCTATTAAATTTGTAACAACATCATTGAGTTCGGCTGCATTCTTTGAAGTTATAACAGGTCTGCCGGAGGATTCTTCGATGGCTTTTCTTGCATCTCCGGCAATGCTACCACCTTTTTTAGCAACATTTATGTTGTCTTCAAAATTTTGAGGATTAGTTGTTTTTGATAATTCTGTAGTTGTTGCTTCTGCAAGCATATTTAATACCAATTCAAGTGTACTCATATTGTCGCACAGATTTTCTTTTGTGAGACCTTTTAGATTTTTATATTTTCTTGTTGTCATACCCGACCATGCTTTTGTAATTTCATCGGTAAGAATAGCATATTCAATGCCCTTTTGTACACCACGCTTGTCCCACTCGTCAGTAAGCTCTTTGCGCACTTGTATTGCCTGCAGTCTTTGATTTATCCATTCTCTTGTATATCCCTTTTTAAGATACGTTTCCAACGCTCTATTGATTGTCAGTTCGGGATCGATAGTTTCTTCAATTCTTTCTCGACCAACCTGTGCCAACCACATTTTGAATGGTTCTGCTTTGGGAGAGGGAATGGACTGAATGATACGGAGCAGTTGCTCAGTATCAGTAACGTCTGTCATTCTTTTTTTGCCGTCAGCGGCTGTCATTTTCAAACCGTTACAACTTGTAACGGTTTCATTTCAGTTTGGTGGTTTTATCATTTTCATAGTGCTATTTTTATTATTTTTTGTTACTTACGGTATTTCTTGTTGGGAGCAACGGTTATTTCTTTTCAGGGGTGTATTTCCCTTGCCGTGTCTTTTATTTCCCAATATCTACGGCACTTTTGTTGCGACCGACTCTCAAAATCGATTTTAAGGTGTTAACTTCCTTGCTCGGCTTTGGATATGAGAGGCTAACTTTTCAGGGTGGTGTAACTACCTTACCTTGAATTGTTTTGTCTCTAAACCCCGCCTTGAGCCTTGGTCAATCGTATGTATCGCTTTTATGCCGATATATCTGCCGTATTTGAGAGGTGTATTTTTTCAGGAGGGGTAATCCCTTTGCCGAATATGTTTTGTTTTCAAACACGGATATATCTATTTGATAGTTTCACTCAGAATCGATTTTAAGTGGTTAATTCTCTTTAAATTCTTAGAAAATTCTCGACCTGAAATCTTTCGGTAGTGTTAAGACCTTACCCCGAAACTTTTTGTCTCAAATTTCTTTAAATTCTATAGTTTTTTTGCTCCAAATTAAAAATTCCTTTTCTTTGATTACTGTATAATAAATTTTAATATGGGGGAGCAATCAAAACTCAAAAAACTTTTTGAATTATGGTGGCTCTTTAGGATGCTTTTTATCATATTTTTTAAGTTCCTTTTGAGCTTTTTCTATGGCAGCTTTTTCTGCATTTTCTATTAACTGTTTTTCAAAATTATATTCAAGAGCATCTCTTTTAGGTCTGATTTTATACTTTAAATTACCATTCCGTTTCTTGCCGTTTTTTAAAATAACTTCAGTCGGCTCTGTGGAGATAAGACATTTTTCTTCAAGCTCTGCAACATATTTTTCCACCGTATTTTTGCTTTTTATTTTAAGGGCTTTCCTGATGGTTTTGTAGCTTGGGTAGCACTCATATTTCTCTCGGTCTTCTATGTACATGAGATAACAATAAATGGCTAATGCTGTTGCGCTTAATTCTAAATTCATAACATAGGAATCCTTCTTTCCGGAAGAGGACTCCGATGCAATATCTCCGTATTCAATTTTTATAAGTTCTTCCTCATTATGTTTCAGAAGGTCATACAAAACCGAGATGAGATAGGGAACTGTATCTATATTTTTCTTCTGCCAAATGCCATTAACTTTTTATCTTGGCAGTCTGTTATCTGCGCAGGCTATATGCTCGTAGCTGATATTTTTTAATCTTTCCCTAACCAATTCCTGCGGAATTTTTTCGCCGTAAAATTTTATATATTTTTGACGGTACATTCTTTCTAACGCTTCTTCAAAATCAATTTTTAATTGACCTTCAAGATTGTATGTTTCTGCCTGATCAATCAGCCGCGCTATTGATGAGGATTGATTATTTATAAAATCTTTAATATTATTATTTGAGTATTTATATAGTCCGTCCTGCATACTATCCGGTTCCTCAGGAAGGCTATCACGATGTCCTTCGGAAATACTATCCGTAGTCTTTTCGGCAGACTGTTTTTCATCCTCATAGTATTCCGTACATACTGTGTAGAGATTAGAACCTTTTCCGCCACGACCTCTTGTTCGATTTTCTTTTTTAATGTAACTCAAATCGATGAGGCGATTAATGATATTTGCTGTTTTAGAACGGCTTATATTCATATTGGTGGCGATGGTGGAGTAGGAAGGAAAACAGATATTTTCCTCGTTTGATAATTTGCATAAGTAGCACAGCACTCTGAACTCGTATGTGTCGAGTCTTTTGTCCAGGATTGCTTCGTTAGGTATTGTGGTGAAGTTGACTTTTAGTTTTTTCATATTGGCCTCCTTAATTCCAAAACAAAAAGCACAGAGCATTTTAAACTCTGTGCTTTGGAACTGATTTTGAATTAAGGGCTGGGGTTCAACTCCTTACGAAAAACCTTCGACAGTAACGAAAATACTGTTTTAGAGGAACACCACTTGAACCCTGAAAAACCGCATGAAAAAGCGTGATGACACTACTGACAGTAATATCATCACGCTACTATGGTGGAGGCGGGGAGAATTGAACTCCCGTCCGAAAATCTTTCCACTGATGTTTCTACAAGTTTAGTTTGTGGCTGAAAATTCCCTCATTTTTAGTTCCGCAAACAAACCTAAAAATTTGGTAGCTTCATTATTCATGACTTGTTCAAAGCTTTACAGGTTCACGTTCACTGCGTAGTTGACGCCCGCCTCCGCACCGCAGTAATGCGGGTTGGACGGCTGCCTTAATTAGGCAGCGTAAGCTAAATTATCGTTAGCGTTTAAATTTAAAATATGGATTTTAAGGATGCTCCACACATCCACCTGCTTCATCAGCTTCTTTATCCCCGTCGAAACCTTTACGCCCCCGTGGAATATTAATTATAGTTTATTATTTTGGAAAAGTCAATATAAAAATACTGTTAATATCTTCCGGAATCTTTCATAGCACGTTCCATATCTCGTTTTGCACTTTTAGCAGCAGCATCATCACGTTTGTCGTAAAGCTTTTTACCTTTTACGGAAGCTATTTCAAGCTTTACCTTTGAGCCTTTAAAATATAGAGACAGGGGAACGATAGAAATGCCGTCCTGTTTAACCTGACCGAAAAGACGCATTATTTCTCTTTTATGCATCAGGAGTTTACGAACTCTAAGAGGGTCTTTATTAAATATATTTCCCTTTTCGTAAGGACTTATATGCATACCCATTACAAACATTTCACCATTCTTTATGGAAACCCAGCTGTCCTTTAAATTAACACTGCCCTGACGGATAGATTTAACTTCGGTACCGAATAATTCTATTCCTGTTTCAAATTTCTCAAGAATAAAATAATCGTGGTATGCTTTTTTATTATTTGCTATTATTTTTATGTTTTCCTGCATACTTAGCCTCCAGAAATTTATAAATTATAAGTCCGCCTACAGAACAAATGGTTATAGATATATATACTATTGTAAGTATAATAAAATTTTTATTTGCAAAAGCATCGCCTGCATATGTTGAAGAAATTATTGACGGTAATCTTGCAAATAGTGTAATTGCAAGAAAGTCGCTGAATTTGATTTTTGTAAGAGCGGCAATATACACTAAAAGGTCTTTAGGTGTTCCGGGAAGAAAGAATAAGACAAACATAACTGTTTTAAGCTTTTTTTCATTCTGCAGAAACTTAAATTTATTCATAACTTTACTTCCTGCTGCTTTTTCAACAAAATCCTTGCCGAAGTATCTGACCGATGTAAAGATAAGAAGATGGCCTATCGCAATACCAATACAACAAAGCACTAATCCACCAAACCATCCATACATAGTGCCTGAAACAAATTCCACAACCTCACCCGGAATAATTGCAACTATTATCTGAAAAATCTGAACAACAAGCATAATAAGGTATCCCCACACGCCAAAGCTTTCGATGAATGACTGAAATTTTTCAGCATTGCTGTAAGATTTAAATAAGGGGACAAGTATTACTGTCAGCAAAATGACAGCAAGAACTGATAATATTATTGTAATTACCTTGTGTAAATTCCTTTTCATAAAAATAGTATACTCCTTGATTCCTATACAGTATACACAATATTTGCAAAAATTGCAAATATATAGTATAATTTTTATGAAGATTTAATGAATTTGTTAAGAAGGTGAAAGAATGTTAGCTTTAGGTAACAGTTGGGATACATTATTAAAGGAAGAATTTGAAAAGGATTATTACCTTAACCTTCGTTCTTTCTTAAAGCAAGAGTATTCAACTAAAACAATTTATCCTGATAAATACGATATTTATAATGCTTTAAGATATACAGATTATGATAACGTAAAAGTAGTTATTATAGGACAAGACCCATATCACGGGCCAAATCAGGCACATGGATTATGCTTTTCTGTAAAAAAAGGCATAGTGCCTCCACCATCTCTTAAGAATATTTATAAAGAGCTTTCTGAAGATGTAGGGTTTGTTATACCTAATCATGGTGAACTTACACAGTGGGCGAAACAGGGAGTTCTTCTTTTAAATGCAACCCTTACAGTTCAGGCAGGGCTTGCGGCGAGTCATAAGGGAAAAGGCTGGGAAATACTTACAGATAAGATAATAGAAATCGTAAATCAAAAAAAGGAGCCTGTAGTGTTCCTTTTATGGGGAGGTTTCGCCCGTGCTAAAAAAGCTTTGATAACTAATAAAAATCATCTTGTATTAGAGTGTGCCCATCCAAGTCCACTGTCGGCATACAACGGATTTTTCGGTTGCAGACATTTCTCCAAAACGAACGAATTTCTTATATCAAAAGGAATAGAGCCTGTTAACTGGCAAATCGAAGATTAAATTTTTAAGGTAAATAGGTGAGAGTAATTAAATGAGGGTGTAAATTTATTGTCATAAATTTACACCCTGTTTTCAGGGGATAGAAAAAAGAGTTAGAACGGACGACGGTAGAATGCATCCAATCAAACTTCGTTTAAAACTTGTTTTCTTGGGCATTCCTCGCATCCATAGTATTAACGAAAAGCAAACTACGCTTTTCGATGCTATAGGAAACTGAGCTGACAATACCTGTATATAGGCATTGTCAGAGTACCCGAAGGCGTACAAAGGTACGTCGAGAGGCGAAGTTCGTTCGAGCAGAAAGGCGAATTTAATAAAGAAAATATCGTTCGAAAAAACGATATTTTTCCTTAAGCAGTTGCGTTAGTATCCGAACTCGCCTAAATCAAGTAAAATAGCTGTTTTTCTTCGTTGTCGGTTTTGAAATACGATAGTATTCCTGTAACCTGCCGCCTTGAAAAAGCAACAATTTTATCTTGCTTTAGGTTCGAAGAATTTTAGGAACTGTGTTTTTGCGTTAATGTGAGGCAAAAACGCAGTAAATGCTGACGCATTTGCGAGTATTTTAACAATGCAGTAGCGTAAAAACACGTTCCCAAAACGGGTTCGGATATTAACGC
>JAZNWH010000034.1:0-19896 GCA_045593265.1 Clostridia bacterium | reverse complement strand
ATTTAATAAAGAAAATATCGTTCGCAAAAACGATATTTTTCCTTAAGTCTTATATATTTTATAAGTTTTAGCAAGTTTATTTTTTTAAGTTATCCTTTATTTTAGCCTTTTTGCGTTTATAAACTTTTTTTACATCCCCTTCGTTATGGAATAGTAAAAAATGTTTCATAACAGACAAACTTTTTTACATTCCCTGTTTAGTCAAGTTTTATTGGTTTGTAACTATCAGGAAGAGCAGACTTAATAAGGCTTGCAATTACCTTTATAGAATCAGTAGTTTGTTCTCCTGTATTGAAATTCTTAAGAGTTACTGTGTTTGAATTAATTTCATCTTCCCCTATAAATACAACAAAAGGAACGCCTAATTTATTTGCGTAATTCATTTTTGCTTTGAATTTTTTGTTTTCGAGGTAAATCTGAGTTTTAATTTCGCTTTCTCGAAGTCTTTCTGTTACAGTCATTGCATATGTCATATCTTCACTCATCGGAATTACCAAGGCATCACAAGCTGAAGAATTTTCTGTATCTAAATATTCTTTATCGCTTAGTATGAAGAAAAGTCTTGTAAGTCCAATTGAAATACCTACTCCGGGCAGTTTTTTATCTGTATAAAATCCTGCAAGGTTATCATAACGTCCCCCGGAACAGATAGAACCAATTTCCGGATGTCTGTTAAAGGTAGTTTCGTAAACTGTACCTGTATAATAATCAAGACCTCTTGCGATTGAAAGGTCAATTCTGAAATTTTCTTCAGGAACCCCAAATGCTTTTACAGCGCCGTTCACATATTCCAGTTCCGTTATGCCGGTATCAAAAGCTTCATTTCCATCTGAGAATTCTTTGAGTTTACCAATCATTTCATCATTTGAGCCTGTTATAGATATAAAATCTATAATTCTTTGTGCCGATGTTTTATCTGCACCTATTTCAACAAGCTCTTCGATTACCTTTTCTTTCCCGATTTTTTCAACCTTATCAATAGTTCTCATAATATCGCCCGCTTTTTCGGTTAAACCAAGCATATCAAAAAAACCATTCAGAAGTTTTCTGTTATTAATTCTTATTGTAAAATCGTCAAGTCCCAATTTTTTAAAGATATTATAAATTACTGACGGAATTTCCGCATCGTTCATAAATCCAAGCTCTCCGTCCCCGATAATATCAATATCGGACTGATAAAACTCACGAAATCTGCCTCTTTGAGCACGTTCTCCTCTGTAAACTTTGCCAATCTGATAACGTCTGAACGGGAAAGAAAGCTCACCGTAATTTTTAGCTACATATTTTGCCAGAGGTACAGTAAGGTCAAAGCGCATAGCAATATCCGTGTCGCCTTTATTAAATCTGTAAATCTGTTTTTCTGTTTCTCCTCCTGCTTTTGCCAAAAGAATTTCTGACAGTTCAAGCACAGGTGTATCAAGAGGTAAAAAACCATAAAGACGGTATGTTTCCTCAAGTGTATTTTTTATTTTATTGAAAACAAGCTGGTCAAAAGGATTAAGTTCCATAAAACCGGGCAATGTTCTCGGTTTAACTAAATTTTCTTTCAAAATACTATCTCCTTAAAGATTTTTAAATTTGTTTTTCCTAAATATTAATTATATATCAAAAGCTACTGCTAAGTCAAGTCCAATCCCGTTTTTAATTAATTTTCCCGTTGAGTAATTTGTTGTTAGCCTTAACCACCGACACTAAAGGCGATTGTTAAAGCTATGTCATACATTGACATATACAGTTTTGTAAACATGTCATTGAATGTCATATAAAATGTGCAGTATACTTATCCGCGAAGGGAATTCCCCACCCTTTGACATATACGAAAGGAGTAACCATGGAAAGAAACATCTTATGCAAAAGTGAAATTCTCACCCAGTTGTCAAAGCTTGCGGTTAATGAAGAAGTTGCGGCTAATTACCGAATCAAAGCTTTAGAGTTGTTGGGAAAAGAAAAAGGTATGTTCGGCGAAAAAGAACACGCTGTCATAGGTACTGTGAAAATCGTGGATGACATCAAATGAATTTAAAAGAATGTATTGCCCCCTCTTTTTTCGAGGTTCACTCAAGCATAAAAAAAGGTCTTTATACCCACTACTGGCTTAAAGGCGGAAGAGGGTCCTGCAAATCCTCCTTTGTATCTGTTGAAATTATACTCGGTCTTATGAAAGAGGAAAATGTAGGATGTGTTGCTATAAGACGTGTGGCAGGATGCATAAAAGACAGCATTTTTGCTCAGCTTGTCTGGGCAATTGAAAAGCTTAATGTTTCTCATTTGTGGCAGGTTAAAAGCTCTGTTCCTGAGATTACCTACCTTCCAAACGGAAACAAAATACTTTTCAGAGGTGCTGACGATGTTACCAAAATCAAATCCACCAAGCTTCCGAAGGGATATGTAAAATATGTCTGGTATGAAGAATGTGATGAGTTCAAAAGCTATGAAGATATTTTATCTGTTAATCAGTCTCTTTTAAGAGGCGGGGAAAATTTTTGTGTTTTCTACACATTTAACCCACCAAAGCTTCATTCACACTGGATTAACAAAATAACTCTATTGGAAAGCGATGACAAATTAATACATCATTCGGACTATACCACTGTTCCTGTAGAATGGTTGGGAAAGCAATTTTTTAAAGAAGCACAATCTCTTAAGATTAGTAATAAGAGGCTTTACGACAACCAATACTTAGGAATTGTTACCGGTGGAGAAGGATTAATTCTTCCTGATTTTTCTGTCAAAAAATTAAAGGACGATTTCGATGTTAAATTTTTAGGACAGGATTTTGGTTTCAATCATGCAAACGCAATTTTGGAGCTTTGCTTCCGTGAAAACATTATTTACATTTCAAAAGAGCTTTATGTTCGTGAAATGGACACCCGGGAAATAATAGAGCTTGCGGAAGGAAAGTTTGATAAAAAGCTTGTTATGTGGTGCGACAGCGCCGAACCTGACCGTATACGCTCCTGGCGAAAAGCAGGCTACCGTGCCTCCCCTGTTTCAAAGGAGGCTAACTCGGTTAACGCACAAATCGACTTTCTTAAATCAAGGGAAATAATAATTAACCCTGATTGCGTTAATACCATTACGGAAATATCTTCTTGGAACTGGATTAAGGATAAAGTAACAGGGGAATACACCGACCGTCCCGTTCCCTTTAAAGATGATGCTATGGCAGCACTTAGATACGGAATCGAGTATATGAGGAAAATTTAATAAAACACAAGGAGTTGATTTAATGAACATTGCCGCAGTTTGCGATTATCTGAGCAAAAACACAAAGTGGCGTATCGACTCGTCATTCTATCAGCACATTGCCCGATGGGCAGACTGGTACAAAGGCTACCACAAGCCTTTTCACCATTACTGTGATTACAATGGCAAAGACACAATTGAGCTTGACAGATATTCGCTGAAGATGGCAAAAAAGGTTTGTGAAGACTGGGCAAATATGCTCCTTAACGAAAACACTAAAATATGTGCCTGTGATAAAAATGCTGATTTGTTTCTCACGGAAATTCTCAAGAACAATAACTTCAGCGTTAATTCAAACGCACTTATTGAAAAAACTTTCGCTTTAGGTACAGGAGCTTTTGCTCTGAGGCTTGAAGGCTGTAAGGTAAGGATTGATTACATCACTGCGGATTGCATAATTCCTCTTGAATACAGAAACGGAGAAATCACTCAAGTTGCATTTGTTTCCGATATTATGTACGAGGGAAGAAACTATACATACATAGAATCCCATACCAAAGACGAATACGGTTACTATGTTATTACCAATGAGTATCTCGATAATTCTTTCAGTCCTGTAATTCTTAATAACAAGGTTGTCCGCAAATACGAAACTAACAGCAAAACACCTTGGTTTGTAATTATAAGGCCTAACATCACAAACAACATCGCGCTTTCATCACCTATGGGCATTTCGGTTTATGCCAACGCTATTGATGTATTAAAAGGTATTGACCTGGCATATGACAATCTTTGTACCGACTTTTTCCTTGGCGGTAAGATGATTATGATGAATGAAGCGATTATAGGCAAGGAAGAAAACGGAAGACGTATTGCACCTCAGTTTTCCAAAAAAAGACTTTTTATGTCTGTAGGCGACAGCATTATAGACGGTGCAATGTATCAGGAATATAATCCTCTTCTTAGAGTAGAAGAAAATACCGCCGGGATTAATGCACAGCTTAATTTCCTTTCATCCAAATGCGGTCTTGGTGAAAGATATTATAATTTCGAAAAGTATGATATAAACACTGCCACTCAGGTTATATCAGAAAACTCTACTCTTTTCAGAACAGTAAAAAAACACGAACTTCTTCTGGAAAATGCTATTATGAAGCTTTGCAGTGCCATTCTTGAGATAGGTGGTTTCAAGGATACAGTTGTTACAGTAACCTTTGATGACTCAATCATAGAAGATACCTCTTCCCTTAAAGAACAGGACCGCAAAGATGTTTCTATGGGTATTATGCAAAAATACGAATACCGTATGAAGTATTACGGTGAAAATGAAGAAACTGCAAGAAAGAAGGTTTTAGAAACAGTTGAAAACACTTAAAGAGCTTTTAAGAGAGCTTAATGTCAGCGAGGATATAATCAATTCATGTACAGATTGTGAGCTTTACTCCAAAGATGAACTATCTGACTTGAAAATCGATTATGAAGCCAGACTACACAAAAGCGAAATTGACAGAATTGTAGAAACCACACTTGTAAGCTGTGGAGCAAAAAACAATCTTGCGGTAAAAGCACTTTTAAACCTTGAAGATGCTCAGCTTGAAAACGGAACTGTCAAGGGCCTTAATGAACAGCTTAGCAAAATCAAGGCTGAAAACGGTTATTTGTTCAAAACAGAACATACATCTACCGCAGGAAACCATAACTCATTTACCTCAAAGGATTTTGACACTATGAGTGATGAACAATACTATTCTATTAAATACGGAAAGGATAACTAATTATGAACGAATTTATTACTATTAAAGAAATTGCCAGACAGGCACTCCCGAGACTTATTGAAAATCTCGTATTCCCAAATCTCATTCACAGAGATTTTTCAAATGACTTTGCTTTAGGCAAGGGCGACAAAATTCAGGTAAGAAAGCCTGTAATTCTTTCAGCAGAAGAATTTGATGCACAGACCGGAACAAATGCTCAGGATATTAATGAGACAAGTGTTGAAGTTACTCTTGACAAACTTGCTACTGTAGATGCAGAATTCTCTTCACTTCAGGCAGCAACAAGTATTGATGACCTTAACAGAATTTTCATTGAGCCTGCTGCAGCGGCTCTTGCTGCAAAAATCAACGCTGACGGTCTCTCTCTTTACGCAGATATTCCTTATATTTGCGGCGAGTCAGGTAAAACTCCATCAAATCTCGGCGACCTTGCAAATGTAAGAAAAACTCTTAATGCAAACAAAGTTCCTGTTTCACCAAGAGTTGCAGTATGGGATACCGAAGCAGATGCAGCATTTACTACTGTTGATGCTATTGTAAATGCAGAAAAGAGTGGTTCAACCTCAGCACTTCGCGACGGTTCAATCGGAAGAATTTTCGGTCTTGACAACTATATGTCTCAGGCTGTTAAAAAGCACTTAAGCGGTATCACTAAGGCTACATCTGTAAAGCTTGCCGAAGCAACTGCAGAAGGAGACACTTTCGTTTCTCTTAAGGCAACAGCACTTACAGGCAAGCTTGTAAAGGGTGATGTTATTACAATTTCAGGAAAGAATTACACAGTAACAGAAGACACCGAAGAAGCAGTATCAAACGCAATTTCAAAGGTTTGTGTTTACCCTGCTGTCGATGCAATAAATGCTGATACTGAAGTTACAATTACACCTTCACACACTGCAAATCTTGCATTCAATCCTATGGCCTTTGCTTTTGTTACAAGACCATTGGCAGCACCTTCAGGCGTTGAAAGCTACGTTACAAGCTATAACGGTATTACTCTTCGTGTTGTAAAGGGCTATGATATGAAATTCAAGAAGGAAATGATTTCAATGGACGTTCTTTACGGTTACAAGACCATGTATCCTGAACTTGCTGTAAGAGTATTAGGATAGGTGATTTAATTGAAATATATTATGTATTCCTACTATACCGACCAGTATTTAGGAAAACTCATTCCCTCGTCAGATGAATTTTTCAGCATATGTATCCGTGCAGAGGCTTATATCGACAAGATAACCTCAGGGCGGATAACCGATGTAACAGAAGATATTAAAAATGCGGTTTGTGCAGTATGTGATGCTTTATATCGTGCCGACAGGCAAAAAGGTATCAAAAGTGAAAGTGTCGATGGTTACTCGATTACCTTGGACACTTCTGATAATTCCCAAAAAGAACTTTACGATACTGCAAGCTTGTTCTTACCGTCATACCTTTTATACAGAGGTATTTAAATGATATTTAATTCTACTATAAAAATCATCGACAGGGAAAACAATGAAACTGTTTTTGAAAATGTATATATTTTTGACGACAACAGTATTGCAACCTACAGAGGAGACTTTCTCCCCAACAAAAAACATACTGCCATAATTTTGGCAGATAAATGCGATATTTTAGTAGGTTCAAAAGCAGTTTACAATAATAAAACAAGAACTGTTACCGCTGTTTGCGATAACACAAAGCTTTCAAGATTAAGACCACATATAAGGCTTACTCTTGAATAAAGTTCTTATCCGCCCGCAGATAAGATTTACTAAGCTTTTGCGGGCGGAAAGGATATTTTATGTTAAAGGAACTTATAGAAATTTTAAGCGAATGTGAATATCTGAAAGATATTACTCCCTGTGCAAGTGATACTGAACTTGACACAGTGGCTCTTATGCCCTATGATGGCAAAATTGCACGCAAATATACAGATGGGAAAACTTTAAATTCTTCATCTTTCAAACTTCTTTATAAAACATATTACTCCCCTTGCGGAGATAAATTTTATACAACAGACGACTTTTTTGATGCTGTTAAAAAGTGGATTGATAATCGTTTTAAAGATAAAACAGCAACAGTAGATGATATTGAATTTACATCTGCCCTTTGCGACAATCAGTATAAGCTTTACAGAAAAACTCCCTCTGCTGCTATATATTCGCTTAAATTTCAAATCGACTATTTCATTTTATAAGAAAGGAGCTTACAATGGGAAAGCTTATTAAAAGAAGTGATAAACTCGCCTTTTATTCTGTCAACAGCGAAAATGGCGTAATTTTTCACAGAATGAAAGGATTTACGGAAATTTCTGTTTCCAAAAACCCTCAGGAATATACCAGAAAATACATCGATGAGGACTTTGAACAGTCAGACGTAGTAGGTTTTTCTCCTCAGATTTCCTTTGCCTTTGACTGCTTCGGCGATGACCCTGTACATACTGACATCGTGTCAATTACAGATAACGAGCTTCTCGGTTCAGATGCAGTAAGAACAATTATAACTGTTGATCTTACCAAAGGCAATGAAGAAGACGGTTTTTATGCAATCAAGCGAAATTATTCGGTAATTCCCGACACCGAGGGAAAAGACAGTGAAGCATATACATACAGTGGCCATTTTAAAGTAAATTCACAAAAGGCTTTCGGAACTGCCCGTTCTGACGACAACTTTGAGACTATTGTATTTACAGAAGCTTAAATTAAATCGGGTCTGTACTAACAATGTTTTTACAGACCCCTGTTTTGTATAAAGGAAAGGATAATTAAATTGAATCTTACAAGACCATTACCTGAAGGAATATATTTAAAAGATAAATTTTACAGACTTAATACAGATTTTAAAATCTGGCTGAAAATTGACGAAATCATACAAAGCGACATTGCAAATGAAGAAGAAAAACTTGCTTTTATTATAAGTCTTGCTTATCCCTCGTCGTTCCCCGAAAATATAAATGATGCATTAAGCGGAGTGCTTAATTTTTATTCCATGTATAAAAAAGGCTCTAAAAAAAGCACGCAGAAAATTTATTCTTTCGAAAAGGATGCACCTTTTATTTTCAGTGCTTTCCGCTCCCAATACGGGATTGACCTTTTTAACACCGATATGCATTGGTGGAAATTCAAATCACTTTTTGACAGTATTGACGAAAATACCACCTTCGGGAAAATAGTACGCTACAGAGCAATTAATATTGATGACATAAAAGATAAAAACAAAAAAAGCTTTATTGCAAAAATGAAAAGACTTTATTCTCTTGATGAAGAAGCAGATATTGCAAATGCGTTATTTGCTTTATAAGAAAGGAGGAAATATGAATTATATTGAGTCTGCTTTAGACAACAATTATACAGATGTTAACGGAACATTAAAAACTGCTGCTGAAAAAAGTGCAGAGGATACTCAAAAGGAAATAGACCGTCTTAATGAACTTATAGATAAAAGCAACGAAAAAATCAAACGATGGCAGAATGCCAAACTCACAGCATACAAATATCAGAAGAAAGCTTTAAACTCTTTGATACAGGGAGAAAAAGAAGTTCTTATTACTAATAAAATTCACCTTGCTGACGAAAAAGAAAAACAAAAAGAATACCTTTCTACAGCAAAATCTTATGTGGAAGCAAGCGAAATTATAAAAGAAAGCCATAAAAACGCTGCATCCCTTGCAAAAGATGAGCTTGATATAGCCGATACAAGCTATAAAATATGGTTGCAAAACAACTCAGATACAGCAACAAATTCCCAAATACTTGCAAAGCAGCTTGAAACATTAAATGAAAAACTTTTAATCCAGGCTGAAAATGTACAAAATACTAAATTTGCATATGACGAAATGATAGAAAGATATGGTGTTGCACACTCGGAAAGCAAAAATATGTATGCCGCATTACTTGATGAGGTTTACGCTTACAATCAAATTGCTGAATCTATCGAAAAGGTTCATTCTTCTGAGAAAAACAATAAAACAGAAGCTATTTTTGCTATGAGCGATTACCTGAAAAAATATAAAGACAGCCTTATGGAGAGTGGCTTTAGTGAAGATGAAGTTTATGAGGTAGCCAGAAAAGTAAGCGGTTATGAGCAATCAAATCTTGAAGAAAATGTAACTTTACCCGTAAAGCTTACCATTGAAGAGGATGAAATAAAAGAAGCAATTAATGACATAAATGTATCAGTTACAGCAAGTCCTCAGGCTGTTGCAACATATAAAGATACAGGCATTTCCTTTGCTTCTGCTTTAGGGCAAGGCTTTATGGAAAAATTCAAAGAAGTTTCAGAAAATATAATAGCCTATGCTCAGAATACTGCAAAAAACGCTTCAATCACAATGCAGAATGCTGTAACGAATTCCACCACAAATTACAATTTTACTACTGCACCTCAGACAATACATGAACAAATTGCAGATGCAAAACGCACAGAAGAAATGAATAAAGCAAGGGGGATTACATAATGAAATTGATTTTTAAAACCGATATTGGTTCTGTTACCCTGAGTGGCAGCAGAGATGCAGATATAGTTATAAAATCAATAAAAGGTCTTGGAGTTTTAGAAAAAAACTATGAATATATCTGCTATTACGGAATGGATGGAAAAACCACGCTTGGTTCTTATTTTCATTCAAGAATTATTACTTTAAGCTGTGATATTTATAATTCAAACAAGCTTCTTGTTAAACAAATCATGAAAACTCTCTACCGTGAAGGTTTACTTACGGTTATGAATTCACATTGGCAACGATGTATTAAATACAAGCCTCTATCATTCGAATTCGGAGAAAAGCACGGTCCGATTCAAAGCTTTGCATTTCAGATTGAGTGTGATAATCCTTACTTTACAGATGTTTATTACACTCAAAAAGATATTTACAGCAGAAGCAAAAACATTACATCTCCTTTTACGCTGCCTGCAGTATTTTCTTCGAGAACTTACAAAAGTATTATAATAAACAATGGCGATGCCCCAATTTATCCGAAAATAATTATCAAACCTACCTCAAATGCAGACGCATCAGGGGTATATACACTGACAAATCTTACTACAGGAAACAAAATTACTCTAAATCTTTCTATCAGTAATGGAGAAACAATCACTGTAGATGTGGAAGAAAGAACTATTACAAGCAGTAAAAAAGGAAATATAATAAATTCTCTTTCAGACGGTGCTATGAGCAACTTTTTCCTTGATACAGGTAAAAACGAAATTGAATTTGCCTGCAGTAATATATCTGTTGCTCCACACAGCACTTTATTGTACAGAAACAATTATATGGAGGCCTTGTGATGAACGATTTAAGATTTTATGATTTTGATTTTAACCTTATTCATATTCAGCATGACATCTCGGGAGTACACTGGAATTTAAGGTACAACGGAATAGGCAGCTTTGAAGCAGAGTTTTCTCCCCAAAGCAAGCTTTGTGCATTATGCATGAAAAATCACTACCTTATAGTGTGTCAAGGAGAAATGCAAGCACTTATAACAGGAAAATTTATAAAAGACAATAAATTTACTCTTTACGGAAGAACAATAAACTTTCTTTTAGACAAACGTATTGCGCCACCACTTTCATATGACAACAAAGCTTATCCAACAGACCCTGCAAATATGTCGAAATATATTGTAGAAAAAAACTGTTCGGATTTTGTCTCTATAGGAAATATTCCTGTATGCTTGGAAAGTGTTAAACGGGATATGACAAGAATATCTTCTGTTTACGATGCTGTTTATGACCTTCTCGAGAGTGTGTCTTTAGGACACAGACTTTATTTTGACACTAAAAACCAAAAGTGGGTATTTGATATTTTAAAGGGTGAAGAAAAAAATCTAATTATATGCGAAGATTTATATAACGTTTTTGATTGTGAATACAGTCATTCGCTGCTCGATTATTTCACATCAGGATATTATTCTAAAGAATATGATATCAAAGGAGACTGGAATCCACAAACTAACACCCCCACTCTTTACAATAATGTATCTGAAAACTATGGTTGTGCTTATCGCATAAGTGAAGATGGTACATATTTTAATATAAATTTTTTAAAAGGAGAATATTTGATATGTAACTCCTCTGACGGTGCTTGGGAAAAAAGTAATCGTGCAGACAGTTACTGGATTTACAAAAACGGGACAACTAATGGTGCAATGCGTTGGGATGCGATTTTAGATGCCAACAATGGCGATGAAGCAAAAAAAATTCTCGATGGAAGTACTGTTACTGAAAAAATTTCAGCAAGAATTAAAAAACTTGAATACGGAAAAGATTTTAATTTAGGAGATATTATCAGGTTTACAGGAAAATTCGGAAACGAAACAGTTACTTTTAATCTGAAAATCACTTCTGTAAATATATGGTATGAAACTTCATACATATCCGGTATTAAACCTGAATTTATTATTATTTAATCAGTTGCCGCACTGAATTAAAATGCGGCAGAAAGGAAAACAATATGGGCTATACTTGTACTTTTTTTGACAATCAGACAATAGGTGCTGAAGACCTTAATAATCTTGCAAAAAGATTTGTTACCGAAGGTGTAGCAGACATCTTTCAAGACGGAGTCCCTTACAATATTTCAAATCTTAATTCTATAGTTTCTGCAAATGCTACCGATGGAGTTATTCCTGATACATACAACAGTCTGAAGGTTTACCTTTCAGGCTCAAACATAGTAATTTCACCGGGAACAGCTTTCTTTCCCGATGGTACAATGATTACAGTTGACTCAGACGGAATCACAATTCCTCATACCAATGAAGACCCAAAATATGTGTATCTTATTTCTGACAGGTCCAGAAATATTTGCTATGCTATGGAATCCAGAGATATACGTGTAGGAAATCTTCTCGTCCTTGCAAAAATTGAAAAAAACGGAACTATTATTGATAAAAGAAAATATGCAAAGGGAAAAATCCCTTCTGCTTACGCTTCTGTAACAGGACTTGTTACGAAAAAAACTGTTGTGTGGACACCTTCTGAAATTCTTAATCTCACTCCTAAGGAAATCCAACTTTCTTCAGGCTGTGCGAAGGGACTTTTCATGCATAACCACCATACAGATTCTAAATCAAATACCTTTGGTTTTGTAACCTTTAATTCAAACGGGGTGGCACAAT
The DNA here is from genome assembly GCA_045593265.1 of Clostridia bacterium. GTDB lineage: Bacteria > Bacillota > Clostridia > RGIG6154 > RGIG6154 > RGIG8497. The sequence goes on along the minus strand of JAZNWH010000034.1, from coordinate 7,832 downwards.
CTTATATAAGCGGGTGTCTCTCGGGAAGTATTCCCGGCTATAATTCAGCCCCTGCTTTTTCTACCACTGACCTTATACTTCAGAATGCAAATGATACACATATTATCTTCCGTGCAACTGCGTCTTTTTCAGATGATAAAGTGATAGTACAACCAACTGTTGGACGTTACGATTCAGAGCAGTATGTGAGCGTTGATTTCTACATTTTTTAATCTTTAATTCTATTGACTTTTTGATTGTTTAGTGCTATATTATATGTTGAGGAAAATTGTAGTAAATTAAATATAGAAAGGTTATGAAATAATGAACATTACTGAAGAAATCTACAAAATTGGTATTGTACCTGTAATCAAAATCAACGATGTGGAAAAAGCTGTTCCTCTTGCTAAAGCTTTAATTGACGGTGGACTTCCAATTGCTGAAATTACTTTCAGAACCGAAGCAGCCGAGGAAGCTATCAGAAGAGTTTCGAAAGCTTACCCACAGATGCTTGTAGGTGCAGGAACTGTTCTTACAATTGAGCAGGCTCAGCGTGCAAAAAATGCAGGTGCTAAATTCATCGTAAGCCCCGGATTTAATCCCAAGGTTGTACAGTGGTGTCTTGATAATGACATCGTACCTACACCGGGTTGCACAACTCCTACAGAAATCGAACAGGCTTTAGAGCTTGGTCTTAACCTGGTTAAGTTCTTCCCTGCTGAACAGAGCGGCGGTCTTGATAAAATCAAAGCACTTTGTGCTCCATATGGCAATATTAAGTTCATTCCAACAGGTGGAATTAATCTTGATAATCTTAAAGAATATATCTCATTCAAGAAAATCTTAGCTTGTGGTGGAAGCTTTATGGTTAAGGAAGATTATATAAACAATGAACAGTGGGATAAAATCACTGAACTTACAAGAAAATCTGTTGATACCATGCTTGACCTTAAGATTGCTCATATCGGTATTAATTCTGAAAATGAAGCAGTTGCTAAAGCAACAAGTGATGTGTTCAACACCATTATGGGCACAGAAATTACAAAAGACGGCGAAAAGAGCATCTTTGCAGGTACACTCTTTGAAGTTATGAAATTCAACGGTGTTGGCCAGCACGGTCATATAGCAATCAAAACCTCAAATGTTGACAGAGCTGTATACCACCTTTCAAAAAGAGGTATTGAATTTGATTTGTCCACAGCAACCTACAATGATGACGGTTCAATGAAATTTGTATACATCAAAGACCAGATCGGCGGATTCGGTGTTCATCTTGTATCATAATTAAACAGCACTTTTGCCGCCGAAATATTCGGCGGCTCATTTAAAATCAAAAAGGAGAAACTACTATGAAAATTGTTACATTAGGCGAATTAATGCTAAGATTAAAATCACCGGGACTTGAAAGATTTTTCCAGTCTCCAACACTTGAAGCTACTTTCGGAGGCGGAGAAGCAAATGTTGCTGTATCTCTTGCAAACTATGGCATGGATGCTAAATTTGTTACCGCACTTCCTGACAACGCAATTTCACAGGCTGCTGAAAGAGAATTAAGAGGTCTTGGTGTAGATATTTCAGGAATTAAGCATACTGAAGGCAGAATGGGAATATACTACCTTGAATCAGGAACAAATCAGCGTCCTTCAAAGGTTGTTTATGACAGAAGCTATTCTTCAATAGCACTTGCAACCCCTGAAACCTTTGATTTTACAGAAATTTTTGCAGATGCTCAGTGGTTCCATATTACAGGTATTACTCCTGCCCTCAGTCAGTCAGCAGCAGACCTTACATTAGCTGCAGTTAAAGCTGCAAAAGAAATGGGCGTAACTGTTTCTATGGATCTTAATTTCAGAAAGAATTTGTGGAAATACGGAAAAACTGCTAAAGAAGTTATGTGTGAAGTTGTTAAGTTTGTTGATGTTGTTATTGCAAACGAAGAAGACTGCCAGAAATCTTTGGGCATTGAATGTGGTTCAGAGGTTGAATCAGGTAAGCTCGATACAGCAAAATACGAGGCATTGGCAAAAAATGTTCTTGCAACATATCCAAACGTTTCCAAAATTGCCATTACACTTCGTGAAAGCAAGAGTGCAACACACAATGACTGGTCAGCATGCATTTACGACGGAAATGAATTTTATGTATCAAAGAAATATGAAATCAAAAACATTTTAGACCGTGTAGGCGGTGGCGACAGCTTTGGTGGTGGTCTTATTTACGGACTTTTAAACTATGACAATCAGAGAGACGCTTTGGAATTTGCAGTCGCAGCAAGCTGTCTTAAGCACTCAATTTCAGGCGACTACAACAGAGTTACCGCTGATGAAGTTAAGAGCTTAATGGGTGGCGACGGTTCAGGAAGAGTTCAAAGATAATCGGAGTGTGATTTTTTGCAGATAACGGAGTTAATTTTAATTGGTGTTGGCCTTGCAATGGATGCTTTTGCCGTTACTCTTTCAAATCTGTTTGCTTTTAAAAACACAAATGCTAAAAAATTCTGGCTTTTACCTCTGTTTTTTGGAATTTTTCAGGCTCTTATGCCTTTAATCGGCTTCTTTGCCGGAAGTGTTTTTGTTGAATTTCTGACAAAATATGCAGGAATTGTTACTTTGTTAGTTTTAGGTTTCATAGGAATAAAGACAATAATAGATGCATTCAAAGATGACGACGATGAAAAAACATCCTTCAAAAAGCTTACGGTAGCTCTCATTATTATACAGGCATTAACTACCAGCATTGATGCTTTGATGGTTGGAGTAAGCTTCTGTGCCGAGTGCATCAACATCTGGTATGCTTCATCAATTATTGGTATCACCACATTTTTAATCATTGCACTCGCTATCCCTTTAGGAAAAAAATTTGGTAACATATTAGGTGCAAAAGCACAGATTTTAGGTGGTGTAATCCTTTGTGTAATAGGCATGAAATCATTCCTGACAAAATAAAACTTAAGACTAAAAAAGAAGCATATGTCGAGTATCATTACTGGTACTCGACATTTTTGCACACAGCCAGTAATATTATTTCATAGTGATATCCGTTTTGCATGAAAACTTTAATTTCCCCAAAAAACTATTGATAAAACACGAAAAGTATGGTAAAATAGTATTGCTAAACCAATTTAATATCATGAACGAGAGTATTTTTATACTCTTTTTTGGCCATACCAATTTTATAAATTCTGTTAAAAACGCAGATTCCCTTAAATTGGTATGGTTTATACTCCGTTCAGTTTAAATTGGTTTAGCGACTATCGGAGTTTGCGTTTTTTATGCGTCTGCTTCGGTAGGCGCATTTTTTATTTTGTAAATTCATAATGACGAAAGAGGTGTTTTAACTTTTCATTTAACAATTTAGAAAATGTCATCTATAAATTGAAATGGAGGAATTTAAATTGAAAAATCACCCAATAAAATTTGTGAGCATTGTAATTGTAATGGTTATTATTAGTTCTTTATGTTGTTCTATGGCTTTTGCCAAACAACCAACCGAAAAAGAATTAAAAAAACTATTGGTTGAAAATTGGTGGGAAAATTTTACGCAATCATATGAAATTTTCAAATTTAACTTAGACGGAACAGGTAGTGTTTATGGTGCATCACCAGGATTGTATTACGATAAAGAGGCACTTGCTTACTGTATTAAAAACTCAGGGAAAACACATATATTTGAGGAATATATGCCAGATGTAGATGTTAGTGGAAACGGAATACCCTTTACTTATCAAATAAATGGAAATAAAGTTTCAATAAAACGAGATGATTTTGATTCTGCTGTTGAACTCGAATTTGTGCATAAATCAAACAACATTAACTGGGATAGTGGAATATATGATAACTTTCCTGAAAAAGACGGTTTCTTTTATCAAGTTGACTTTTATGACGAATATGGTTATCAAAACGCTTTCTATTTAGCAAACACTAATATTAAAACAGGAATTATTTTTGATGAAATAACTGTAGTTTTAAACGATTCTAAAATTGAATTTGACCAAACACCTGTTATTGTAAACGGAAGAACATTAGTCCCCTTGAGAAAAATTTTTGAAAAGATTGGAGCAAACGTTTACTGGGAAGACAAAACACAAACTATTACAAGTAACTTAAATAATACAACAATAAAAATGTCAATAGATAGCAATATCTTATATAAAAACGAAATACCGATTACTTTAGATGTCCCTGCACAACTTATAAATAATTATACAATGATTCCCGTAAGAGCTGTAAGCGAAGCCTTTGGAGCAAACGTTTACTGGGAAGACAGTACACAAACGGTCTATATTACAATTAATTAATAATTAAAAGTGAAATTTGGAGGTAAAACAAAATGAAAAAAAGGCTACAAGGTTTAATTGCAGGCATTCTGATTGGTGCTATGATGACAAGCAGTGTAGTGTTGGCTACAAATACTACTACACTCTATAATGTAATTGCTAACGGAATCAAAATTGTTATTGATGGTCAAACACTACGTCCCACTGATGCAAATGGGAATAAAGTTGAACCAATTATCTATAATGGCACAACATATTTACCTGTAAGAGCAATTGCAAACGCACTCGGCAAATCTGTGTACTGGGACGGTCCTAATTATACTGTTTATTTGGGAGATATGAAAGGAAATCTGGAATATCCTACTGTAAAATTAGAAGATATGGTAAGTATTAACGATTATCCAAGTGAAACTGACGAGCTGACTGACAATTATGGAAATAGTTATAATCATGCAATTTGTAATAAACATAGAGATAATTTGAATTTGCAATATCTTTGTAATATGAAATACTCGAAATTTAAGGGAACGCTCTATATTCCAGAAGGTGAAACTGATGATAGATCTGTTTATTTAACTATAATAGCTGACGGAAAAACCATTTACAAATCTCCCGTGATGACAAAAACGAGCGCTCCTATAGATGTAGATGTTAACATTACTGGATATAATGATATTCAAATTAGATTTAGTGAATGTAATTTTAATTGTTACTATTATGCCCCTCTATTATGTTTAGGTAACGCAGGTTTCTATCAATAATTTGTCCAATTCTGCAACAAGTAGAAAATCCGACAATTTAAGATAATCCTAAAAACTTATAGATTAGAACTATACATAGTTCAATCCATACATTTCGGTTTGGCGAGAATCGCAGAAGCATACGATAAAAGGTTGAACGATTGATTTCGTTCAACCTTTTAAATTACTATCATTAAGAATATCAATACTATGCTGTTTTTATTTTAGATATAATAGAAAAAATCATGAAAATAACAAGATTTGATATAACAACTGTTGCTCCTACGGGCGTTGCATAAACAAAAGATACAAGTATTCCTGTAATAAAGCAAACAAGGGAAATTATTGCAGAAAGGATAACAGTTACTTTAAAGTTTTTTGAAACGCGCATAGCTGATAAAGGTGGAAAAATAAGAAGAGCCGATATCAGCAAAGTTCCCATCATCCTCATTCCGATTACTACGGTAACTGCTGTTAAAATTGCAGTAAGGCTTCTGTACACCGTTGTTTTAACTCCCGTTGCCTTAGCAAATATTTCATCAAAGGTAACTGCAAAAATTCCTCTGTAAAACAGTATGTACAAAAAGATTGTAAGCAGTCCTAAAATTATACATATAACAGTATCTGTTTTCCCTAAGGAAAGAATACTTCCGAACATATAGTTCATTAAATCTGTATTCATACCTCCTGACATAGTAGAAACCATTATACCTATCGCAAGTGATGAGCTTGTTATAATCGCAATAGCCGAATCCCCTTTTATTTTACTTGTTTCCTTTACACCCAAAAGCATAAATGCAGCTATTATAACAACAGGAACTGCAATTGCAAGCGGAGAAAAGCCCAACACCGCCGAAATTGCCATTGCTCCGAAAGATACATGAGAAAGCCCGTCCCCTATCATTGAATATTTCTTAAGTACAAGATTTACTCCTAAAAGAGCACAGCAAACAGCCACAACTGCACCTACAATAACTGCACGAAGCATAAAGGGATAAGAAAGTATATTCATAACTAATTCAATCATAGCCTTTTACCTCCCAGAAAGTCTTTTCCCGGACCCTTTGAAAGATACTCATCAAGGTCCCCGAAAAAGTTTTCATTTTCTCCGATGTGCAATATTTTTTTGGCATATTTAACAGTTGAATTAATATCATGGGATACCATCAGAACAGTTATATTCATTTCTTTATTTATTTTGTTTATAATATCGTAAAATTCTCTCGTAACTAGTGGATCAAGATTTGCAACAGGCTCGTCCAATATAATCATTTTCTTTGTTGCACATAATGCTCTTGAAAGCAAAACTCTTTGTCTTTGACCACCTGAAAGACTCAAGAATGCTTTTTTTCGTATATCAAAAACATCAAGGATTTTCATTTTTTCTTCAGCAAGAGCCTTGTCTTTTCTATTGTAAAAGAATTTTCCCGAAGAATTACTCATACATCCGGAAAGAACAATTTCTTCAACGCTCGCAGGAAAATCATTTTTCAGTTCCGTGTGCTGAGGAAAATAACCTATATCACTTTGGGTAAGCGAATTCTCAAGTTCTATTGCCCCGTTATATGGCTTAATCAAAGAAAGTATTCCTTTTATAAGAGTAGATTTACCCGACCCGTTCTCTCCTACTATAAAAATATAATCTCCTTCGTAAATTTCAAAGCTTATATTTTCTGCTACTGTTTTGCCTTCATATCCAAAGGATGCATTTATGCAGTTTATCAGTCTTTTCAATTAAGTGCCTCCTTAAGATTTTCAAGATTTTTATTCATAAGAGAAATATAAGTTTCGCCATTATCATATTCAGCCTTGCTTACATTATGACAGGAGTGCAGCAATAATGGTTTTGCATCACTACCCTCACAGATGGCTCTTGCAGTTTTGTCGGAAGACATTTCTATATAGAACACTACAGGAATTTTTTCATCTCTTACCTTATCGCAAAGCATTGCTACAGTTTTAGCATCGGGTTCAGAGTCATGGGCACATCCACCGAATGCTGACAGACATTCAAAATTATACCTTTCTGCAAAATGCCAAAAAGGAAATCTGTCGCCAAATACCAACACATTTCTTTTTGAATTCTTTGCTATCGTCTCAATATTATTGTCAAGCTCTTCAAGCTCTAAAATATATCTATTGGCATTATTTTCATAATAATCTTTATTTTCTGCATCTTCAATTACAAGCTTGTTTAAAATTTCTTTTACTATTTTCACAGCATTAACAGGAGATGTCCACACATGCTCATCAATATCGTGGAAATGTTCGTCCTTGACAGATATTATATCAAGAACTCTAATAACATTTTGAGGCTCTGCGTTTTTAATAATATTTTCTGCCCACTTCTCATTTTCACCACCATTACAAATTAACAAATCACTTTTTGACGTGTTTATTATATCTTCAGGTGTAGGCTCATAAGAATGTACATTTGATGCAGGTTTTATAAGCATATTTACCTGAACTTTTTCTCCGCCTACTGCACGTGCAAAATCATAATAGGCAAAATTCGTTGTAACTATATTAACTTTTCCATTATCTGTAGTTTCATATTTTCCACAACTACATAAAAGTAAAACAACTGCCAACACAGTTATAAAAACCTTTTTCATAAACTCCTCCAATTTGAGACTGTGTCTCATATTATAGTATATTAATAACAATTTGTCAATATTCTGCAATTTAAAAGAGGATGTAAAAAAACCAATATCATTAAGTTAAGAGGAGCAAGTTCATTCTATGAGCTTGCCCCCTTTTTTTATGTAAATATTAAAAATTATTTCGAAAAAGACTTGACAAATTTTGAAATTTGTGCGGCTGATTTTATTAACTAT
>JAZNWH010000033.1:0-2543 GCA_045593265.1 Clostridia bacterium | reverse complement strand
ATAGTTTCACTCTTGTCACTACTGTCCCCACAGCCTGAAAGAGGAATAGCTGCCATAACTGCAGCCAATGCTAGTGCTATTAGTCTTTTCATTTTTTTCATGTTTTTCTCCCTTTCCGTGCTTTTAGCACATTAAAATTTTTGTTTATAATTTATTAACCCTTTACCGATCCTACTGCTATGCCTTTAACAAAGTATTTCTGGAAAAACGGAAATACACATAGCATAGGAAGCGCAGCAAGGGAACAAATCGCCATTCTTACACCCTCGTCAGGAAGACTTGCCGCCTGAGAAAGTCCGCCTGATGCAGATGCATTTGCTTTTGCAAAGGTTATACTATCCAATATTTTTACTAAGTAATACTGAAGAGTGCATTTATCACTCGTATCCATATACATCATACTTAAGTACCAGTCGTTCCAAAGGGTAAACATCGTTAAAAGGGCAATTGTTGCAATACCTGTCTTTGCAAGAGGAATTACAATTTTTATAAATATGTACCCTTCGCTTGCTCCCTCAAGCTTAGCACTCTCAATTAATGAGAACGGAATGCTTTTGCAGGATACCCTTAGAATGAAAATGTTATACGCACTCATCATAATCGGCAGAAACAGCACAAGTATGTTATTGGAAAGCTTTAAATAACGCGCAATCCAGATATAAGTAGCAACTGTTCCTCCTGAGAAAAGCATAGTAAAATATATAAAGAACGAAAGAACCTTCTTTAGCTTAAAATCGTCTCGTGAAAGAGCATACGCACAAGCTGTCATAATCACTACGCCAAGAAATGTTCCCACTACCGTTACAAATATCGTAAGTCCGTATGCTGACCAAAGCTGTGCTCCATTAGATAAAATATGTCTATAAGAATCAAGGGTTGGTAGCTTCGGGAAAAACGAATAACCATACTGCATAATTCCTTCTTCACTCGCAAAGGATGTGAACAATATCATAAAGAACGGAAGTACGCACAATACCGAAATAGTAATAAGCGTTATTGCTATTATAGCTTTAGAGAAAGTTATTTTTTTCATCACACATCATCTCCTTCCGTTTTTTAGAACAATGCATTTTCAGGGTCTAACTTCTTGGTAATTTTGTTGGTAATAAGAACAAGCACAAGTCCTACAACCGACTGAACAAAACTTGCTGCCGATGAACCGGTTAAGTCGCCTGAAACCTTAAGAGCTCTGTAAATATATGTATCAATTACATCTGTTACCGGATAAAGCGGTCCCTGATTATTTGGCAGGTAGTAGAACAGACCGAAATCCGCTCTTAAAATTGAACCGATAGACATAATAAGCAGAATCATTATAGTCGGTTTCAAAAGTGGCAAGGTGATTTTTGTAATAACCTGTCTTGCATTAGCTCCGTCAATTTTTGCTGCTTCGTAAATCGAAGAATCGATACCAAGTATTGCACCGTAATACACAATCGTGTTAAAACCTATCTGCTTCCACAGATTTGCCAGAATTAAAATTACCGGCCACGGTTTCGTATTGGTATACCACGCAATTTTCTCACCGCCAAAAAATTCTATCAGGCTGTTCATTGCTCCGTTGTTCAATGAGAACATCTGTTGTGTAACAAACGCAACCACTACCCAGGAAATAAAGTATGGGAGAAAGATTGTTGTTTGCGTAAATTTAATGAATAATTTACTTTTGATAGAATCAAGCATCAATGCAATGCTTATCGCTGCCGCTGCTCCTACGATAATGAATGTAGCATTGTAAAGAATAGTGTTTCGTAAGATTCTGTATATATCGTTTGACTTAAAGAGATACAGAAAGTTGTCAAACCCACACCATTCACTTCCGAATATGCCTTTTGCATAATCAAAATCTTTAAATGCAATAATTATTCCAAACATTGGTATGTAGCAAAAAACTATGAACCAGATAATGGCTGGAATAGTCAGAGTGCCTAAGCTTAAGGTACTCCTCCACTCAAGGGTCATCCGCCTCTTTTTTTTCTTTTGCGCTGTTGAAGCATTCATTTTTCTAAGTCCTCCAAACACATTTTTCTATACTACAATTCTATCACGGAAATAATGCATTTCAATATAAAATACCGGCTTTTGTTTCACTTATCTGTCGAGTTTTTTGTAGAAAGTAAGAAATAGAACAAAATCACACTTTTTTGTTAAAATATATATTAAAATTCTGTATTTTAATAACAAAAGGATAGCACACCGCTTGTTTATAATCAACAAACAAAATATGGACAAATTCCTATATTATCCCTATAATTTTTTCTTATTACATATATATTTTCAAATTTATTTCTTTCTATCAAATTGCAGACCAAAACCGTTTTTTGTATTGATTGTTTTAAATAAATATGTTAAAATACTTTCAAGAAGGTTTAGAAAAGGAGCGTTGAACGGTGCGGTTATTTACTTCTTTGAAAAAAATAAAAAAAGGAAAGTTTTCTGAATATACACCTATGATTCTGATAACTGTTTTACTTATTTGCCAGATCATTGTATCGTATTATCTTTCATATAGTCAGAATATTAAAAATCACTTTACAAGAGTG
>JAZNWH010000032.1:0-11405 GCA_045593265.1 Clostridia bacterium | reverse complement strand
CCTTCATCTGTTCTTATATTATTTAGATAATCATGTGCCTCAAAAGAATCGTTTGCAATTTCAATTATGCAAACAGCAATATTTGAACAGTGGTCAGATATTCTTTCAAGATTTGTAAGCAAATCTGAAAGAATAAAGCCAAGCTCCATTGTACAGTCGCCATTTTGAAGTCTTTTTATATGTCCGTCCTTTATTATTCTCTTCAAGCGGTCAATAACCTGTTCCAAAGGTTCAACCTGTTTTGCTTTTTCAACATTTTCGTTTTCCATAGCTGCCACAGAGATTTCAAGTATTTCAGCAACGGCATTTTTGATAATATTCAAATCATTCTTAGCCTTTTCGGAAAACTGAACACCCTTGTCATAAACTTCCCTTGCAGCTTCGGCAATATTAAGAGAATGGTCGGAAATTCGTTCGATATCTCCAATGCAGTGCAAAAGCTCAGTAACTGTTTTGCTATCCTTTGCTGCCATATTTTTTGCCGCAACCTTAATTAAATAAGTGCTGATTTTATCCTCATATTTATCAATACTGCTTTCAAGCTCCTGTACTTGCTCAAATACAGCCTGGTCATAATTTTCCAGTAAATCTGTTGCCTTTTTAAATGTATCATAAGAAATATTTGCCATATTGCAAACAAGCTCTTTACACTTTTCAACAGCAAAACCAGGCATTTCAAGAAAGCGTTCGTCAAGTGTTGCAAAAGCATCTGCTTTTTCCTCTTCCTTTTTGCTTTTAACGGTTGTAACCGCAAGCTTTTCAAAGAAAGATGTAAAAGGTAAAAGTATAACTGTAGAAATTATATTAAAAAATGTATGAATAACGGCTATATTAAATGCACTTGCCTTATTGGACATAAACTCAAATCCAATGATTGTATTGAGTGCATAGAACACACCTACCACTACAATAACACCAATCATTTTTATATACAGACAGGTAAGCGCAACCCTCTTAGACTCTGTATTGCCGCTTATTGAAGAAATAATAGGAGTAATTGTTGTACCTATATTCATACCCAGTATAACAGGTATTGCAGAAGAATAAGGAATAAAGCACGAAAGTGCCAAAGCCTGCAAAACACCTACAGAAGCAGATGATGACTGAATAATAGCAGTGAACAAAGCACCCACAACAATACCCATAATAGGGTTTGAGAACATAGTAAGCATGCCTTTAAAAGCCTCATTGTCACGAAGACCTTCTACAGAGGCACTCATAGCCTCCATGCCGAACATCAAAATAGCAAAACCAAGTAAAATAGTGGAAGTGTTTCTGCGACGGTCATTTTTAGCTGTCATATTCATCAAAATACCGATTGCAGCTAAAATAGGTGTAAATGATTCAGGTTTACATAGTTTTAAAATCATAGCCGTACCGCCGATATCTGCAGTACTCAAAAGCCACGCTGTAACTGTTGTACCTATATTAGCACCCATAATTATACTTATAGTCTGCCCAAATTTCATAATACCCGAATTAACAAAACCAACAAGCATAACTGTAGTAGCTGATGAAGACTGTATAATTGCAGTCACACCAAAGCCGAGCAAAAACCCTTTTAGCTTTGTTGATGTAAGACGGGCAAGAATAGACTCCAGCTTACCCCCTGCAAGTTTCTTAAGGCTGTCACCCATAAGATCCATACCATAAAGAAACAGTGCAAGACCGCCAATAAGACTCAAAATAGTAAAAATATCCATTTTTTCCTCCTATGTATTTTTCTTAATATTTGTATTATAAGATTAATCACATTTTAGATGTCAATTTTATGACACCACAAATTGACACAGTGCTCAACAGAGCACAAAAGAGCGTTAGCTCTTAAGAATTTTATGAAATAAAATTCTGTATACATTAATTATATAATTTTGTCAAGTTAAGGATAAAATGTTCTCTCAAAGGCTTCCCCTTGAGGGGAAGGCTTTTTTTGTCCCTTACATTTCAAACCATAGAATCAGTGCACATTCTAGATGTCAATTTTACCAGGAGTAAAAATGCTTGCTCGCAAGGGCATTTTTGCGACGCCGTCAATTGACACAGTGCTCAACAGAGCACAAAAGAGCGTTAGCTCTTAAGAATTTTATGAAATAAAATTCCGTATGTGTCAATTATAACATACATTTTTTGACAATACAACAAAAAAACCAAAAATACCTGAGTATTTTCGGCTTTTTTAAAATGATTCCCTACAATCATCTATATGCTGGTATAATGTATAGAAGTTTATGTATAATCAGTCAAATGCTTTACAATTTATATCTAACTCCAGTAATTTTAATCCCAGTCATAATATTCTGTTGTGTGTTCTTTGTATTTATCAGCAAGACTTAAATCACCTAATGCATACATACAATTATCCCATGGTATTGTAAAGGAATGAACCTTGTTCTGATAAAATTCGTGATACTTAGGTGACTTTATGGCATTGAAAAGTGCCATCTGTGTGCTTGCATTGCATGTGATATCCCCCAAACCCGAAATGATATAAGCGGGGCATTTTAAATACTGTGCTGCAACTGCAGTATCAAAATATGTTACACCAACACCCTTAGGCATTGTATTTCCTCTCCTGCCGCAAATCTCATGTCCATAAATATCAGAAAGCCATGGAACATTCATAATAACTGCAGTGGCTCTGTCAAAATGTGCAGCCATGTTGCAGGCTTGCATCCCACCCTGACTGCTTCCTATGAAGTAATAGTCCTTTTTATTCAAAAGTTCATGTTCCTTGAAAAAACGGAGTGCCTGTAAATCTCTTAAAAACATTTTTGCCCAATATGTAGTTTCAGGACTGCTGTTTTCCTCCGCATCATAGCCATAACCCTTAAGCTCATTATCCCGTATATTGGCATAAAAATCCATTGACTTGTTATTGGGCATACAGTGTGCATTTACATGTATAGTAAAATAGTCTTTAATGGGTTTAGGAGTTGCTGGATTAACGCCGTATCCCTGAAAAAGCATAGCAAATTTAAGGCTGTTCTTTTCTGCTCCCTTTGGATATGCTACCGAAACGGAAACATACTCGCTCCCTGGTGCCTTGATTTGCATATCGTACATTTCAAAATCAGGATAATTTTCATCCTCTGTCTTTTCACAGAGCAAAACCTCAGGCTCTGTTGCTTCAACCTCTGCTTTGAGTTTATCCCAGAATTCGTGATAATCATCCGGTGTCTTTGTAGCGCGTAAAATATTATTTATATCTGCCCCGGCACTGCCGTTATAGGTGGCTATTCCCTCTATTATCTGTTTGCTTTCATCACAAGCTTTGGCCTGAACATATACGAAACCATTTTTGGATATGGATGCTTCAATATAAAACCAGCCATCTTCCTCTTTTGCTATGTATCCCTCTGTGTTTTGTCCGTCATCACTTATTATAGAGTACCAAATATATGGTATGTCAAGATAATCATCCATATGCTTTACACGGATTTTAAATATCATTTTTTCTCCAACCTCATACTCAAGAGGATTTTTAAGCGTAGTTCCAACAAAATATTTATATTCTTCCCTTTTTTTATTTGTCTTTGCTTGTAATTCTAATTGTCTGTAGTTGTTCATATTATAAATTCACCCATTTTCAACTTTATTTTATTCTTTTATAATTATATCCTCATCATCGGTTTGTGTCAAGTCAGGCGAGCGGTTGGGTACCCGGGAACCTTGTTGTGCAAAGCACAATAGGACCTACTAACTTTTCCCTATTTTTTCAACCATTTTTCCTTGAGCACTTTTCATTAGAACCCGCGAGAATACTGTATTTTCTCGCTCCCGGCTACCAGGAGTAAAAATGCTTGCTTGCAAGGGTATTTTTACGACGCCGTCAATATTGCAAAATGTACGAAGTACATTAGCGACTTTAGTCGCAAAGACTTGCATCACAAGGCTTGTTGTAAATATTATAGTATATGTAAATATTTAAAATCGGCAAACTAATGTTGTAAATTATATGGACTTGACACAAGTAAAAGGCAACCTTCCCCTTGTATTACCCTCGTGTTATTAAAAATGTTTATGTTAATTTAGAGCCTATCACTAAATATTTATATTCTGCATTGCTATTCCATGGAACAGGATACAGATTATAACACTAATTGCATTTGCAACACAAAGCCACCAAAACATTTTCTTAAATTCGTGTTTAAATATGAATTTTACAGTTAATCCCTCAATAATCACATTGGAAAGTATTGCAAAGGCATAGCTCATTAGCCAATGAGTAGGATGAAATGTTCCTGTGCCAAAAGGAATCATCAACAACTCACCAATAAAACCACTCAATGGTATTGCAACAACTCCTAAAACTGTCGATACTAAATTCATAACAAATGAAATCAAAACTGATTTCAAAAATGTTCCTTTTAAAAAACATTTTACAAAAAGTATCTCTATTACTAATCCAATTAATATCACATACCAACTTCTCATACCTTCAGCAATATACAAACTTGGCCAAACCATATTAGCACTTGCGTAAACAGGCATTAAAACAAACGATATCAAACACGCTAAACTATATCTCAATTTTTCTCTATTCATCGTGTTTCTCCTTTCAATATTTTTCGACTTAGTTCGTGTCAAGACTGGGTCAAAAATCACAAAGCAAGCATATTATATACCAAAAGTATCTTGCAGGTGATTTATATGTTTAACAATTCTATACTAAATATTAAAAAAAGACCTTATGCATTTGCAAAAATTAATGGGAGTAATGAGTACCCATATATAAACGGTATTGCATACTTTTATAAAGTACAGGCAGGTGTACTGGTTTCTATACAACTAAAAGGATTACCTTTATCTGATAGTATTTGTCAAAAGCCAATATTTGCAGTTCACATCCACAGCGGAAATAGTTGCACAGGCAACAGCACCGATCCATTCGCTGATGCCATGACACACTATAATCCCAATAATTGCAATCACCCCTACCATGCAGGCGACTTACCACCTATATTTGGTGCAAACGGGATTGGTTTTTCTGTATTTTTAACAAACCGATTCACCGCTGAAGAAATAATAGGAAAAGCTCTTATAATCCACTCCGCACCCGATGACTTTACAACTCAACCCTCAGGTAATTCCGGTATAAAAATCGCTTGCGGTGTAATTTCATATGCATATTAGGTAATTTCACTTTAATATACACTTTTTTGGTATAAGGGATAGACAATTTAGATGCAAAGCTTTTTAGTGGATTGCGACACATAAGGTTTAGATGCACATATATTGGTTAATAGCTAGAAACATTTTAAAATTATCTTTTAAACCATAAGACATTATCTTCTTCCCAATCATCGCCATATGTAAAACTAATTAACCCATCAACTTTATTTAATTCGAACAACAATCCTAATATATATTCTTTATCCATTTTCATTTTTTCAGATAGTTGTAGTGCTGTAGAGTTTGGATGCAAGCATACTAATTTGAATAGGTTAAACTTGTTAGCTTCATCCTCCGTTGCCGAACGAACAACCACATTGCTAATATGCGGTTTATTTATTAACTTTAAAATCGCCTTATGGTAACTTTTATCCTCTTCTTTGATTTTCTTGAGATGCTGGGATATATCTTCCAATGTTGAATTGTATAGTATCAAAAATTTATACTGACTAATATCAATCTCCGTATATTCTTTGTAATCATTATAAGTTATATTTATTTTAGCAATTTCTTTTGCTATTTCATTAAAAGACGGATTTGCACCTAACAAGACAGTAAGTTTTTGTTTGCTTGCCAAATAAAAATTTGCATTGTTTAAGTCTTCCAATCGCCTTTTTTCGCCATCATCTTTAATGTTTGCAAGAAATTCTTTATTTATCGATATTCTAACATCTTTTGCTGGTAAAGGTCCTTCGTTTTCAATCACAAAACATAATAATCCCGATCTTATTATATCAAAACGAACTGTAACCAATGGTCTATTCACTGCATTATATTGTGAAATCATTTCTTCAGTTTGTTTTTTTGCCGCTTTAGCGGAACGCCCGTTATAAACACATATAAAGATAGTTGCAATAACATATATTGCCGTAATAATTACCATCAACCAGTCAGTTAACATATTTTTACCCCCTCTGTAATTTTCAAAAATGGACATTTTTCGACATCTTTATATTGCAAGGCATACGGTTTAGATGCAGCTTTTCAAAGGCTCCCTTGTGTAAAGGGAGCTGTCAACGAAGTTGACTGAGGGATTGTTTTTCCTTGAATTTACAACCCCTCCGAGTTGCTTTGCAACCCACCTACCCTTACACAGGGGAGGCTTTTTTGTTTCGTCATTTTTCGACACATCCATATTGCGAGGCATAAGGTTTAGATGCAATTTAAAAATGTGCTTCATAATAGAAAAAGTTATCTCTTATTTTTTCTGTATAATAGCAATTGTCATCATTTGAATATTTAATAGAGAAACCTTCCCCATCAGGTTTTAGCTGTTCAGGTCTTCCAAAACTACTGCCGCACCAAGAATCTTTGGGTAACCCATCGGGAGAGTAATAAAAGCCATAATAGCTTGTTGCAGACCCAAATCCACTTCCACCACAATATACATCTACTATTTCTGTATCAGAATATACTTCCTGTACTCCTTTTAATTTTTTAGTATCAGAAAAGTCTTTTTCTTCTATATCATCTAAAATTATAGTATAATTGTCTTTTACCAACTTGAAAATCTCTTTTTTTGATAAACTGTCGTCAATCATATTAGAAAACCACATCATAAAACTAACAACAACAACGATTACCAATAATAAAGAAGTTCCACAGCCTATTGCCATTTCTTTCTTCATATGTACTCTCCTTTCAACAAAATTCGACATATCCATATTGCGAGGCATAAGGTTTAGATGCAACTTCAATACTAGGGATAATGTCATTAATTTATTAAAAAGCACTATATAATATATCTTTTTTGAAACTTATTCCCTACCCGTTCCAAAATATTCTTCAAAAGGTTCTTCCTATGTAAATCTGATGTTTGATTATATAATGGGATTATATATTCTTCAACATCTTTATCATTTAATATCTCTCCTAATACGCTTGTGGAATATTCATTAAAATATTTTGGATTCAATAAATACAGCACAGATTTTTTGCTAAAATCCGATAGACACAAATCAGGGAATCGAACCAATATATTACAATATATAAAATTTCGATATCTATCATTATCAAATTCCGATAATACTATTTTTTTTGTATTAGCAGAAGCATTTAATAATATTAATTCCCCGATCAAATATCTACACCAATGCATTTCATCTTCTGTAGAATTTTGACTTGCAAAATTAATTAATTGTACAATTATATCATCCGAAAGAACATAATTTTCAAATTCTTCACGTATACTATTTAGAAAACACTGCATTGCTTTTATACTATTTTTTTCGATTAGTATATTTATAAATTCATCTAAACATACCGAATAATCCACATTTTCAAATCCCCTGATAATTTCTACATATTCATCAAGTTTATCGCTCAATAAAAATCTTTTGAATTCATTAATAAAAGCATCTTCATTATCTTTTCTTAAACAATATAGATATATTAACTTAAGAATGCCTGTACATTGTTGCAGTCGTAGAAAAATTGTAGATTTTATGTTCGGATATATTGAATAGATTTTCATGATTAAATGAATACACCAGTAGTTTTTATTATTCAGTATAATACTTTCTACGCTTTTAAAAAAATTTTCATCTAATTTTTCTATATCAAGCAAATCTGATTTTAAATTTATATAGAGTGAAAAAACACATTCGCTTATTTTTCTTTTTATCATATTAACTGCTAAAGCAGCTGACTCTTTTTTACCTTCATTGTCCCTAATCAAATCTGCCAAAATATTTTGTTTGATAAACCCGCATTCTTCAATAGGCTCAAAATAAGATACTATGTCATTTATATTGTATTTTGATAACAAAATTCCTATTGAAGCTGATACAGAATCTATATTCTCACATTTTACTTTCGATATTTTATCTAGAATATATTGTAAATCAAGATTATAGTTTTTTAATAAACTGCCAACTCTTGTTGCAAAATTAAAGTCATTAATTTTATCAAAAAAAGCAGGTAATAAAAGTTTAACAGCACGCTCTCCAAGCAAATTTACGATAACACCGCTTGCTTCACCTCCCAGCGAATTTCCTTTATCAACTAATTTCATTAATACTTCTATATTACTTTCAGTAAATGGAATTTCTTTAAATAAATTAGCAATTCTAAAATTGGTTTCCCAATCATATAAATTATCTCTCAATAGGTGTTTGCAAACCTTATCAATATAATAGTCTCTTCTGTCAGCTTGCATATACTTAATACTTTGAATTGCCAATATACAGTCCACTTCTAATGTTTTTTCAAAAAACAAAGATAAACTAGTATCATCAAGGTAATGGCAAGTTATCAACATAGAATTATCCCATTTTTTTGATTTTAAGAAATCGGTAATGTCAAAATTATTTTCTTCTAGTTTTTTCAACATTATTTGTGCCGCTAGAAACTCTGTGATTGATTGATGGAAGAAATTAAGCTTATAATCAGTTGATACAACCAACAAACGGCTATCTTCTAAAAACCAATTAACAATTGCAATTTTACTTATAGTAGTATCAAAGTCTTCTACAATCTTTACTAAATCTTTATAAGAAAAAACTTCTATACCCTCTTTTATCATTTTATAAGCCATTTCACTAAAAACATCTATAAAAGAAACATGTATATCAAATCGTTTTTCAAATTTCTTTTCTAGATTCTCAAATAAAATTTCAAAAAATGTATTATGGGATTTTATTTCACATTTATTATCTGCAATATCAGTGAGTAACTTTAACAATAATGGACTTCGAAGATTATCTAAATTTACATTATTCAAATCTATTGAGTTTTGAGAAGAATATTTTCGTATATCGTTATAGCTAATTCCTATAATTTCATATTTATCTAGTGATATTTTTTCTAGTCCCTCTCCGGTTCTTGAAGCAAAAACAATTTTATTCTTAGAAAATTTATTTGAACAATCTAATAATTCATTTTCAAGTTTTCCATTTTCCCAATATATCTTAGGAACTTCATTAATAGAATCTATAACAATTACTACTTTGTTATTTTGTATGATATCTGCTAATTTTAATTCTTTAGGCAACAGTTTGTCGATCATTGCAGATATTGAACCCTCAAAATACTTCATATCAATATAAATAGGAATTTCTATATCTTTTGTGTGTTTATTTTGCAGGGTTATATGTCTAATAGCAACATCAGATAAATAGTTGCAATACGACGTCAATGTATATGACTTACCCATTCCTGGATTAGCTATAATTTTTAAGCCCTTTGTATTATTTTTGAGCAGCTCCTCTACTGAAACAATACTGTGTTTTTTTCTTTCTTCAACTTTTTGAGCATACAAATCATATGCAGTATCATTCTTTTTATAATCATATTGCATTTTTGCTAAAAATCTTAAAAGACTCATCGAATAACTATCATATTCTAATTGATGTTTTTTATTTTTTTTATACTCTGTTAATTGTCTTATCTTTTCCAATATAGAAGCTAATTCAGAATGATTTCGAGATTTATCACTATTTTCTATAGTATCGTATGATAGAATTCTAATTCCATAATTTTTCATCCAATACTTTTTTTCCTCTTCATGGACATCCGGCATGATTGCATAGTGAATAATTTGATTTTCATTATATGTATTAAGAATAGTATTTTTAATATATTCAAAATCAGGATCTAGTAATCCAAACCCTATAAATATTATAGTTCTACTCAAAAATAAAGTTTTCAAAGTTGTTGTTATAGCACTTTGTTCGGAATATAGTTTTGCATAGTCCTCCTTTGTTAAAATAATACTCTCTATGTCGTCAATATCTCCATGAGCTTTAAAAACATAGTTATGACAACCAAACTGCATTATATTAGGCAATTCTATTAATTGTCTATTTGATACAACTTGAATTTTTTTACCTATACTTCCTAATGTCATTTCTATTAACTTATCGTAATTAGTTGTGATATAATTCGAACATCCTAATCTTACTAATATCTCATGCAAACAACTTGGAACAATATCCATTCCATCTATTACACTCTTTAAAAACATTGCATATTCTTGCGTGGATAATACTGCTTTTCCTAGACTTGCCGCATATAATAAATTATTGTTATCAATGGCTTTTTGAACATGTTCATAAGAATATCCCTTACTCTTTATAAACTCCACCATCTCGCTTAAGAGTTTGCTCCAACTTGGTAAACCCGACCAACAGGAAACTCCAGATCCAATGTATAAGATTGTATCTTCTCTTAACAATTCATCCGAAATAAGATTAATCAGCTGCTCTCTATCATTATTCATTACTATAACTACCTCCATACACCTTTTATACCTTTGTGCGATAAAGAAACAAAAATATATTTAGTGTAGTGCTTATACTATAATTATTTTTTATTATACCATATTTCGGCAAATATTGCAATTGTCAATAGGGAGAAATATACAGTCTGTATTTTGGCATCCTGCAACATAGTGTTTAAATGGGTTTTGTTATTTCAATTCCGCCTACATATTTGATTTTAATTCTATTCTGTGAAATTACCAGAACTGATTCAACTGTATTTCTTACTACTGCATCGAAATAATCAAGCATGTTCACTTCATTCTCATTTATAAAAGCTTCAATGTCATTCATTTCACATTTTGAACATTCTATAAGTTTTGAATTTAATCTTGCAAGTTCATCCTCGCACTCCTTAATTTTATCAAAATATACTTGGTTGTCATCTGCTTCATTTACAATTTGATTTAACACTTGAATTTCCTTTTCGAGTTTCTTAGTTTTCGCTTTTATTGTGTATTCATTCTGCTCGTCATTCTTATGAATTACAGTCCCGATTTCGCTCTTGACCATTTCTGCTATATCAGAAATATCTAAGGCTATTTGAGACAGTCCGGACAGAATTGCATCTTTTAATTTATCTTCATAAATTGTAGGAGAATTCTTGCAATTTCGTATTCCATTTTCAAGTCGCTCCATACATCTCCATACAATTTTCTTTTTACCGTCTCTCGCCCAAGTAACTCTCCTATAATTGGCACCACATTCTCCACAAAATAAAATTCCGGTTAAAGCATATTGAGATGAATATGAATTTGATTTACCTACAGAACTATTTTTTCTTCGTTTAATTTCATCCTGAACCATATCAAAGATTTCTCTTGATACAATACCTTGATGACTATTCTCAACATAATATTGAGCGACTTCTCCTCTATTCTTTGCAACCGTCCCGGTTAAGTAATCAACTGTATATGTTTTCTGTAATAGTGCATCACCTTTATACTTTTCATTCTTAAGAATTCCACTTACTAC
>JAZNWH010000031.1:0-18187 GCA_045593265.1 Clostridia bacterium | reverse complement strand
AATATATTACTTAAGGAAAAAATCGTTTAAAAACGATTTTTTCTATTTAAACAAGCATTTTTACTCGAACGAATTTCGCCTCTCGCTGTACCATCGTACAGCTTCGGGTAACCCCTACGGGCTTAATTCGTCCGTTCTGAAGCATTTTTTCCTATTCCCCAAAATTGAGGGACTGTAAAAAAACTTAGTTTTTTTACAGTCCCTTTAATTTTACAATTTAATAATGATTAGTCGCCAAAGCAAACGCCCATAGCTTTTGCGATAGTAACAAGTTCATGATCGGCAGGAACATTTTTTGTCTGCTGACCGATAACATCTTCAAGAGAAACCGCAACAATCTTATCACCCTGAAGAGCTACCATTTTACCGAATTCGCCCTTCATAGCAAGTTCAACAGCTGCACAACCGTATCTTGTTGAAAGAACTCTGTCGTGAGCAGTTGGAGAACCACCACGCTGAATGTGTCCGAGTGTAGTTGCTCTTGCTTCGGAACCAACTAATTCTTCAAGTTTGTCAGCGACAACTGAACCTACACCACCGAGACGGATTGGGTCAGGACTGTCTTCACGTACCTTTAATATAACTCTTTCGCCTGTAACTGATTTAGCACCTTCAGAAACAGCAACAATAGAAAACTCTTTGCCTTTTGCTCTGTCAGCCTTGATTTTTTCTGCAATCTTGTTGATGTCATATGGAATTTCAGGAATAAGAATAACATCAGCTGCCCCTGCAACACCTGCGTGAAGAGTCATCCAGCCTGCACCTCTGCCCATAATTTCAACAACCATAATTCTGTGATGGGATATACCTGTTGTTCTTACTCTGTCAAGACAGTCTGTAGCAATACCGATTGCTGTATCAAAACCGAATGTATAGTCAGTAAAAGCAAGGTCATTGTCAATTGTTTTAGGAATACCGATAACATTAACACCTTTTCTTGAGAAATCTCTTCCGGATGTTAAAGTACCATCACCACCAAGAATAAAGAGAGCATCGATTCCTGCTTTTTTAAGGTTTTCAACACCAATATCCGAAACATCTTCGTAAATAATATTTCCTGCTTCGTCTTTAAGAAGCTTTCCTTCAGCATCTTTTACAGGATATTTAAATAAATTGTCTTTGTTTGAACTGTAGAGTATGGTACCACCTTTTGCGATGATTTCTTCAACATCTTCAAGACCCAGGTTAACAAAATCACCATGATAAAGACCATGGTAACCATGTCTTATACCTACAACATCAAGACCATATTTGTTTATTGCAGTTTTAACAACAGCTCTTATAACCGGATTAAGACCCTGGCAGTCTCCGCCACCGGTCATAATAGCGATTTTTTTTATATCTGGCATATATACTACCCCCATATTTTCCAAAATAAGTTTAATTTAATAAATTGAGCTTACATTATACAATATATTTTACAAAAAATCAACATGTTTTCGTAAAAAAAGTGAAAATATGCATAAAAAAATGATAAAGTCAACACGTTGGTGTTACATTCGAACATAAAAAGGTTCAAATATAACATGTTTTGATATATTTATGTTTATTTGTTATATTTATCTTTTCACTGTACAACACTATAAATGTATGGAAAATTTTTTTATTTGTTTTCAACTTTTTGTTAATAAAACAGACGTATAAGAAATGTCCTTATACGTCTGTTTTATTACTCTATAAAGTTTTCAAAATTAATTTTAACACCACTATCTGTTATTACAGTTTTTATATAGGTAAAAGTATCTTTCCTTTCGGATACATTGTACGCAGATGAAATGTTTACGCCCTTAACTCCGATATAATTAACATTATCCTCTTTGTACATATTATCACAGTCAGAGCTGAAAAATGCAAAAACGGATTTTGTTTTTGATGCTTCTGCAAGAAGTGATTTTAACACACTGAGCTCAGTTGAATCGGACATAAATGAAAAGTCTTCATTCATAAACACAAATAAATTTTTATAGTTTTGCGAGCGTATATCTTTGGCAAATTTTTCAAACTGTGCTTTTGAAAGGTATCCGTCAGAATTATTTAAATTAATAAACAGGTTACCTTTTTCGTTAAAACTGCTGTAGCCGTCTATTGTTATGACATCAAGACCGTCGAAGGTTACGTTGTCAAGAGAAAAACATTTAAAAGCACTTTCGTTTTGTAATGCAGATTTTATTTTTGAATTTAAAACTTTTGTAAGGAGAGTGTTTCCTGTTGCAATTTTGCCTGTTACAAGAAAAGTCATATCGTCGGTCTTGGGTTTATCGGAAGGTACATAGTCATCCTTTAATTCTGCAAAATCAATATTGCCTGAATTATAAAGGGAAAGGTCATCAAAAAGAACAAAACCTTTTGTTTTTTCATTTGTGTTGTTTTGTACGATATAAAGACTATTTAATGTTTCTGCATTTTCGGGAATTATTGTGCTTAAATATTTCCAACCCGAAAAATTTATTTTGTCGCATAATGTAACTGTAATGAGTTCGTTGTCAGCAGTTCTTAATTGCGCCTTTACAGTATGAAGCATCGGACCCGGTGAATACAACCATACTCCTGCATATTTTCTTTCATTTATTTTGATTGGAGAATCAAAAACAAGATAAGATGCTTTTGTAACAGTTTCATTATTGGTAAAGTCGAAACTTAATTTTGCACTGTTGTTTTTGCTTTTTGAGAGATATGATGTAATCTCAGCACTACCGGAGGTATATTCTGCAGGATAAACTCTATGTGAGAAGTTTTTCTGTTCAAAATTTTGCGTATTCTCATTTGAATAAGAAATAAAACAGGTTGCATTGTTTACAGTTATCTTTTTGCTTCCGGTTTCTGTGTTTGACACATTTGCTACTTTTATATCTTTTGGATGTATTTTTGCTTTATAGCCTTTTTCGTCATAGCCTGTTACGGAAAAATCACTTTCTGTAATATCTTTTTTGTTAAAGTGAGACGGAGTAACGCTGATGCGTGCAGGAGGTCCGTAAACAGTAATATAGCTTTTTTCGGTAACATTTCCGATTTGAGCGGAGATTTCTATGTTTTCTGCGGGTTTTGTTGCATAAAATATATTATTTTCGAAGTAGCCGTATTCATCATCAACAGACCATATAACGGAAGCTTTGTCAACATCAATTACATTGTGATAGTCATCATAACATGAGCCTATTGAAAATTCCTTTGAAGTACCTGAAAGCATAACACTTTCATCAATGTTTATGTCAAAAGACGAAAATGCACCTTTGGGTGCCAGAGAATATATGCCGAGTCCGTTTGCAACAGCTCTTAAAGATTGTTGAGAGGGAGCGTTTATAACAGTCTGAATTCCATCTTTTTTAGCAACCATCGTGGTTGAACCACCACCATCAAAATTAATTGCGTTATAAATGCCATAGTTTATCAGAAATTCTGTAAGTTGTTCCAAAGTCATTCCTTTTGCGTTACTTTGACGACCATCTACTGTTACTAAATATACAATGTTTCCTGTTTGATCCGTGCCTGCAGCAGTTCTTGGGTTAACTCCGCTTATATTGTGTGTTATTTTTGCGGGTTTGCCATTCTCCACAAGCTTGGTCCCACCACCTACAGCACTTTTTATTTTACTTAAATCAAGGGATGTTTTTATATCTATTTCAATTTTATCTCCAACTTGAAAATTGTCTGTAAGAAATGGGTCATATTCAGGGAGATGACGTATAACATATCCATCTTCAGGAACTTCTACACCTTCCATTTCACGACGCATTTCGGTAACAACTCCGTCTTCAATCACCATTTCCAAAATATTGTTCATGCTTCCGGGGGTAATCTTTTTAAAATCAGAGGTGTAGATACAAATCTGTTCTAAAGAATCGTATTTGTTAAGATGTTTTATTTTTGCACTTTCGCCGCTTGGGGCAGTAACTGTTATATCTGTGGTAACAAAATCTATAAAAACGGAATTTTTGTCTGTTATAGAAAGTGTTGCACAGGTGTCATTTGTTTCATAGGCAGAAGAAAGAAGCTTTGAGTTTTTTATTAATGTGCCAATAGATGACCCTTGTTTTCCTGTTGAGCCGCTCCAGGAGAAAAAGTCCGAATTTATTGCAGCAACGGTATTGTTGTTTTGTGCCATTGCTTTTACATTTTCTAAGGAATCAATACCGTCTTTCGGGGTCAGCACATCAAGGGTGATGTATTCTTCATTTAAATCTGCTTCAATTACGTTTATGTTCTGCCAACCATTAACGGTAAACTGCTTAAGGTGGGTAAGGGTTACACCTTTTGTAAGCGTGGTAACTGTTTTTTCTTCATATATGGATGCATTTGCGGTTATAGCAAAGATAAATACCAAAATAAGTATAAGGGATATAATTCGTTTTGTCATAAATTGTGCCTCCTTTATAGGCACCATTTTAACATAAAAAGTTCAAACAGTAAATAATAAATATTGTAATAATTTAAAAATTATGTTAGAATATACAAAAAGGTAAAGAGAGGAATGATTATTTGAAAGCATTGCTTGTTCTTATGGGTATGGAAATCGGAGGAGCAGAAACACACGTTTTAGAGCTTTCCGGTGCTCTGAAAGCCCGTGGGGTTGAAGTGTTGATTGCTTCTAACGGAGGTATATATACAAACGAACTTGAAAAAATGGGGATTAAACATTTTTCACTTCCCTTACATAATAAAAAGCTTGGCAATTTGATTAAATCTTATATAGGTCTTAAGAATATTATAAGGAAAGAAAAACCGGATGTGGTTCACGGTCATGCAAGAATTCCGTCATTTATATTGGGATTAATCAATAAAACGGTAAAGTTTAATTTCATAACTTCTGCACATTGGGTCTTTGACACCTCAGGAATATTGAGGTATGCTACAAATTGGGGTTACAGAACGGTTGCTGTAAGCGAGGATATAAAACAGTATTTAATTGACAATTATAATGTTCCTTCGCAGGATATAACTGTTACAATAAATGGTATAAATACAGATAAA
Source organism: Clostridia bacterium (assembly GCA_045593265.1). Lineage (GTDB taxonomy): Bacteria > Bacillota > Clostridia > RGIG6154 > RGIG6154 > RGIG8497. The sequence goes on along the minus strand of JAZNWH010000031.1, from coordinate 13,219 downwards.
TTTTCGCCGGGAAAGGATAAAAAAGAAATAATTTCCGAGCTCGGATTAAAGGAAGATACAACTAAGATTGTTTATATAAGCCGACTTGACGAATCCAGGAGTCTTGTTGCCAGACATCTTCTTGAAATAGCTCCTGATATAAAAGAAAAGCACAATGTTGAAATAATTATTGTCGGTGGCGGCGACGATATGAATAATATTGAAGCTCTTACTTACGAGGTAAATAAAAAAGCAGAAGCAAAATATGTTTTTCTCACAGGGGCGAGGACTGATATTGCCCGTTTTGTATCTCTTGCAGATGTGTTTGTAGGTGTTTCACGTTCAGCTCTTGAGGCTATGAGTGGAGCGGTACCTACCATTGTTGCAGGTAATGAAGGGTATATAGGTATTTTTGATGAAGACAAGCTTGAGGATTGTATTAATACGAATTTTTGCTGTCGTGGTATGGAAATGTCATCACCACAAAGACTTCTTAAAGATATTGATTTAATACTAAGTATGAATGATGATGAAAAAGAAAAGCTTGGAACTTACGGAAGAAATACTGTTTTAAAGCATTATTCTGTTGATAAAATGGCAGATGATAACCTAAGTGTTTATAACGAAATAATCTCTCACGGAAACGAAGGTGTAGATGTTGTTTTGTCAGGTTATTATGGTCATAAGAACAGTGGAGATGAAGCATTATTAGGTGCTATCCTTGATGAAATAAGCAAAAAAAGAAAAGGAACAAGGTTTACTGTTCTTTCGAGAAGACCTAAATATACAGCAAAACAGCACGGGGTAAAAGCAGTAAACAGATTTAATTTCTTCAAAGTGATGTCATCACTCAAAAATTGTAAGCTTTTGATAAGTGGCGGAGGAAGTCTTATTCAGGATGCTACAAGTACAAAAAGTCTTTTGTATTATATAACTGTGATAAGATACGCACTCAATAAAAATAAGAAAGTATTTGTGTATGCTAATGGTATAGGTCCCGTTAACAAAGAACAAAATCAAAAACTTGTATCTAAGATTTTAAATAAAGTAGACTACATAACACTTCGTGATGAAAACAGTGTAAATGTTCTTGAGTTATTAAATGTAAATATGCCTTCTGTAGAGGTTACAGCAGATCCTTCGGTTACTGTTATGCCGTCTGGTCTTGAACGTGTTATTGAGATATTCGAGCAGGAAAAGATTGTTCCAAATGAATATTTTGCTGTATCTGTGAGGGAATGGGAAAATGCAGATATACAATGGCAGGTAAGCAGAATTTGTGATTATGTATCATCAAAATATAATCTTACTCCGTTATTCATACCAATGCAGAATCCTGATGATATAGAAATAAGTAAAGATTGCATTTCTAAAATGCAAAAAGAGGGCTTTGTACTGAAAAATGAGTATGATTACAAAGATATGATGGGAATTTGCGCCAATAGTAAGTTTGTTATTTCTATGAGACTCCATGCTCTTATGTATGGTGCAAATAACGCAGTACCTGTAATAGGTCTTGGGTATGACCCGAAAGTTGAAGCTTACCTTAAATATATGCATCATCCCTTTATGGCAGATATAAATCAGTTGTCTTATGACAATATCGTGAAAATGGTTGATGAAATTATGGAGTCATACGATGATATAAGTCTAAAGCTGCGGGACAGAGGTGCTTTTATGAAAGAAAAGGCAAAACGCAATCCCGCAATTGTATGTGAATTATTAGGAGGAACAGATGAGAATATTGGGGGTTGATTTTGGCGACAGACGTACAGGTGTTGCAATTTGTGATGAGCTAGGATGGACTGCACAAGGATTGAAAACAATTTTCCACTGGGATCCGCAGGAGGTTGCAAAGGAAGTTGTAAAAACAGCAGAAGAATACAGGGCAGAAAAAATCGTTCTCGGACTACCTAAAAATATGGATGGAAGTGTGGGCTTTCGGGGAGAAGCAACAAAGTCTTTTGCAGAGATTTTAAAAGGTCAAACTGATATCCCGTTGGTTTTTTGGGACGAAAGGCTTTCGACTGTAGCAGCTCACAGAACTCTCAATGAAACTAATGTAAGAGGGAAAAAACGTAAAGACATAGTAGATACTGTTGCTGCAACCTATATACTTCAGGGATATCTTGATTCATTAGCAAAGTAATTCTACACAAATTAAATGACAGTAAATTAAGGTTTTATATTGACTTTAACTAAATTTTAGGATATAATCATAATGTTATGTATTTTTAAGGAGGAAAAAAGCAATGGGAAAAAGTATTGCAAAATTACTGGTTGTAATTTTACTTATTGTTGCCATAGTTTATGGTGCATTTTGTGATGTTACAATCGGCAGTTGGAAAAAGCCCGGGGTATTCAGCGATGAAAATGCAGTTGGTGCAGTAGTAAAGGGTCTGGATTTGACCGGCGGTTCTATCATAACCTTTGAAGCAGATGCTGAAAATGTTACAATGGAACAGATGAATACTGTTCTTTCAATTATGAGAGCACGTCTTGACTCTTTGGGATATAATGAAGCAACAGTAAGAACACAGGGTGAAACAAAGGTAGTTATCGAAATGCCTTCAATTACTGACCCTGATGAAGCAGTAAGAGTATTAGGTCAGACAGCACAGCTTAAGTTTATGGATGCTGACGGTAATGTAGTTCTTGATGGTACTGATGTTAAGAGTGCTACAAGACAGTTTGGTCAGACAAGTGAGCTTGGCGTAGCAGAAAACTATGTAGAGCTTCAGCTTCAGGATTCAGGTATAGATAAGTTTACACAGGCTACAAAGAAAGCTGCAAGTGCAGAAGAAGGTAAAAACTTTATCGCAATCGTACTTGATGAGACAATTATTTCACAGCCAAGTGTAAGCTCAGAGTATGCAGCAACAGGCATCAATTCAGATACAGCTGTAATTCAGGGTGGATTTACTCCTGAAAGTGCTCAGGAACTTGCAAGCCTTATCTCAGCAGGTCAGCTTCCTTTCAACCTCAATCTTGTGTCAAGCAGCTCAGTTGGTGCAACTCTTGGTGAAAATGCACTTTCTACAAGCCTTATAGCGGCAGCAATAGGTCTCTTAATCATTCTTTTATTTATGCTTATACTTTACAAGGTTTGTGGTTTAGCAGCTGATATTGCACTTTTTGGATATATTGGAATTTTGATGCTTGTACTTGGTCTTTTAAGAGTAAATCTTACACTTCCGGGTATTGCGGGTGTAATTCTTTCAATAGGTATGGCAGTAGATGCTAACGTAATTATTTTTGAAAGAATTAAAGAAGAAATCAAGTCAGGCAAAACAATCCGTGCTGCTATTAACGCAGGCTTCAAGAGAGCTTTTGCAGCTATCATTGACTCAAATGTAACAACAATGATTACTGCAGTAGTTCTTTATGTAATCGGTACAGGTACAATTAAAGGCTTTGCTATTACATTAGGTCTTGGTATCATTGTAAGTATGTTTACAGCAATTTTTGTAACCAAGTTTGTAATTGTTCAGCTTTCTAATATTTTCGGAAAGAAAGCAGGACTTTATATCTATGGTGCAAATAAGAAGGAAGAGGGGGCAGAATAATTATGTTTAACATAGTTCAGAACAGAAAAATATTTTATATTGTTTCTATAATCGTTATTCTCGCCGGTGTAGTTTCTCTTTTTGTAAGAGGCGGATTTGTATCAAGCATCGACTTTGCTGGCGGTGTTGAGTGTAATATAGAAACAGGAAAAACAGTTGATCAGGATGTAACAACAAAAATTTCTGATATAGTAGCTTCTACAACAAAGCTTGATAAGAAAGCTATTTCAGTTACTAAACTCGGTGATAATGGTACACAGGCATCAATTAAGCTTTCAGCGACTCTTGATGCTGAGGAAGTAATCGCTCTTAAAGAAGCTCTTGTTAAGAATTTAAGTATTGAAAAAGATGCAATTACTGATTTTGAATCAGTTTCAGCATCAGTAGGTAAGGAAACACAGAATAGCGCTATTTTAGCTGTTTCAATAGCAGTTATCTTAATGCTTATTTACATTACAGTAAGATTTGAAATTCTTTCAGGCTGTGCAGCAGTTTGCGCACTTGCTCATGACGTTCTGGTGATGCTCAGTGTATATGCAATTTTAGGATTACCTATTAATACATCTTTCATCGCAGCAATGCTTACAATCGTAGGTTATTCGATTAATGCAACAATCGTTCAGTTTGACAGAATAAGAGAAAATGTTAAAATGTCAAGCAAAAGCAAGTTTGCAGACCTTGTAAACAAGAGTGTATGGCAGACTATGGCACGTTCGCTTTTTACTACATTTACAACCTTCGTTGTAATCCTTGTTCTTTACATTATGGGTGTTCAGTCAATTAAAGAATTTGCACTTCCTATTATGATTGGTTTATTAGCAGGCACATGGTCTTCAGTATTCCTTGCAGGAAACTTCTGGGTATTCTTTAAGAAACTCTCAGGTGCCAAAAATGTAATGTAATTATTAAACATACAAAAAAACTGTAAATGCATTGTGCATTTACAGTTTTTTTAATATGATATTTTTATTACTCTCCACTTTTAACACTGCACTTGTAAGGGAAAAGTTCTGAAATTTCCTCTTCAGTGATAGATGAATGAATTTCCACATAGAAAACATAGTCTTTAGTATTTGTTTCAGGAATTTTCTTTACAGACGCATTGGTAATATGTACATCTTTCTGAAGAAGAATTTCTGTAGCGGTTTTCTGATAATTATTTTCAGTAACATTTTGAATTGTTATAACTTTGATTTTAGGCATACGGAAGAGCTTTATATTTGAATGAAGTGTGTATTGCATAATAAGTATTATTCCTGTAGCCACAATACCGACAGAATACATTCCTGCCCCCAAAGCAAGGCCTATACCTGAAGTCGCCCAAATACCTGCTGCAGTGGTGAGCCCTTTTACCGTCTGTTTCTGAACGAAAATGATTCCTGCACCTAAAAAGCCTATGCCGCTTACTACTTGTGATGCAATTCTCGAACCATCTGTAACTTTCATTCCGGTTTGAGCCAAATCAATAAAACCGTATTTTGAAACAATCATCATAAGTGCAGATGCACATGCAACAATACAATGAGTTCTTATACCTGCCTCTTTTGCCCTGTTTTTTCTTTCCATACCAATAGCTATTCCACAAAGACAAGCAACTATCATTCTGAGGAAAAATTCACCGTTGTTTGATATGAAAAATTCTTGTGTCATTTCATATACTTCCTTTCATTTTTAAATTCCTCTGTTATCAAATTGAGGTATAAAGCTTTCCTGAGCTGCTTCGCCTTCCTGAATAAAGGCATTATCAATCCCTATACTTAATGCATAAGAAATAATGCGTTCATATTCTTTTGGTGAAAGCTTTCTGTTAATTTCAGGATAAGCGTCTAAAGATATTGGAGTAAATTGGTTCATTATACTTATAATTATTCTGTCTCCATAATTATAATGAAGATATTCCAATATTTTTTTAGAGTCTTTTTCTTGTCCTGGCAAACACAAATGCCTTACCAAGACACCCTGCTTCATCATGCCGTCATTGTCAAAAGATAAATCCTTTTGGCTTACCATTTCATCTAAAGCTTTTTTTGCAATATCGGGATAATTAATTGCTTTTGAATAGTTTTGCGCAAGAGCAGGATTAAAATATTTAAAGTCTGTAAGATAAATATCCACGTAAGGCTTTAAAAGCTTTAATGTTTTCAATGATTCATAACCACTTGTGTTGTACACTATCGGGACAGATAAACCTTTAGATTTGGCAATATCAAGTGCAATAACAATTTTGTCGGCAAAATGAGTTCCTGTTACAATGTTAATGTTATGTGCTCCTTGATTTTGCAATTCCATAAAGATTTCAGAAAGTCTTTGCAGAGAAATTTCTTTTCCTGTATTATTGTTTGAAATTTCTCTGTTCTGACAATAAACACATTTTAAATTACAACCGCAAAAGAATATAGTTCCTGAACCATTTTCACCTGAAATACATGGTTCCTCCCACATATGAAGAGATGCGTTTGCAACTGTAATTTTGTCGTTTGCGCCACATAAGCCTCTGGCTATACTTCTGTCAATATTACATTCGCGTGGACATAAGTTACAGTTCATTTTACACCTTCATAAAATAAATTTATTTTTCCTGCATAATTTCAGTAAGTAAAAAAGCAATAAGAAAAAGACATACAATACAGTTTACAATGGTGAAATTGTTATTAAGAAGAAAGTATACTGCAAACAGAGATGCAATTCTTACAATAAACTTTGAAACAATTATGAAATCTGATACTTTAGAATTGGTATTGTGTCTTGCTGTCTGTGTCTGTTTTGTTGTGTATTCGTACATAAAATCAACCTCCTGTCAGCTGTTTTTTCAGCTTATAGGTTAATTATAAACGAAGATGTGGGTGATAAAAAGGACACAAAATTCACTAAATTAACTGTATTGCAAATAATATAGAGAAAATTATACAACTTTTTTGTATCAAAGTCAATAAAATAATTTTAATTTAAAAGTAGAAAAACACCTTGACATTATTATTAAGGTAGTGTATAATTAAATTGTGATATGGTTTGATTGTTAATGTTTTTTGGAAAAAATTCAACATTTTTCAAAAAATCTATTGACAAAAGATTATATTTGTATTAAAATCACCATATAGAACAATAATTTTATGATAGGGAGAATGGTTATGAAAAAAATTATCAGTATGGTTTTAATTGCAATGTTGGTACTCAGCTTTGCAGCAGTAGGAAGTGCAACTACATTGACAACTGAAATGGTTGATGCAGCTGATCAGATTTTCGTTATGTCATCTGAAGAATCAGAAGATATCATCGTAAATGCTACAGCTGAAAACGGTGTAATCACAGTTACATATGATTCAAGCGTTTTAGCAGCAGCAACTGATGCTCAGGCAACAATCATTATTTTTGATGCTACAACAGTTAGCGATCCTTCAGCAGGAAATATGATTCAGATTGATCAGTTCGAATTTGACCCTTCAAACACAACATATACATATGAATATGAAACAGCACCTGACCAGATAATCGTTGTTATGATGGGTGGTACAGATATCGACGAGCCTGGCAGCACCACTATTGAAGTAGGGCCTGATTTCGTTCTTGGTGATGTTTCAGGTGATGGTATTGTTGCTTTGGACGACGCTGTTGCAGTTATGCAGTACTCAGTAAACGGAACAGTTGGTGGACAACCAGCTTCTGAAGATTTCTTGAAAGCTGCTAACTACAGTGGAAATGTAACTGAAGACGGATTACAGATAGTTACAATGCTCGATGCTATTATGATTGCATACTCAATTTTTTAAGATTATAAAATGAATTTAAAACCACAGCTTATGCTGTGGTTTTTTATACCTGAAAACCAATTTTCAAATAGATTTTTAATTTTGTAAAACTGCTAACAGCTATTGACAAATTTTAAGTAAAATGATAAAATTAATCTAATAAACAGAAGTTTCTCTGTTACTGACGGGTTTGCAGAAATAACTGCATGGGAGCAGAGAGTAATTAAGCCGACCGTCTGGGCAGATTTCTATTTTGGGGTCTGTCTTTTTCTGTATATACAGAGAATTCTAAATTTCCCAAAGGAAGAAAGGTAGTGAAATATGGATACTTACAAAATTTTTAAAATCGAAGACATCATCAAAGCAACACCTTATCTTGGAAGAGGTATTGTAACGGGAACTTCTTCTGATGGAAAGTATGCTGTAATAGGGTACTTTATTTCAGGACGAAGTGAAAACAGCCGTAACAGAATTTTTGTTGAGAATGGAAGCGAGGTTATAATCCATCCTTTTGATGCGTCAAAGGTTGAGGACCCATCTTTAATCATCTATTCTCCAATAAGAGTTTATGAGAATAATCTTATAGTAACAAATGGCGATCAGACCGATACCGTTTACGAAGGACTTGAAAAAGGACTTAGCTTTAAAGAAAGCTTAGAGGCAAGGTGTTTTGAGCCTGATGCCCCTAATTTTACACCTCGTATAAGTTCAATGCTTACATTTAATGATGGCGATTTTTCGTATGAGGTAAGTATTCTTAAAAGCGTAGATGAAATTGGAAGTGCGTGTGCACGTTATACATTTTCATATCCTTCTATAAAAGGACTTGGACATTTTATTCATACTTATGCTTGTGATGGTAATCCGCTTCCTACATTTACAGGCGAACCTGAAAGAGTAGAAATCGGTAGTGATATTGATGAATTTACTGATAAGATATGGAACAGTCTTGATCAGCAGAACAAGATTTCACTTTATGTAAGATTTATCGATAAAGAGACAGGCGAAGAAGTTAACAGAATGATTAATAAACATTTAAAATAGGAGAGAAAACAATGGCGAATTTTTTTGAGGAATTAAACAGTTTTGACAGTGAAGTTTATGAAGCTTGTAATAATGAGCTTGAGAGACAGAGACATAATATAGAATTGATTGCTTCTGAAAATATTGTATCAAAAGCAGTACTTTTGGCAGCAGGTTCAGTACTTACTAACAAGTATGCAGAAGGATATCCGGGACATCGTTATTACGGAGGCTGCGTTCATGTAGATGTGGTTGAAGATATTGCCCGTGAAAGAGCTAAAAAGCTTTTTGGTGCTCAGCATGCTAATGTGCAGCCACACTCAGGTGCACAGGCAAACTTAGCAGTATTTTTTGCACTTGTTCAGCCTGGTGATACTGTAATGGGTATGAATTTGGCTCATGGTGGACATTTATCTCATGGTTCACCTGTAAATATTTCAGGTAAGTATTTCAATATTGTTCCTTATGGTGTAAGTGATGATACTCAGACAATTGATTATGATGAAATGGAAAAAATTGCTCTTGAATGCAAACCAAAATTAATTGTTGCAGGTGCAAGTGCGTATGCACGTGTTATAGATTTTAAAAGATGCAGAGAGATTGCAGACAAAGTTGGGGCATATTTGATGGTTGATATGGCTCATATTGCAGGTCTTGTTGCAGCAGGTCTTCATCCAAGTCCTGTACCATATGCTCATGTTGTAACAACCACAACACATAAGACCTTAAGAGGTCCAAGAGGGGGTCTTATCCTTTGTACCGAGGATTTAGCTAAGACTATTGATAAAGCAATATTCCCGGGAATTCAGGGAGGACCGCTTATGCACATTATTGCAGCTAAGGCTGTAGCATTTGGTGAAGCTTTGAAGCCTGAATTTAAAGAATATCAGACACAGATTGTAAAGAACGCAAAAGTTCTTGCAGATTGTTTCTTGGAAGAAGGATTCAAAATTGTATCAGGCGGAACAGACAACCACCTTATGCTTATTGACCTCACTCCTTTCAATATTACAGGAAAAGAGCTTGAAGCAAGACTTGATGAGGTAAATATAACCGTTAATAAGAATGCAATTCCTAATGACCAACAGAGTCCGTTTGTTACAAGTGGTATAAGAGTTGGTACTCCTGCGGTAACATCCAGAGGCTTCAAGGAAGAAGAAATGAAAAAGATTGCACATTGGATAAAGCTTGTTGCAACAGATTTTGAAGCAAACAAAGAAACAATCAAGAAAGAAGTTATTGCACTTTGTGAAAAATACCCATTATATAATTAATTAAAACGGAGGAATAGTAAATATGGCTTATTATTTTAAAGAACAATCAAGAACATTCAGTGAATACTTGCTTATCCCGGGTTATACATCTGAGGACTGTATTCCTGCAAATGTAAATCTTTCAACACCGCTTACTAAGTTTAAAAAAGGTGAAAAACCAGCAATTACTCTTAATATTCCTCTGGTAAGTGCCATTATGCAGTCTGTATCAAATGATACTTTAGCTATAGCACTTGCAAAAGAAGGTGGACTTTCGTTTATCTATGGTTCACAGTCTGTTGAAGATGAAGCAGCAATGGTTGCTCGTGTTAAAAATTATAAAAAGGGTTTTGTGGAAAGTGATTCTAATCTTACTCCTGAAAATACCCTTGAAGATGTTATTGCCCTTGTAAATGAAAAAGGACATTCAACAGTCGCTATAACGGATAATGGAGAATCAAACGGAAAGCTTCTTGGTATAGTTACAGGAAGAGACTACAGAGTAAGTCGTATGTCTACTGATATTAAGGTTAAAGAGTTTATGACTCCTATTGAAAAATTAATAACAGCTCCTGATACAACAACATTAAAAGAAGCTAATGATATTATATGGGAACATAAGCTTAATTCACTTCCTTTGGTTGACGGAAACGGTAATCTTAAATATTTTGTTTTCAGAAAAGACTATTCACAGCACAAGGAAAACCCACAGGAAATTTTAGACGGAAATAAGAGTTACCTTGTTGGTGCAGGTATAAATACTCTTGACTATGAAAAGAGAGTTCCTGCGTTGGTTGAAGCAGGTGCAGATGTGCTTTGTATAGACTCTTCCGAAGGTTATAGCTGCTGGCAGAAGAAAACTATTGATTTTATACGTGAAAAATATGGCGACAGCGTAAAGGTTGGTGCAGGTAACGTTGTAGACAGAGAAGGATTTATGTTTCTTGCCGAAGCAGGTGCAGACTTTGTTAAAGTTGGTATCGGCGGCGGTTCAATCTGTATCACAAGAGAAACAAAAGGTATTGGCAGAGGACAAGCTACAGCTTTAATTGAGGTTGCTGCAGCAAGAGACGAATATTACGAAAAGACAGGCATATATGTTCCTATCTGTTCTGATGGTGGTATTGTTCATGATTATCATATGACACTGGCATTGGCGATGGGTGCAGACTTTATTATGCTAGGCAGATATTTTGCGCGTTTTGATGAAAGCCCTACAACAAAATTATTTGTAAATGGTCAGTATGTTAAAGAATACTGGGGTGAAGGCTCAAACAGAGCAAGAAACTGGCAACGTTATGATTTAGGCGGAAAATCAAAGCTTTCCTTTGAAGAGGGTGTTGACTCTTATGTAGTTTACGCAGGAAGCCTTCATGATAACGTGGAAAAGAGCCTTTATAAGGTAAAATCAACTATGTGTAATTGTGGTGTTACCAATATTCCTGACCTTCAGAAAAATGCCAAGTTAACAGTTGTTTCCGCAACAAGCATTGTAGAAGGTGGATATCATGATGTTATGTTAAGGTAACTTATTGGAAAGGTGATGTTTGGTTTATGAAAACCGATATTGAAATAGCACAGAGCGTGAAAATGAAAAATATTACCGAAATTGCTAAAACTGCAGGTGTGGATTTAAAATATCTGGAGCAATACGGTAACTACAAAGCAAAGGTTGATTATATCCCACTTATGAAAGAAACTCCTGAAAAAGAGGGAAAACTCGTCCTTGTAACAGCTATTACACCAACTCCCGCAGGAGAAGGTAAAACTACTACGACAATAGGTCTTGCTGATGGTATGAAGAAAATCGGTAAAAACGTAACGGTAGCACTTCGTGAGCCATCACTTGGTCCTGTTTTCGGTGTAAAAGGCGGTGCAGCAGGCGGAGGCTATGCTCAGGTTGTGCCTATGGAAGATATTAATCTTCACTTTACAGGTGATTTTCACGCAATAGGAGCGGCAAATAACTTGCTTGCAGCAATGCTTGACAATCATATTCATCAGGGCAATACCTTAAACATTGACCCACGTCGTATTACCTGGAAAAGATGTGTTGATATGAACGACCGTCAGCTCCGTTTTGTAGTAGATGGTCTTGGTGGTAAAGTTAATGGTGTTCCCCGTGAAGATGGTTACGATATTACAGTTGCATCTGAAATTATGGCAGTGTTATGTCTGTCAAGCTCGATTTCAGATTTAAAAGAAAGACTTTCGAAACTTATAGTTGGATACACTTATGACGATAAACCTGTAACAGCAGGCGATTTGAAAGCTCAGGGTGCTATGACAGCACTCCTTAAGGATGCAATTAAGCCTAATCTGGTGCAGACTCTTGAAGGCACACCTGCTTTTGTACATGGTGGTCCCTTTGCGAATATTGCTCATGGATGTAACTCGGTTATTGCAACAAAGCTTGCTCTTCGACTTGGCGATTATGCTATAACTGAAGCAGGCTTCGGTGCCGATTTAGGTGCTGAGAAATTTCTTGATATCAAGTGTCGTTTTGCTAATCTTAAGCCATCAGCAGTTGTTATGGTTGCTACAATCCGTGCATTAAAAATGCATGGTGGGGTGGCAAAAAGCGACCTTAATGCTGAAAATTGCGATGCCCTTGTTAAAGGTATGCCTAATCTTTTAAGACATGTCAAAAATATTACCGATGTTTATAAGCTTCCCTGTGTTGTGGCAGTAAATAAATTCCCCACAGATACAGAAAAAGAGGTAGAGCTTATAATTGATGAATGTAAAAAGCTCGGTGTAAACGTTGTTCTTTCGGACGTATGGGCAAAAGGCGGCGATGGTGGTATAGAGCTTGCAAAGGAAGTTGTTGCACTGTGCGAAAGAGAAAACGATTTTACATTCAGCTACGAAACAGAAGATACAATTGAAAATAAGATTGATGCCATTGTAAGAAAGGTTTATGGTGGTGATGGAGTAGTATTTACTGCAGATGCACAAAAACAGATTAAACAGCTTACAGACCTTGGATTTGGTAATCTTCCTATCTGTATGGCAAAAACACAGTATAGCTTTTCCGATGATATGACAAAGACAGGAGCACCTGAAAACTTTAAAATAACAGTAAGAAACTTAAAGGTTTCTGCAGGTGCAGGATTTATTGTTGCATTAACAGGAGATATTATGACAATGCCCGGACTGCCAAAAGTTCCTGCAGCTGAAAAGATTGATGTGGATGAAAATGGCAAGATAATCGGACTTTTCTAAGTTTAAACAACAAAGGGAATGTAAAAAAAGTTCATAATCGTAAAAATGCTTAAAATAAATATTACTAATATATTTTTAAACCTATTAAATGGCAAAAAATATATTACTTAAGGAAAAAATCGTTTTTAAACGATTTTTTCTATTTAAACAAGCATTTTTACTCGAACGAATTTCGCCTCTCGCTGTACCATCGTACAGCTTCGGGTAACCCCTACGGGCTTAATTCGTCCGTTCTGAAACATTTTTTCCTATTCCCAAAAATTGAGGGACTGTAAAAAAACTTAGTTTTTTTACCAATATCATTAAGTTAAGAGGAGCAAGTTCATTCTATGAGCTTGCCCCCTTTTTTTATGTAAATATTAAAAATTATTTCGAAAAAGACTTGACAAATTTTGAAATTTGTGCGGCTGATTTTATTAACTATCGT
>JAZNWH010000030.1:0-57214 GCA_045593265.1 Clostridia bacterium | reverse complement strand
ACAATACAATGTCAAATCCGTCAATAAAATCAAGAAAAACAGTTGACATTTTACGATTTATTGCTATAATTAATGACGATACAATATACATAAACGTTTATTAAGGCGATACATTGCGCAAAACAGTAAATTTTTGGCAACTCTGTGGAATATTATTATGTTCGTGGTAAAATAATAATATCAATATAGAAAGGAAGTTGTTACAATGAATAAGACAATAAACCAGGATTTAATTGAAAATTTCGAAAATTATTTAATTAACGAAGAAAAGGCTTCTGCTACGCTAGAAAAATATATGCGTGATATCAAGGCTTTTTTCAAGTGGTCTTTAGGATCCGAAATCGGCAAGCGAAAAGTTCTTGATTACAAAGAATATTTGATAGGTAAATTTGCTCCTTCTTCTGTTAATTCTGTCTTATCCTCCCTAAACAGCTTTTTTGAATTCAACAATTGGCATGATATGAAAGTAAAAATGCTGAAAATTCAGAAACAGATTTTTGCACAAAAGGATAAAGAGCTTTCAAAATCAGAATATGAAAGATTACTTGATGCTGCAAAACTAAAAAACAATGAACGATTATATTTGCTGATGCAAACTATATGTTCAAGCGGAATCAGAGTATCAGAATTACAGTATATAACAGTTGAAGCAATCAAACTAAGAAAGGCAATTATCAACTGTAAAGGTAAAATGAGAATTGTTATTTTACCCAAGGAGCTTTGCAGAATGCTCACAGAATACGCGAAAAAGCAAAATATAACAAGCGGCTCCGTATTTATTACCAAAACAGGAAAACCGCTCGACAGAAGTACTATTTGGAAAATGATGAAAGCACTATGCGAAAATGCAAAAGTATCTGAACACAAAGTATTTCCTCATAATTTAAGACACCTTTTCGCACGCACTTTTTACACACTTCAGAAAGACATTGTAAGACTTGCAGACATTCTCGGACATTCAAGCGTAAACACCACACGTATATACACAATGGAAACGGGTGAAATACACCGCAGACAAATCCAAAAATTAGGACTTTTACGTCTATAAAACAAAATACCACATAATCGAAATTATGTGGTATTTTACAGCCAATCAACTATTAACAGTGTACATATTGTAGCATATTCAGGAGTGTTTGTCAATGATTTACAAATGTTTTATGAAAAAATTACTAATACAGATAAAAATAGGTGTAAGGGAACAGACCGGTTTTGCAAAGCAACTATTGACCGGTCTAAAATCTATGTTCAATTTTCAAAAAATATGTCAAATTCATATAGTAGTTTAATTCCTTCTGGTGCAATTTAGTTATGTCTTGCAACATAATTTCGATAATGTGGAAATCGCCTTACCACATAATTTCGATTATGTTGCAAGGCATATTTTTTTACCGACACTTGTAACGAGCATTACAATATTGCAAAATACGACAAAAAATGCCAAAAGAAAGGGTTGAACAAAATGGATAATTCAGATATGTTGTCTGACAAACGTAAAGCAATTATCGAAACCACATGGAACTACCTTTTAAGAACAGGACTTTCGGAAGCCTCTATCGGAGATTTATGCAAGGATGCAAAACTTGCACAAAGCAGTCTTTATTATTGGTTTGAAAACAAAGACGACATTTGGATAAGCGCCGGAAAGTATGGACTTTCTAAAGTCGTTGATGCTCTCTTTGATTTCACTCTAAACCACACAAGCAACATCCGAAAGTATTTTGATACACTTTTAGATGAGGTTGAAAAGTACAAATATGAGCTAAGACTTGCAATTCAAATTACAACAAGTCCTGTTTTCGGTAAACGTATGAGAGACAAATCAAAGGACTTCAGACTTCTCTACGAAAAATATGCAGAAAATTTTACAGAAATATTTGAATGTACACATCACCAGGCTGAAGTGTTTATTTATTCGATAATTGCCTATGTAATCGACTATGCAATATGGGATGATGGCGAAAAAACACAAATGCTGCTTGAAAATCTATATAAACAGATTTTAGAGAAAATAGACATAAAGCAGTAACACTACATTTGGAAAGGATAAACAATGAGATTAATAAGTGCAATAAAAATACAGGCCGGTTGCGAATTGGACAGTGAATTAAAAAATTTACCGGAGGAAAAGAAAAAAAGAATAGCAAGATTAGTGGAAGAAAGAGTTCCAAGTGGCTTAGCACCTATTGATGAATGGAACGAAGTAATTTCCTGTTTTACTGATTCAGAACCTGAAACGGATAACAAAAAAGCTAAAAAGAAACTATTGAACATACTTCGTGATAAGCAGTACTAAGCAATTACCGATTAAATATCTTTATAATTATTCACATAAAAAATTTAATAAAAACGGAGGAAATAAAAAATGTATTTCAACTTAAAAATGAAATCAAGCACTTTACTATTATCCGTATTTATGGTTTTAATAATGCTGTTAACAATTACTGTGCCTGTATTTGCAGCACCTGAGACTTCTGCAGAAATTATTTTTGAAGATGTTACTGTTTCCGAGGGAAGCTCGAAGGGTGAAGCAAAGGTAAAAGTAAGTGTAAAAGGTCTAAACGGAGATGTTTCCATTTCACAAATTCACATAAAAATTGATGGAGAATTAAAATTTGCCGGCATTGATTATGCAGATAGCTTAAAAAACAACGAAAACTCATTTTTACCTCAGCCTACAATAAAGAGTAATGAGATTATATGTGGAGTTATCAATGCAAATGTTCCAATGTCTTTTAACGGAGATGAAACAGAGCTTTTTATCTTAAGTTTTACAGGAGAAGAAGGTAAGTCTATTTCATTGGATATAGATAAAACTCAGTCGTACTTTCTGATAAACGATGAAGAAATTCCTGTTTCAAGTGTAAGTGGAGATAAGACCTTGACAGCAAGCAGTAATGGCAACGAATTAAAAACTGTAAAAATCAAATTAACATTTGATAAGGATACAGGCTTTACTGCAACAAAGCAAAATGGTATCAATATAGTTCTTACAGATGAGAATGACGATGCAAAGGGCCATAAAATCCCTGTTGTACTCGAAGATGATGCTCACCGTGATTACACAACACCGAATCCCGTATATGTGGTTTCGGTTTCTGTTGTTGAAAATCACAGCTATACTGTTGAAGTCAGTGGAGTTGGTTTTGTTACATATTCAAAATCAGGAGAAACTTTCACCACAAATAAATTTTTGGAAATTACACCTGCTGACTTCAAAGCCGGTGATGTTAACGGGGACGGTGAAATCAACAACGATGACAAAACATTATGTCAACAATACATCAGCGAAAACACTTACAGTGTAGCAGCAGATTTTAACCGCGACCAAAAAGTAGATAACAGTGATTTATCTGTTTTCGGAACTAACGAACCACACAAGACAGCTCCTGGTAAAATGTCAAAACCTTCTGTTGTAGGTGGAGACAACAAAATAACAGTCAGCTGGACTGCTCCCGATAATGGTGGAGCACCGATTACCGGTTATATCATAAAATATGGTACAAGCAGTACAAATCTCAATCAAACTGTTGAAATTACAAATACAAGCGTTACAAGTAAAGAAATTGCAAATCTTTCAGCAGATACAACCTATTATGTGCAGATAGCAGCAATAAACGAAATCGGCACAGGTGATTATTCGGAAATCGCAAATGCTAAAACCAACGCAAGCGGCGGAGCCGGTGGTGGTGCCGGTGGAGGAGCCGGTAGCGGCGGTGGTGCCGGTGGTGCTGGTGGAGCCGGTGGCAATAGTGGTACAACTGATACTCCCGAAAATTCTACTGCACCAACAACACCTACTACTCCCGTAACACCCTCTGGCACAACAAAAACTTTTATTGACCTTGGTAACTACCACTGGGCGACAGAGTCAATTTACACTTTGAAAGCTAAAGGTATTATAAGTGGAATAAGCGAAACAGAATATGCACCTGCAAACAATATCAAGCGTGGTGATTTTATTCTTATCTTAACAAGAATGTTATCAATCAGTGATGCCTTTGAAGAAAACTTTACAGATGTCCCGACAGACAGCTACTACTATAATGCAATCGGCAGTGCAAAAGCCAACGGTATCGCAAGTGGTGATGGCGTAAATTTCAATCCTGAAAACTCTATCACAAGACAGGATTTAATTACACTTGCTTATCGTGCTTTCCTTACAAAAGGATATATTACCGAAATAGAGGATATGACAGTTCTTGATGCTTTTGCAGATAAAGAAAGCATTGAAGATTATGCTTTATCCCCAATGGCATCTCTGGTCAAAGCAGGTATTATCCAAGGCTCTGACGAATTTGTAAATCCCCTTGGAAACGCAACAAGAGCTGAGGTTGCTGTTATGTGTGCAAGACTTCTTGCTCTTATGAACTGATTTAAGTTTTGAGGTGGGAAGCTGTGCTTCCCCCTCTTTCAAAGCATATAAGCCCCAATGTGGTTTGTGTGCTTTGAAAGAGGAATTTCCTCTTATGTGCAAAATACAGACAAATTTCCGAAGAAAGGAGGAGGTCCTTAAAATTTATGTCTAAGCAGTTGCGTTAGTATCCGAACTCGCCTAAATCAAGTAAAATAGCTGTTTTTCATCGTTGTCGGTCTTATAATACGTAAGTATTACTGCGACCTGCCGCCTTGAAAAATCAACAATTTTATCTTGCTTTAGGTTCGAAGAATTCTCAAAGCTGTGTTTTTGCGTTAATGTGAGGCAAAAACGCAGTAAATGCTGACGCATTTGCGAGTATTTTAACGATGCAGTAGCGTAAAAACACGTTCCCAAAACGGGTTTGGATATTAACGCAACTGCTTAAGCACAATCAAAAACTTTCAGAAAGAAGGATAATTAAAAATATGAAAATGAAAAAAATCTTAGCTATGATACTTTGCGTAGCAATGGTACTCAGCACAATTGGTACAGTTGCATTTGCTGAAGAAGCAGATGTATGGGGTGGTACCTCATACAGTCTTGAGTGGTTGAGCACAGGTGATCCCGAAAAAACAGCAGGAGATAAATTTTACCTGAACTCAGCAGAAGACTTAGCAGGCTTGGCTTACTACGTAAACACTTATGCAAGCACAAACAATATTTTCACAGGCGATACTGTATATCTCAATGTAGATGTGGACCTTGATAATCATGATTGGGCTCCTATCGGCACAGCAGTTCCGCGCGAAAAGAATAGATTTTATGGTTCTTTTGATGGTCAGGGACATACAATTTCAAATCTTAAAGTAGGAGAAGGACACTACTACGCAGGTTTGTTTGGTCAGATTCCTACATACGACTACACACAGACATTCTCAAATATAACTATTGAAAATGCGGTAGTGGTTGCAGAAAATGAGACAGAAACAGGCAAAAACAAAGAAGCTGCAGGTACACTTATCGGTCGTGCAAACGGTACAATTGTTGAAAACTGCCATGTAACAGGTGAAATTAATATTTCTGGCGACAGATTTGTTGGAGGACTTATAGGTCATTCTTATGCACAGATTTCTGATTGCTCTGTTGAATCTTCAGGAACAATCAGTGCAGATACTTGGCAGGCTGGTGGACTTGTAGGCTCACACGGTGCAACTGCTACCTATACTTCAAGTATTAAAAACTGTTCTGTTATAGGCAACGGTGATGATGGTCTTAGTGTAACAAGTTACTATAAATCAGTAGGTGGTGTTATAGGCTCCGTGTCATTAACTGATGTTGATTCAACGCCTATGGATGGAATTACCGTCGCAAATGTTTCTGTTGCAGCTGATTCTGAAGATTATGGTTCAGGAATTGCATATGTAGCAGTTGGCTATGCAGCTACAAATTCTACAACAGATAATGTTTCTGCAACTTTAGGTAATGAAGAATATGTTGCTGACGATGCAGACAATGTTGAAGCTGCTGTTGCAAAAATCGACAATAAATATTATGCAACACTCAAAGCTGCTATAGATTCAGCAGTTGCGGGCGACACAATCTACCTTATTGGAACAATCAACGAAGGCGCCATTAAGCTTCCTGCAACAATTACAAATCTTACAATTGATGGTCAGGAAACTGCTGTTGTTAAAGATACAACAATCAATGCAATTGACGGAAATTCTGTTAACTATCAGGGTTTAACTATCAAGAACACAACTTTTGATAATTCAAGATTTGTTCTCGGCGGTGTAAGAAACGGTGATGTAATTTATAAAGATATTGTATTCGATAATAACAAATTCATTAACATTGTAAACACAGCAAGTATGGCAGCCATACATATGAACCTTGCTTCTGAAGACAATGAATACATCGAAAACTTTACGTTTACTAATAATGTTATTGATGGTGTAACAGGATCTAACAACTCCGGTGTTGTTCTTAAGAGTATTACAGGTAATGTTTTATTTGAAGGCAATACAGTTTCAAATGTAGCATGGAATGCTATTCAAATTGCAACAGCTAAAGCTGATGCAAACCTTGTTATCAAAAATAATAGTTTCACATCAAGTGGAAGTAGTGTTTTAAATATTGCTGCAGCTCCTAAAGCTACACTTGAAAACAACACTGTTGTAAACGAAAGTGGCAAAACAGGAATCTATTTCCCTGCAAAAGCAAAAACAGGTAATACCTATTACAAAACTCTTGAAGAAGCATTAAAGGCAATCACAAACGAAAATAATGTTGTTGACATTCTTGACACAATTACAATTGATTACAAATGGGATAATCGCAATACAGGTGCTAAAATCACTGTTCCTGTTACAATAAATGGTAACGATAATATCATTAAAGTAACAGGTGAAATCAGCGACGGTTTCAACTATCTTTCTGTTTTCAGATTTGAAGATGATGCAACTGTTAGAGACCTTACTATTGATTTAAGCGAGGCTATTTCAGGCTGGAGTCCAAGACTTCGTGCAATTTCTGCGAAAGGTAATTTAACTGTTGATAACTGCACATTTATTGGTAACAAAGCATATACAAACACAAGAGCTATAATCTTTGGTGAATCCGGCAGTGCTCCTTTTGAAGCTGATGCACAAATTTCTATAACAAACTCAGAATTTATAGACTGGAGAAAAGGCATTACCGATAATGAAAATGCTAAGGATGTAAAAACAGTAACTGTTACAGGAAATAAGTTTACAAATGCATCTGTTGGTATTAGTGCTACTGATACAATTGAGTTTAATAACAACACAGTAACCGGTGGCAATGTAACGATTACTTCTTATACAATTCCTAACAAATTATCTGTTGTTGCTAAAGGCAACACACTTGATGAAACTTTAGTAAACTCAATCAAAGCAGATGCTATTGACGCAGATTCTGATTTTGTTCTTCCTGCTGCTGACATTAACGGTGAAAAATATTGGACAATTACAGAAGCAATGGATGCGGCAGAAAAAAATGATGTCATTAAAATTACAAATAACGAAGATGCAAAAATTAACGAAATTACAAAAGTAGATGACGAAACATTTAAGACCGGCGAAACAGAGGTAATTACAACCGACATTGATGAAGGAATTGAAGTAACTGTTCCTGAACTTGTAAGCCATGTATTAGAAAGCTATGACGGTACACAGGGAACATACGAGGTTGTTGTTGAACACAAAAACACAGCATATAACGAAGCTGCTGCAACACTTGACCTTGACATTTCATTAAAGCACACATATGATGGCGTAACAAAGGATGTTGATGTTGCTGACGGAACAACCTTTACTGTAAAAGTAAAGCTTCCTGAAAATGCAGATACAACAAAACCTATCACCATTTTACACGACGGAGAACTTATCACTGAATATAAAATTGAAGACAAATGTGTTGTGTTTGAAACAGATGGTTTCTCACCTTTCACAATCGGATACCAGTTGTTAAGTGTTAACGCACCTGCAACAATGTGTGAAAAAGCTGAAGTTAAATTTGTTGTAAGCGAAGAAAATGAAAATAACACAGTTTACGACATCGTTATCAAAAGCACAGACACCAAGGATATCTTCGGTCTTGTATCAGCACAGATGGATATTACAGCAGCAGAAATGAGTGGTGTTAACTTCCTCGTTGAAGGTGCAAATGACTTTATCGTTACAAATGATGCTGACAGCTATCTGTTCACATTAAAGTCTGCAAGCAACCAGGCACTTGCTGACACAAAGAGTGGTGAAAGCGTTACAGTTGGTAAGCTTACAATCAGTGGTTTCACAACAGATCCTATCAAATGGACTGTAGGTACTTATACAGTAAATTCAGTTATCAATACAGATGACGGTGCAGCTACATCATACCTTGACACAAACGTAACACCTAACGAAACCAAGAATATTCATATCGCTTTGACAGGCGGAAGCGTTACCTATGAAAAAGATGTACCTAAGCAGGAACTTACTGTTGAAGTAACCTTCCCTAAGGCTATAGAAGATAATGACTTCAATTATCAGGATATGAAGATTACTGTTTCAGAACAGGATTATGGTATAGTAAAAGAATTTGTTCTTGGTAAAAATCATGCAGATAATGCTACAATCACAGACGATAAGTATACTGTAAGTGTAAACCTTCCTAAGTATAAGACATACACAGTAAAAATCGAAGGTGCAGGCTACAGAACATTTACTAAAACTGTTGACCTTGATGCAGATAAAACAATGATCGTTTGGAACAACTACAAGGATAATGGTGCTTTAATTATTAAAGACGGTGAAACAGAACCTGAAGCTAAAGCAACAATTACCTTCCTTGCAGGTGATATCGTTAAAGACAACACAGTAAATGCTTATGACTTATCTGTTCTTTTATCTTATGCTTTCACAGAGGGTATCAACACAAATGCTGCAAGCAAATATGCACAGTATGACCTTAACCGTGATGGATTAATTAACTACAAAGATGCAGCTATGATACTTGACGCCAAAGTTTGGGGTAAATAAAAAAGCAAAATTAGAGACGAGGAGCCTCGGCTCCTCTCTCAATCAAAGCATATAGGAACTCTATGTGCTTTGATTGAGAAATACTAATAAAAATATACATAATATTCGAAAGGTTGGATTTACATTATGAAAATAAAAGGAATAAAGAAAATAGGAGTACTCTTCTTATTATTTTCTGTTATTTTGTCAGCTTTACCTTCTAACATATCTTTTGCTTCATCGGGTGATGGAAATGTCAGGAGAGTCTATCTTCATTCCGGAGATAAAAATCCGGCTATTGAGGATTATGCAAAAACATCATCAACCGTTTATATGGGCGAACAGGCAAATGTTTACCTTGCTGTTGATACACCAAACAAATCAGTTGACAATGTAGATTATGCCCTTACAGGATATGCTGTAAGTATATATTTTAACCCTGAATTTTTCACATACTCCCAAACAAATCCTATCAACTATAAAATACCACAGGAAGCCGGTTCTACAGAAGGCGATGAAGACGATGAAAACGATCAGCCTTCCTACTGGGTTTCTGAAAACTCTGTAGAAAAAATTAATGACCAGCTTTGTTGTGCCAGTGCACTTGTCTTTTTATTCGGTATGAAATTTCCTGACGGTCAGGAAAATACATGGTATGATTTATGTGCTCTGCCGCTTCAACCTAAAAAAACAGGAAGCACAGAGGTGTACATATCAATTAATTCTGTAGGATTTAGTGCAAATGATATAAATATGCCGCCGCCATACGATTTAACTTTGTTTTCTCAGGTTTCCACAAATGATAATCAAAATCTGCCTGTGTTTGATTTTCAGGAGGAAAACGGTGGCAGACACACAATTAACATTGTTGATAAGCTTAATCCCTATGCACCATCTGCTTATCCCCATGAGGGACGTTATGCTTTGAGTGAAATTAAAGATGGAATTACACTTTCAACTCCAAGTGAAAAATGCGATATCCATTATTTCAAAACTATAGGCGATACTGTTAGTGAAGAATTTTCAGGACCTTCGCCTATAACAATAACAGATATTACGACGGATACAAAAATTACCTGCTGGGCAAAATATCAAACAGGTAATAAAAACGAGAGCAACAAGGTAACCTTTACTTACATTATAATTCCTGAACGACCATATCTGTTCGACGAAAATGGTAATTTATATAATAACATACATACATCCCCAACTCCTTTTACTGCATTCGTAAAAGATGGTGATTTGTGGAATGATGGACAATTATCAAATTCCTGCGAACTGTATTACACTTTTTCAGAAAGTGTTTCAGTTGAAAATCCGTCAATCTCCCCTGACAATGACAATCCGCAATTTGGTTGGGTGAAAATTGAAAAGGGTCAGGATAACAAATACAGCCTGCCTGTAAATCAAAGCTGTAATTTAAGACTGCTTACCAAAAAAGCAGATGCTACAGGTGAGCATTTCAGCCGTCTTTCCGAATATAAAATAAAAATTCAGCCGGAAACAGTAAAGGCAATTCCCGGTATTGAGGGCGGAATAAAAACTCTCACTGCGACAACTGATGTAGAACTTACATGCCCTACCCCCGGTGCAACAATTCTTTACACAAAAGACGGTACAAATCCATTAACAAACGGAATTGTCTACACAGCCCCCATCACTGTATATAGTGATACAACAATTAAAGCTGTAGCATTATCAGGAGAAACATACAGCGACGTAACAATTTATCATTATGATGTAGAAAATGAAAATGATTTTGCGGTAGATGCGTTTAAGCCATCAGGAGTGTACGAAAATTCAGTTGATGTTACATTATTTACACAAAATCCTGACTATAAAATCAAATACAAAATAGATGACGGAGATTTTATTGATTATGATAATACATCTATTATAATTAATAAAGATTCTACAATTACAGCTTATGCAACTGATGCTCAGGGAAATATGCTTGGCGACAGGACTTATTCATTTACTTATAAAGTAACACCAAAAGCACCTGAAATTTCTCCGTATTCAACACAATTTAACAATACTGTAACAGCTTCTGTTTTTTTAACATACAAGCAAACTGACGAAATTATTTATTATACCCTTGACGGAACAAATCCAACCAACAGCAGTACAAGAGTTGCAGCAAGCGGGGATTTTGAAGAAATAGAAATTACCGAAAATACAATTATTTCTGCAGTTACGGAAAAAAATGGTGTTTATTCAGATGTAGTAACAAAAGCATATGAAATTCTGCACATTAAACCATCAAAACCAAATGTTACATTAGCACAGGGAATATATTCAAAACAAGAACCAACGGACAGCTTTTCAACTCAATTTACCAAAGTTGCTGACACAACTAAAATTTATTACACTGTATCAAGGGATGGAACTTTCCCAAGTGATCCTGAAATTACAGACTCAAATCTGTATACACCGGGATATGAAATTCCTGTCAATGATAATACCATTATAAAAGCAATCGCTGTGGATATATACGGAAATAAAAGCGATATGAGTATCTTTGAATATCGTGTGCTTGAACCTGAAATGTTAATCAACGTAAATGCACCATATTCTGACAAGCCATCAGGACAATATGACGAAGCGTTTGTTGATGGTGCTTTGCTTAAAGTATCTTTAGCAAATGAAGATGCCGGTGCAGAAATATGGTATAGAGAAAATTACGGACAGGCTAAGCTGTATAACGGAACTATTTCTCTTATTGAAGATACTGTGTTACAAGCATGGGCAGTTAAAAATGGTGAAAAGAGTATTATGACAACGTATGTATATACTTTTAAGCCATTGCCACCAGTAATAAAACCAATTTCGGGTATATATACAGAGTCGCAGATGGTGGAAATTACTCTTGATGAAAGAACACCAAATGACAGAAATTATTATATCTATTTCAGGACTATAGGTGATAAGGATAATTATGATACCTATGTTAGAGGAAATAAAATTTTAGTTAGTGATATGGCAGTTATCGATGCTTACATTGTAGATGCAGATAATAACAACAGACAAAGCAGTCATACTATAGAACACTATTTTATTGATACCGGCATCGAAACAGGAAATGTTTACATCAAAAAGGACAGCCCTTATAAAAACAAAATAAGATTTTCGTCAGATGAAGTAGTTTTACTCCCCTACTCAAAGGGAATAGAACTCGACACCTCTAACAAAAGCGCTCAAATATATTATAAATATACATACACTTTAAAAGACGGAACCAGAATAACAGTTGATGAAACCGTTTATAACAATACTCCGATAATTCCATCAAGTGAAATGCGTGAACTGACAATTGAAGCGCGTTTAAAAAAGAATGGTTCTGTAATTTCGGGAAGCAATGAAATCTTTGCTTTTGAATTTGTAGAATTAGGTGTTCCAAAAACAACACTTACCGGTACAGAACAACCTAAAAATACCACCTATGGTTTTGTTGAAGATATATATACCGCAGACGAAAATGTAATTTTATACTATACTTTAAACGGAAATGACCCTAAAACAGATTCAGAAAACAGAAAAGAATATATTTTCGGTGAAACTGAACTTAAGATAACCGAACTGACAAATATCAAAGCTGTTTATTTTAGTGCGTGTGGAAAACAAGAATGTATATCTTGCAGCAATAACGATAAAGCAAACTGCCCATACGGTGTATATGGAAGAGTTGGAAACTACACATATACTATTCCATCAACAACCGTCATCGGTGGCGGGGGAGGTGGAGGCGGCACCAAAGTTGTTGACAACACAAGAAAATATACAAAAGATATTTTCGGAAATGAGCATCCCACGCATATAGGATACATAAATGGTTATCCCGACGGTAGTGTTCAACCTGAAGGCGATATTACAAGAGAAGAAATTACATCTATTCTTTATCGTATAACAAACCACGAATATGAAAAGCCATTTATTGCAACAGGCGACGCTTTCCCCGATGTTAAAGCCGGACGCTGGTCTGCACACGATATTGAATATATGGCAGACAAAAAAATTGTTTACGGATACCCTGATGGTGAATTTAAACCCTCAAGAAATTTGTCAAGAGCTGAATTTGCAGCACTCATTTTCAGGTTCGCAGGAATAAAAAATGCCAATATCAAAAATCCGTTTGCAGATTTACCGGAAACCCACTGGGCTTATAACGAAATCTTAGCTTTAACAAACAGTGGTCTGATTGAAGGTTACCCCGATAAGACATATAAGCCTGAAAATAATATCACACGTGCAGAGGTTATGACAGTTATAAATAAACTGCTTGGCAGAAAGCCTCTTGAAAGCTATGTAAAATCACTTGAGTTCAACCCCTACAATGACCTTTTTAATGATAAGTGGTACTATGTAACAGTATTAGAAGCAACAATTACTCATAACTATTGGCTGAACGATGCAGGCTATGAATACAAATGGGAGGATTGGAAGTAATTAATATTATGGGGGTATAAATTTATTGTCATAAATCTACACCCTGTTTTCAGGGGATAGGAAAAAAAGAGTTAGAACGGACGACGGTAGAATGCATCCAATCAAACTTCGTTTAAAACTTGTTTTCTTGGGCATTCCTCGCATCCATAGCATTAACGAAAAGCAAACTACGCTTTTCGATGCTATAGGAAACTGAGCTGACAATGCCTGTATATAGGCATTGTCAGGGTACTCGAAGGCGTACAAAGGTACGCGTCGAGAGGCGAAGTTCGTTCGAGCAGAAAGGCGAATTTAATAAAGAAAATATCGTTCGCAAAAACGATATAAGTCTTATATATTTTATAAGTTTTAGCAAGTTTATTTTTTTAAGTTATCCTTTATTTTAGCCTTTTTGCGTTTATAAACTTTTTTTACATCCCCTTACGTTTAAACTATGCACTAAGGAGACCAACCAATATGTTTTTTAAAAACCTAATATGTCCAAAGTGTAAAATTGGAAAAGAAAACTATAATCTCGATAAACGTTCAATTATATGTCCCTATATCAGGTGTCTTGAAAAAGGAAAATGCAGTTTTTTCGAACCCCTCGAAAAAACATCTAAAATAATTTCATTTAAAAAGAAAATGTTTACTAAAAACACAAAATGATGTATGGTTAAAAGTCTTAACCATACATCATTTTTTATAGTTCAAATTTAGAGTCTTTCTCACAGCCGGCAAAGCTTTTCAACAAGCCTTACTTTTATTCAAATTCGACCTCTGCTATAGAAACGCCCATAAGGGGAACTAAAATCTTGAAAGTGTCATCGGTTATACTTGCTTTATATCCCATAACCTTTGTTATATCAGTAACAGTCTTAATTTTTCTGCCTGTATGAATTTTAGGGCGTGTATAATAATATTCGTCGTTTGTTATTATAAACCGTGAGGTTTTTTCACCTGTTACAATTTCCTGAACACGACATTCTTCTTTAGCGTCGGAAATATAACATAAACCATCATTTATTTCATTTACGCAATTAAGAAGTGCCTCTTCCGACGCATCTGTAAAGAACAGAGGATATGGAAAGCCTATTCCCAGAGGATTCATTTCTGTTGAATAATCCTTTTCATCTTTTTGAGCTGACAAATATATAATTCTTCCATTTTCATAGTTCTTTATTTTTTCAAGCTCATCTTCAGGCAACAATGCGGGATTTGTAACAAGGATATCTCCCCTCACATACTCAAGATTATCTATATGTGATGTTTTAAAAACTGCCGCACCTCTTCTTAAAATAAGAGATAAAAGCCTGTGAGTTGAAGGTGTTCTTGAAGATATAAGAGCATCTATTTCGTTTTTGTTTCTCTCGTCAGACCAGATTAATGTTGCACCGGGAACATCTTTTATATCCTTAACATACGCATTGTCTGCACAAAGTCTTAAATATCTCCAGTTATCGGCACTTAAACCATCACCAAGACAGAAGGTGTTACCGTTCATAATATGCTTTAATTTGTCCTTATCCCACACAAAGCTTGAAAATACAGATGCACTGTGTTTGGGAAGAGCTGTTGGCAAATGATGTATAACGTCATATTGCTCTGCTGTATCTCGTACAGGGTAAAGAGGAATAAGTTTAGTATTCTGCATACAGACACTTGTGAGCATCAAAGATGCACGGAATGCATGGTGAAGAGTTTTTCTTTCTTCATAGCTCTGCTCATACCCTGCATTTGCCTGAGTATCTATTATACAAAGTGTAGGAGCACCGTTTTCTGCAACGCACAAATCAACAGGTAATTTTGAAAGTTCTTTATAATTAACACCGAAACGGTACTCGGCTTCCATAGGGTCTTTTGTCCAGGAGCTGTTTACAGCAACCTTAAAGCCTGCATTATGTATTCCGCATATAACCTTCTCTAAATATTTGCCCCAACGTTTTGTGCAAAATTCAATCCATTCACGTCTTTTATGTGCAGCGATATAAATATCTCGTTTTTCTCCCTCAGGAATAACTATTCCTGCCTGGGATAACATATCATCTGACATATCTGCCCATTGGAGTGGATATCTTGGTCGGCATAAGCCATCTGCAAGATGTATTCCGTCAAATCCGTAATCACTTAAAAATTTTACTGATGCTGTCAGAAAGAAATCCTCGTAAAATGTTCCGTCAGCAAAACGCTTTGTCATATACAAACACTTGGGATTACTTTCTTTTCCGTCTACCCATAAGCTTGTATAAAGCTCAGGACGATTAAATTCTGCTTTTGGACTCATATAATCAAACATACTTATATAGCTTTCGATACCGTAATTATGGAGTGAATCGACAAGTCTTTTAAGCTGAAAATTAGTCCAGCACTGTCTTTTGCGTTCATCATTAAAGGGGTGTGCCACATATGAGCAAAAATATTCATCAAGCTCATATTCGTTTTCTAAACCTTTATGAGTATTTACAATATCAACACTGGTAACAAGGAGAAATACACCATCAGGAACAAAACCTGTTTTGCTCAAAAAATCACTTACGCCACAATCAGTCTTTTCGTTATCAAAGCCGATTAATTCAATCCATACAAAGTTCTCAAAGCCCTCGGGTATGTTGTTCCAGAAATTGCCCTCTTTTCCATACATACCACCAACATTGTTTATATCCATATGTATTACCTCTCTGTTTATTACTGTTTACATATCAGAATGTACAACCTTCTACACTATAGTATGCCATATTTGTCTGCCTTACGTCAAGTCTTCCGAAGCAAGCACATACAGGAACGTCGCTTTTTACCCATACTGTATACTGTACAGACTCGCCCAACATAAGCTTCTGGTCGCCAAGTGGCTTATCAAGTCTTATACAGGTTGTTCTCATACCATCAAGGGTTACAAAGATTCCCTTTACAGGGTCTTTGTCTTCAAAAACAAATACTAATTCAATAGTTGCCTTTTCATCGTTTAAATTTGTTATCATCAATGCTTCGTGTCCCTCAAATTCAGGATTATCTCCTTTTGGTGGAAGATATCCATCACAAAACACCCAGTTTTTCTTACCTTTTTCCATTTTCTTTTCTCCTTATTTGAATAATTTGGGGATTGCGTTATCGTTATAGGTTGTCATACGTTTAGCACCGTTTGAAGTGATTAAGTAGCAGTCTTCAACTCTGAATGACCCCCACTCCATACCCTTAAAGTAAGCATCTATACAAATTGCCATATTTTCTTCAATTACACGCTTATTATCTACTGTAAAGGTTGGTGCTTCACATTCAAGCATACCTGTGCTATGAAGACTTCCGTATGGGCAGTAATCAATGTAACCGTATTTTGTTAAATAATCTGTATATGCATTAAGCACAACATCGCAAGGTGTACCCGGCTCCATTTTTGCTGATGCATAGTTAAGTGCATCGTAGGCGCACATAACAGCATCCTTAATCTTTTGGGGTACTTCACCAAGAACCAACGGTGAACAGATAATACCATTATAACCTTCGTAGCATACACCTGCACCGATGTTTATAATTTCGCTTTCTTTAATTGTTCTTAAAGTGTTTCTGCTCATACTGATATGTGAATTAACGGGTCCTGTCGCAACCATTGGCGCAAAGGACTGAACATAGCTCTCCGCTCCTAATTTCATCATTTCAGCTTCGAACATACCTTCTATGTAGCGTTCTGTCATACCAACTTCAATTTTAGGCATAACTGCTTCAAACATATCGGAAACCATATTCCAGTTGGTCTTAAGAATTTCGATTTCTGCAGGACTTTTTCTGATTCTCTGTTCATAGTGTACATCGTCAAAGTCAACTATTTCTGCATCACTAAATACGCGTCTTAACTTATCCATAATAATTGACGGGAAAATAAGTCTGCCGATAAAACCTATTTTTTTAGCATTGGGGTTTTCAGCTTTTATCTGTTTGAAAAGCTCAGCAAAATCAAGCTGTCCTTCTGTGTTGTATTCAAAACCGCTTACTTCGCCGATTTCAGGCAAGATCGCAATACGGCTTTCGGGTAATTTGTTCTGTATTAAGCAATAGTCGTATGATGCCTGACCACTGCAAACCGTTACTTCACCACTGGAGGGAATAATGATTGCAGAACTTTCGTTTACCGGTGCGAAACCACAATAGTAACGGACTATTGCAATTTCAAGAAGATTTGAAAAGCCGACAACAATGTCAACTCCTCTTTTTGCCATTTCACCTCGAAGAGCATTTACTCTTTCTAAATATTCCTTACCTTCAATAGTTGGAAAATTATTCATAATTTTTTTCTCCTTTATCATAAATTTATTAAACATTTATAATTTTTTTCTCTTTTCCGTTATAAAGAATTATGCCATATCCATATCCAAAATCTCCACCTGAATTTATGTATTCAACAAAATTCCGTCTTAAAGTATTATCGGTAGGCAAATTCCTTGTTGTACCTTTATACATTACATTAAATATTCTCCAGCTGTCATCAAAAACATTACCTGTACTTGTAGTATTGATTACATCAAACATATCGGCAAATTTCCTGATATTTGACTTTTCAGGGAAAACATTGTCGATATATGGTTTGTATAAAAGCCATGTGTGAGATATTATAGGAATTATATCCCCTGAAATATCGGTCTTGAAAAATTCATATGCCTTTTGAAAGGAATCCATACACATATCACATGTAAGTGTACCACTTGATGGAATATGACAGAAATAAACCCTGTCTCCCTTTTTTATCTTCACATTCGAACAAACATATTCTTCATAATCAAATTGATACACTTCGTACTGCAGTCGTCCCAAAGCAAATTCTTTCAGCTCAAAGAAAAGGAAAAACCAATTAACAAACACACCGCAAATGCCATAAATTTTTTTGCACTCTCTTACTTTATACAAAAGGTCTTTCATCGAGTCATAAAAAATCTCATCTCTTATGCAAAGCTTTCTATATGCTTCGTGAAGATAAGGAATACAGTTAAGCCAAAAAAGCAAATTCAATACATATTCATTCTCGCCGGGGAGCTTTTTGTGAATTTGTTTTAAAAACATTTCAGCCTTTTTAAAGGATAATTCTCTTTCGTTACGGTGATATTGTACAAAAGGCTCCGTTTTTAAATTTACTATGTATTCTTCAACAATAGGTTCAATCACTTCTGCATAGCTTTCGTTATGTGATAATATAAAGCTTATATCTTCGAGTTCAAATCCGATTTTATACAGATATTCCTCAAGCATAAATTCAACCCCTTTTTGTAATAACGAGAACCGTTCAGGTAACCGTTATACAGATGCTATAAAATTTTTAACATTGTCTGTTAATAACGACATATAAGTTTTTTCGTCAATACCGTTTTCCTGCGCCATATATTTTACTGCTCTTAATATATGAGAGTAGCCATCGCCGCCATATTTTTTCCACATAGTTTTAAGGCATATATCGTTACAAACGAGAATTTTTTCGCCATAGCCCTCATCTATAAGATTTTTTAAAAGCTGTATTCTTTCTAAATCATAAGCAAAACGGTTTGTTTTTGATACATAAAACTCTTTGCCGAAATTATCGAATTCAACATATACTCCTCTTTCGAGAAGTGCACGTACATAATCAGGCCTGAGAAGAACATCTATATGGTCTATACATATTTTTTCAGGTTTCATTCCGTTTTTAGTCAGAATATCAATAATTTCAAAACCGTTTTCGGTATATAAATCGGTATGTACGTGAACTGCTTTTCCTGTTTCTGCGCCTACAATTCCTGCTGCATTCAAAACCTTTTTTTCGTCATCGGTAACATTAGCGCTTGTTCCGATTTCACCGATTATTCCTGCTTTTATATCTGTGTCGCCAATACCGACTAAAATATCCTTTCGCATTTCATCTGCAAGGGTCGAAACAGATGCATCCTTAACATAATCAAAATGAGCTTTATGGTAGTAATGACCACATCCCAAAATAATATTTACTCCCGTCTGTTCTGACAAACGTTTCATTGCAATGGGATCTCTTCCTATTTCATCGGAAGTACAATCAATTATACTCTGTCCTCCGTGCTTTTTAAAATACATAAGTTCGTCTTTTGCATCGTCAAAATTATCAAGCAGAGCATTGTCAAGTATTGCATATGGGTCAACTAAAACTTCAACACGGTTTTCTGCTGTTACTTTATCATAGAAAAATTCAGGTGGATTTTCGTGAACATCTACACAGTTACGCATATCAATAAAAATATGCTCATGAGACGAGGTAACGCCTAAATCCTTTTCATCTATTTCACCAAGTACTGTTGTTATCATATGTTTTTCACCCCTTTGCGATATGATGCAGGAGAAACGCCTGTATACTTTTTAAAAGTATAATCGAAATACTTAACCTCCTGAAAACCTAATGAATATGCAATTGCAGTTATATTCTGATTTGTTTCCGTAAGACGGTTTTTCGCTTCCTCAATCTTCAGTTTGTTGAAGAAAGCTATAACAGTATCTCCTGTTTGCATTTTAAATGTTTTACACAAAAACGACTTTGAATAGTTAAATCTCTCACATATTTCATCCAGTGAAAGCTTCTCGCTGACTTTACGTTTAAGATATAAAATTATTTCATTAACAAGATTTTTGTTGAAATTATCTTCGTCAAGAAAAACAATCCCTGATTTTTCCTTTGATGCAAGGTGTCGAAGAAGATTTATAAGAAGACATTCAAGGTACAGTATAATCATTTGCTGACCGCCGATAACAGGATTTGGTACAACTTCGAAAAGTTCATTTTCGTTCATACGAAAAGTTAATTTGGTTTCCGAAATAATTTTTTTCATACAGTTATAATTTTCCAAATTCAAATCAAACTTTATTCCCGCAAGAGGATTAAGCGCCTGAGACAAACATTGAAAGCACACAACAAAAGCCTTGTTGTCCTCATCGTTTATATAACAGTATGAATGAGTCTTATCAGGTGGAATTATAATAAGAGTGTTTTCCGTAAGAATTTGAGACCCATCTTCAACCCTAAGCTTGATTTCGCCTTTTTCCACAAAGCAAAGCTCCCAAAAATCATGCTTATCAAGATAGTCTTTATACTTACCGTCAAAATCAGGATATTCAACTGCAGTAAGCTCTTTTATCTCTATAAGATTTAATATTTTGTGTTTTAAATATGACTTCATAATATAATCATCCCCAATGGTTCTGTACTTCAATTATACGTAATAAAACCTATACTGTAAACCATAAATCTTCTTCATTATATTCCGAAATATTCTTCAAATCCAAATAAATGGTATTATTCGGCAATTTGATAAGAACATTTTTTGCAAAGTAAAAAGTCAGGGGATAGAAAAAAGAGTTAGAACGGACGAACTGAGCAGGGGCTGTCTCACTAAAAAAAGTGAGGCAGCTCTAAATTTTTGCATACGAAAAGCCGCAGAAGTATGGAAACTTTGCGGCTTTTGTGGCATAATGAAATATGACTAGTAATTCAAAAATACAAGTAGATTATACAACAAAAACAAATAATTATCAACTGGTTTTCTCAATTAATCTTATGTATCTTTGGGAAGGAGCAAAAGTACCTGACCATAACACAATAGCACGTTTCAGAAGTGCAAGATTAAAAGATATCATTGACAATCTTTTTAATCAGGTTATCCTGTTACTGAAAGACTATGATGAATTATCCTGTGAAAATCTTTTTGTAGATGGAACTAAAATTGAAGCGAATGCTAATAAATATACCTTTGTATGGAAGAAAACTATACTTAAAAATCAGTCAAAGCTACAAGATAAAATGCATAAGGAACTGCCTGCGTTTCTTACAAGATACGGATTTAAGATGTATCTTGCAGAAGAAATAAAAGCAAAAAGGTTGACCATACGAATCGGGCGAATTTCGTGCAAGCAATCGAAAAATCACTAAGAGAGGTTATGCATCACTTAGAAAAACAGGATATGAGATTCTAAAGGTTGTACGACCTCAAATGATAATGCACTTTATAAATATCTAACTAAAAAAGAAAGCGAAGGTAAGGCATTAAAAGTTGCTAAAATTGCAGCACTAAACAAATTCTTGCGAATTTATTAGTCAAGAGTTAAGGAAGCTTATTTAAACTCATAGAATTATTTTTGAATAAATTTCAGACCGACACTTTTAAATGCCGGTCTGTTTGCCATACTGTTATTTCCTTAAAAAATTTTTAAGATTCTTAAAAGTTCTCTTGACTTTATTTAGCAGGTCTTTTTATATATGAGAGGATTTGAAGCCCGTAAGAAACATATGATTTTGTTGTGGATATTTTGGAGTTAGATTGATATTTAGATACCTCTGTCTATAACAAAAGCATGATTAAGGGGACCGGAGCCTTTTCCTAAATCAAGGCCATACAAAAGAGCATCGGTAACGTATTTTTTTGCTTTTTTAACCGATTCGACAAGGCTATTACCTTTCGCAAGATTTGATGCAATGGCACTGGATAAAGTACATCCTGTTCCATGAGTATTCGGATTATCAATTCGTTTACCGTTAAACCATGTAAGTCTGCCATTTTCGTACAGTAGATCATTTGCGTCATTGATGTTATGTCCACCTTTTAGCAGGACACTACAACCAAAGTTTTCTCCGATATATCTGGCTGCTTTTATCATATCATCACTATTGTTTATTTTTATTTGGGATAAAATTTCTGCTTCAGGAATGTTTGGAGTTACAAGCGTCGCAATAGGCAGTAACTTTGTAACCAGAGTTTTTATTGTATCTGTTTTTGTAAGCACAGAGCCGCTTGTTGCTACCATTACAGGGTCTACAACAATATTTTTAGCATTATAATATTTTAATCTTTCTGCGATTACGTCAACTAATTCACTTGATGATACCATACCTATTTTTATACTATCAGGGAATATATCTTCAAATACTGCATCAATTTGTTCTGTCAGAAAGTCAGGTGTTGAATTTAAAATTGCCTTTACACCAAGAGTGTTTTGAGCAGTAAGTGCTGTAATTGCACTCATTGCATAAACACCATGCATTGTTATAGTTTTAATATCTGCCTGAATACCTGCACCACCGATTGAATCACTACCTGCAATAGAAAGTGTGGTTTTCATTTTTGTCTTAAAGCAAAAACTTCCAAAATCTGTTATGTAATAATCTGAAATTTCTTTCATTTCATTTTGATTTGGTTCGTGCGAATCATAAATTGCGGCAACCCTAAAACCATCTTCTTTGGCAGTTTTCACAGCGTGAAAAGCATCTTCAAAAACTACTGTTTCGGTCTTTGCAGTTCCAAGTTGTTTTAAGGCTTCTCTGTAAATTTCCGGTGTTTCTTTATTATATCCAACTTCGGCACAGGTGAATATTTCAGAAAAGTAATTACGAACATTCAATCGTGTCAACACATCTTCCGTAATAGATCTATCCGTTACTGTTGCAACACACATTTTCACACCGGACACTTGTAATCTTTTTAAAAAATCACTTACACCAGGTTTAAGAACTACTTTTGTGCGATATATTTCAGCTACCATATTATTTATGTCTTCTACAATTTTCTCAGCAGAAAGATCAATGCCATAATTGTTTCGATAATATGCTGCAGCTTGCCTAAGTGTAAATGCCTTAAAAGTCTCTGCGAGATTTTCTTTTGGTTCTTTTCCAAGAGAGCGAAGATAATCTTCTCCGATTGTATCCCAGATAAACATAGAATCAAGAATGGTTCCGTCTAAATCAAATATTGCACCTTTAATCATATTGGACCACCTGTTTTGTTAATTTTTTTAATTCTGTAGTTGCTTTTTGAATATTTTCTGCAGCGAATATGGCACTGATAACAGCAACGCCACATATTCCGGTGCCTGTAAGTTTTAAAATGTTACTTACTCCAATGCCGCCAATAGCAACAACGGGTATACTTACAGCCTCACATATCGCTTTAAGTGTTTCGTGGCTTACTTCGTATGCATCCGCCTTTGAGCCTGTGGGAAATACAGCGCCCACACCAAGATAATCTGCCCCTTCTTTTTCAGCAAGCAGAGCCTGTTCTACTGTTTGAACTGATACACCAAGTATCTTATCTTCTCCAAGAATTTCCCTTACATTTCCGGCTTTCATATCACTCTGTCCTACATGAACACCGTCTGCATTTATCTTTCTTGCAATTTCGACATTGTCGTTGATGATAAATGGTATATTGTACTTTCTGCAGAGATTCTGTATTTGTATGGCTTCAATTAAGAAACTTTCTTCATCAAGGTTTTTCTCACGAAGCTGAACAACTGTAACGCCCCCTTTTATTGCTTTCTCAACCTGTTCACATAAGGTTTTACCGTTAAGCCATGCACGATCGGTTACTGCATATAAGAGTAATGAATTTTTATCGAACTTCATATTTTGCTCCTTTATTCAATGTGTTTGCATCCATATTATATATAGCATCTATAATGTGATTGCGAAGACTTGAATTTCCTTCGCTATCTTTCATATTTGATACACCAATCTCACCTGCAAGTCCCATGAGGCATACGGCTGTAGCAACAGCTTCAGTTATGTTATGGTGATTTGCAACTGCATAGGCAGTAGCTAAGCCTGAAAGCATACATCCTGTTCCTGTGATACGACTCATCATAGGTGAACCATTTCGGATTATATAGCATTTTTTACTGTCTGCTACCAAATCTATCGCACCGGTTATTGCAATGACTGCCCCACTCTTTGCTGAAAATGATTTTGCAAATTCGACCATTGAATCAAGATTTAGTTCTGTTACAACGTCAGCAGAATCTGCATCTACACCCTTTGTTGTTCCACTTCCGAGAGCAAGAGTTTTAATCTCTGATATATTACCTCTAATAATATCAGGCTTAATTTCATCCATAATTTTAATTGCAGTTTCTGTTCTGAGTTTGCTGGCACCTGCACCTACAGGATCAAGAAGGACAATATGACCGAGTTCTTTTGACTTTTTACCGGAAACAAACATAGCTTCTATGCTGTTTTTGTTCAGTGTTCCAATGTTGATGTTGAGTCCTCCGCAGATAGATGTAATATCCGAAACATCGTCCGGCTCATCCGACATAATTGGACTCCCACCTGATGCAAGCAGAGCATTAGCAACATCGTTAACTGTAACATAGTTTGTAATGTTGTGAATAAGTGGTGCTTTTTCCTTTACATTTTTAAGACATTTTTCTAACATAATTTACCTCTTTCTGCCGTAGTCCGGCTGTTTATTAACTTAATAACAAACCTTGCCAAACAAAAAGGAAGTTACCGATTTGGTAACTTCCTAAAAGTTCTCTGTTCCTCCTGGTACTACGTATCAGGCATCCCTACGTTGGCATTATCCAAATCAGGTTCTCGGTCGAAGGTCGCACCTTCCTCTCAGCCTGTTATACAAGCTCCCGTTTATTAAGTTTAAAAGCATTATATCACTTTTTTGAAAATTTTTCAATAGATTAAGATAAATTATTTTTTATATCGGCAATAGCAATTAAAATACTTGCACCTATTACAAGGATTGCTCCTATGCTGGTAAATAAGGTTATTGCCTCGTTAAATACAATTATTCCCGCAAAAATACTTGTTATAGGTTCAAAGGTGCTTAGAATTGATGCACGGGCACCACCGATTAAGAATGTACCTTTTTGAAAAAGCACTATTGCTCCAACATTCAAAGAAACGGAAAATACAAAAGCCCACAACCAACCTTTTAAAGATGTTGGAAGCATAAGCTGTTTGGTGTACACACATATTATCAGCATTATCAGAGAACAGACAGATGCAACATAAAAGCTGAAAGTGAATCCTGCTATTTTTTTAAATTTGAACCCTGAGAGCAGAATAATGTATAAAGCATATGTTACTCCTGATAAAAGAGCTAAAATGCTGCCTGTTAGATTAATACTGTCATCAGGATTATAAAATAATGCTATACCTGCAAGACATAAAAATATACTTAGCCAATGTGCGTGTTTTATTTTGCTTTTTAAAAAGATAGCTTCTCCTAAGATTACAACAGCAGGATATATAAAATGAAAAACTGTAGCAGTTCCCGATGGAATGTGTTTATATGAAGAAAACAGAAGAAGAGGTGTTATACAGCATCCCATAAGTGCAATTAAACTTATGGGAAGTATGGCTCTTGGATGGATTGTCAAAGAGATTTTTGTTGCCAAAGCTAAAATTGCCAGAATCGGAACCGAAATGATATTTCTTAAAAATACAAGGGTAGGTGGGTTAACCCCCTCGGTGTAAATAAATTTCGCCATAAGAGGCATAAGCCCGAAAATAACTGCACTGGCAATGATGAAAGTATATCCTTTTATAAGTTGTTTGTTCATAATTCACCTAAAATAAAATTTCTTTGAAAAGAGCTTCAGATTTCTTCATATATTCGAGGGCTTTTTCTCCACCTGCAACTGCAAGTACATTGCAAAGACAATCCGTAAGACAAACGGGTGCCAAAGATGAGTTTTTAATTCCGTCAGCATCTACACAGCAGGGAAGAAGAATATCAGCGCTATCTTTCACTAAATCGAGAGGGGGAGAAGTTATAAGGATAACAACTACACCTTGCTTTTTAAGCATTTCAAGAATTTTAAGAGAATGCTTTGTATAGCGATGGAAAAGGAAAAATATACATACATCATTTTTGTTCAGACTTAAAATTGATTCTATTTCACCATTGTATCCTGCGCTAAGCATAAATACATTGTTTCTTACAGTAAGAAATCTTGTGTATGCATAATGAGCCAGAGCGAATGATTCTTTCATACCAAAACAAAATATACGTTTACAGTTATCAAGAATGTTTATTGAGTCGTAAAATCTTTCTTCAGGAAGCTCACTGAAAGTCTTTTCTACACAAGTTATTCCTTTTTCCACAGTCTTTGCTATCAATTTATCTTCGTTGTTATTGTTAAGGGTTCTCTTTAATTTATCGGGAAGGTCAGGTTCGTATTTGAAGCCTGAGCGAACTTCATCCTGAAAACTTTTATAGCCTGAAAATCCCATTCTTCTGCAGAATCTTATAACAGATGTAGTACTTGTTTCAATTTTTTCAGCAATCACATCCAATGTATCGAAAGCAAAATCTTTTAAGTTGCCAAGACAGTATAAAGCAACTTTATATTCTGACTTTGTCATTTTTTCAAGGTTGTCCTTAATTTTTGATACTATATTCATAATGACCTCCTTTTTTAACAGTATATATTAAAAACATAAAAAAATCAGGCCTCGGTCAGACTCTTAAGCTTTGGGATGAACCTTATTTGTGTTAAGCAGTTGTTTAAACTTTACAAACTTGCCTTTTTGTGATACAATAAATCGAAACTGAGGTGAGTTTATGACACAGGAATTGTTGAAAAGAATTAATTTTCTTGCAAAAAAGTCAAGAGAAGAAGGTTTGACTGAAGAAGAAAAAGCAGAGCAGGCGCAGCTTCGTGCTCAGTATATAAAGTCGTTCAGACAAGGCTTGGAAAATACATTAAGCAATGTGTATATAATGGACGAAAAAGGCAACAAAAAGAAAGTAGAAAAGAAAAAAGGAACTAAGCATTAAAATATGCGTACTCCATTTGGAGTACGCATATTTTTAATTAAAGAGCATTTCTACAATTTCTTTTCCTTTTTCAACATATAAAGATGTCTTTTTGCAGTTTTCTTCGGTATATGTTTCGATTCCGTTTACTTCCTTTGTACTGTCGTAAATTATGAAAGGAACAGGGTCGCTCACATGAGTCTTGATAGAAAGCGGGGTAGGATGGTCAGGAAGAATTGCAATTTTATAATCTTCACCACTGTTTTTAAGATATTCATAAATTGGTTTTACAATTTTTTCATCAATAATCTCAATAGATTTAACTTTGTTCTCAATTTCACCTCTGTGTCCACATTCATCAGGAGCTTCAAGATGAACATATAAGAAGTCATTATCTTTTAAAAGCTCGAGAGATGCCTGAGCTTTACCATCAAAGTTAGTATGAATATTTCCTGTAGCACCTTCAACCTCTGCAACAGTAAGTTTCGCACTTGCACCTATTCCCTTGATAAGGTCAACAGCCGAAACAACAGCACCTTTTACATTGTAAAGGCTTTCAAAGCTTGGGAGAACCGTTTTGCTTCCCTCACCCCATATCCACATACTTGTAGCAGGTCTTAAACCTCTTTTTATTCTGTCAAGATTAACAGGATGTGTTTTTAGAATGTCAACACTCTTTTTCATAAGTTCGAAAAGCACATCAGAGTTTTCGCCTTTTGGAAGGTGGTCTGTAACTTTCTTGTCAGAAATATCGTGAGGAGGGGTAAGATTAAATGTAAGCTTACCATTTTTCCACACTAAAATATGTCTGTAAGAAAATCCCGGATAAAGCTTTAAAGTGTCTGTGTTTAATTCTTTTGCAAGGTCGTTTATCAGAATTGTTGCTTCCTGAGTAGTAATTTCGTCAGAGGAGTAGTCTATCATTGTTTTATCTTCGTAAACATCATCGTTTGACAAAGTAACAAGATTAACACGGAACGCAATATCGGTGTCTTCCAAAGGAACACCTGCACTTACAGCTTCCAATGGTGAACGACCTGTATAATACTTGTCAGGTTCGTAACCCATAACTGAAAGATTAGCAACATCGCTTCCGGGCTTCATGCCGTCGGGAACAGTCTTAACCATACCTGCGATACTTTTTTTAGCCAAAAAATCTATAGTAGGCTTTGATGCACACTCAAGAGGAGTTTTGTTTCCTAAATTCTCATTTTGGAAATCTGCCATACCGTCTCCTAAAATTATAACGTATTTCATATTGCATTTTCCTTTCTATTCAAAAATCTTGCTGCCTACACGTACCAACGTGCTTCCGCAATTTAATGCTTCGATAAAATCTCCACTCATACCCATCGAAAGAATGCCTCTGGTGTAGTAAATTCCATCGTATTTATCAAAAGCTTTTTTTAATTCCTCAAAAAAAGGGGAGGGATTGTCGGTAATAGGTGCCATCCCCATTAAACCTTTTATATTAATGTTTGGAATTTTTGAAACTTTTTCCAAAAATACACCAAGCTCATCATAAGGAACACCGAAACGTTCATCAATACCTGTGGAATTGACCTGCACTAAGCAATCTGTAACAATTCCTTCCTTTTGGCTTCGTTTGGAAATTTCCTCAGCAAGCTCTATCGAATCAACAGAATGAATAAGTTTGGTTTTTCCTACTATGTATTTAACTTTGTTTTTTTGCAGATGACCGATAAGATGCCAGTTTATATCCTTTGGAAGAATTTCCATCTTAGCAACCATATCCTGAACCTTGTTTTCGCCAAAATCACGAATGCCGTTATTGTAACATTCCAAAATCTCTTCAGGTGTGTGATATTTGCTTACAACAAGCAAAAGAGCATTTTTTTCATCAGTGATTTTTTTTATTTTTTCTATATTATCTTTAATAGCCACAATAAATCATTCCTTTCTTAACAGTATATCACTTTTTGGTTGATTACGCAATATTTTTCAAAAAAAGAGTTGATTTTTTGAAAATATAGGTTATAATTAAACTGTGTAGTTATCTGTAGCCTTAACAACCAACACTAAAGGCGTCTTGAGTATTGGTTGTTAAAGCTAAAATTAGAAAGGAAATAAAAAAATGTTGGAATTTTTAAAAAAGCTTGTAGGCTTTGGTAACGATATCGGTATCGATTTAGGAACTGCAAGTGTTCTTGTTTATGTTAAAGATAAAGGAATTGTTATTCGCGAGCCTTCGGTGGTTGCTATTGAAAAAACTACAGGAAAGGTTGTTAAAGTAGGATTGGAAGCACAGGAAATGCTTGGCAGAACTCCTGGCAATATCGTGGCTATAAGACCTCTTCGTGATGGTGTTATTTCCGACTATGAAACAACCGAAAAGATGATTAAATATTTTCTTGGAAAGGTTAATTCTTCAAAGCTTTTCAAACCCCGTGTTATTGTCTGCGTGCCAAGCAGAGTAACTGAGGTTGAACAAAGAGCTGTAATTGATGCAACACTTCACGCAGGTGCCCGTTCTGTGCATCTCATTGAAGAACCAATAGCCGCAGCAATTGGTGCAGGCATTGATATTTCCAAGCCTTATGGTTCAATGATTGTAGACGTAGGCGGAGGAACAACAGACGTGGCTGTTATTTCTCTTGGCGGAATTGTTACATCTGAATCAATAAAGGTTGCAGGGGACAAGTTTGATGAAGCTATTGTTAAATATCTTAAGAAGAAATATAATATTGCTATTGGCGAAAGAACAGCAGAGGAAATTAAAAAACAGGTAGGCAGTGTATATTTTAGAGATGAAACAATAAGCTGTACTGTTAAAGGCAGAAGCTTAGTAACAGGTCTTCCACAGACAATAACAATAACATCGGATGAAACCTTTGAAGCTTTGGAAGAACCTGTTTCACAGATTTGCGAAGCTATTCACCAGGTAATGGAAAATACACCTCCTGAATTAATCGGTGATATCAGCACAAGAGGAATACTCCTGACAGGTGGAGGAAGTCTTATTTACGGTCTTGATTTACTTCTGCAGAGAGAAACAGGTATAAAAGTTGAGGTTGCCAATGATGCAGTAAGCTGTGTAGCTGTAGGTACAGGAAGCGCTTTAAATCATATTGAAACTTTGGAAGATATCAATGGCAAGAAATTTGAAAAGCATAGTAATGCAATGTAAAATGTTGTAAAATAATGCTTGACAAAAGTGTTGTTTTATAGTAAAATGTATTGGTGCTAATTTGCACATTATCCTTACTTGTATGTAAAATACAAGTCAGAGTCCAGAAGGAGGTGTTTTTAAATGGTTAAAACTCATAAGTATGAATCAATCTTTGTTATTGACGTAACAAAGGGCGAAGAACAGGTTGCAGCATTGGTTGAAAAGTTTAAGTCATTAATTGCAAATGCAGGTGAAATCGTTAAGGTTGACGACTGGGGCAAAAGAAGACTTGCTTACCCAATTAACTACCTTACAGAGGGTTATTATGTACTTGTAGAATTCACTGCAGATGCATCATTCCCTGCTGAATTAAGCAGACAGTTCAAAATTACTGA
Source organism: Clostridia bacterium (assembly GCA_045593265.1). GTDB lineage: Bacteria > Bacillota > Clostridia > RGIG6154 > RGIG6154 > RGIG8497. Next base: position 26,858 of record JAZNWH010000030.1, on the reverse strand, counting down.
CGGTATCATCAGGTAAATAGTAATTAACCAGGATGAAAGATAAGAGGTAGAATAAATGCTTAATAAGGTTATTTTAATCGGCAGATTGACCAAAGACCCTGAGCTTAAGTACACACCATCTAATGTAGCAGTTACAACGTTTACTTTAGCAGTAGACAGAAAATTTGCTCGTCAGGGTGAAGAAAGAGGAACAGATTTTATTAACATTGTTGCATGGCGCAGCACTGCAGAATTTGTGTCCAAGTACTTTACAAAGGGCAGACCTATGGCTGTATGCGGTCAGATTCAGACCCGTACCTGGGACGATAATGAGGGCAAAAGACATTATGTAACAGAAGTTGTTGCAGATGAAGTAAGCTTTGTTGAATCAAAGCGTGAAGCAGGAGATAATGCAGGTTTTGTATCTCAGGCTCCTTTAAATCCTCAGAACAACGCACAACAGCCTCAGACTAATCCGGATTTTGAAGTTGTACCGGATGATGAATTACCATTTTAAACGGAGGTGTAACTAATGTCAGAAGTTAAAGAAAACTACAAAGACAAGATTCAGAGAAGAAAACCTAAGAAAAAGGTTTGTCAGTTCTGTGTTGATAAGGCAGAATTTATCGATTATAAGGATACTGCTAAGTTAAGAAGATTTGTTTCTGAAAGATCTAAGATTCTTCCAAGAAGAATTACAGGTACATGTGCAAAGCACCAGAGACAGCTTACTGAAGCTATCAAGAGAGCAAGACATATCGCTCTTCTTCCATATTCAAGTGATTGATAATGAATTAACTTTCCCGTGCTGTTAAAGCACGGGAATTAATTTTAAAACAAATTAAAAATTTCAGACAGGTGTAATTTTTCATAAAAAGGAGTAATATAAATGTTTAAAGCGGCAATTTTTGATTTGGACGGAACTTTGACAGATACTCTTTCGTCAATTTCTTATTTTGCAAATAAGGCATTGGAAAAATACGGACTTAATTCTATAGAAAAAGAAAAATATAAAATTATGGTAGGAAACGGTGCAAAAAAGCTTGTGAGAAGAATGCTTGTAGAGAATAATTGTGATGATGAGGAAGTTTATCAGAAAGTACTTATTGAATATAATACTACCTATGATAATGATTTTACATATTTAACAGTTGTTTATGACGGGATTTTTGAACTTATAGATTATCTTAAAGAAAAAGGCTTTAAGCTTGGTGTCGTTTCAAATAAGCCTCATTCTACAACTGTTCAGATAGTTGACCATTTCTTTCCACAGGGTACTTTCGACAGAGTTTACGGACAACGTGAAAATGTAGCCATTAAGCCCGACCCTACAGCTGTATTCGAAGAACTTGAAGATTTTTGCGTGAAGCCTGACGAGTGTATTTATGTAGGAGATACAGGAACAGATATGAAAACAGGCAGAAATACAAATGCATTTACTGTGGGTGTAACCTGGGGTTTTCGAGACGAAAAAGAATTGCTTGAAAACGGAGCTGATTTTATTGCAAATCACCCCTCTGATATTATTAAATATCTGAAAAAATCTTGAAATTTTCACATTTGTGTGTTAGTATATATAAAAAACAGAAAGGACTTTAGTTATGAAAGAAAATAAGCTGAGTATTAAAGCAATTGTAAGCCTTGTATGGCTTGTTGTTGGTGTGGTTACGGTTTTTGTAGGTATATTCTTAAATGTACCCGATTCTGCATCGGAATTTAAATCATTTTTAATTACATCCGATGCATCTTTGGTGCAGGCACTGTTTGAGACATCAGGCTACACTGCATTAATTGTACTTAAATATATACTTATTGCAACAGGTGTAATTATTACAGCAATTGCATCAATCGGTTTTGCAGGAGCAATCCAGATGTCCAAGCTTGAAGAACTTATTTATGATGATGACGTTTATTTCGATGAAGACGAAGAAGGTTGCGGTTTTGACTGTGCTTCCTGTGAAGGTGATTGTGGTGCAGTTCAGGAAACTGTTGAAGAATTTAATGAAGAAACAGAAACTGCAGAAGAAATCGAAGAAATTACAGAAGAATAGGATTAAAAAAGATTTGAGATTTTCTCAAATCTTTTTTAATATAAAAATAAAATAGGCATATAATATAACTGTACATTAAATGTGTACCGTCTGTCGGGAAGAGCTATATGCTACGGAAAATGTTACAGACAGACAGTAGGGAATGTAAAAAAGTTCATATTCCCAAAACTAAGGACTGTAAAATTTTACAGTCCTTCTTTTATATTTTCTTAATTTTAGGATAAGGTTTTTTCTCATTTGTTCTGCCAACCAGATAGTCAATGCTTGTTTCGTAAAAATCTGCAAGTTGTGAAAGAACTGAAATAGGAATATTTAAATTACCTAATTCGTAGTCAGAATATGTGGTCTGATGAATGTGAAGCATTTCGGCTATATCTTTTTGCTTTAAATCTCTGTCTTCTCTCAGGTCTCGGATTTTATAATGCATATTAGTTCACCTCGATTAATCCCTTTAACATTTTTTAATTTTTGGATAAGGTTTTGTTTCGTTAGTCCTGCCTAAGATATAATCGGTAGAAGTTTTATAAAAATCTGCAAGTGTAAGAAGATGTTCCAATGGAATGTTTTGAACACCTCTTTCGTATCTTGAATAAACAGTTTGTTGAATTTTTAAAATATTTGCAATATTTTCCTGTGTAAGGTCAAGGTCTTCTCTTAAATCCTTTAATCGTTGAAAATACATAGTACACATCCTTTAGTATTAATATGTACTATTGACAATACCATAAATTTAGTGTATAGTGTTTGCTGTAGAACTTATAAGTACTAAAAGGAGCAAATATTATGATAGCTACATTTTGCGGACACAGAGAAGTTTATGTAAAAGATGTTTATGAAAATGTATATATGATTATTAAAGATTTAATTGAGAATAAAGGAGTAGATACCTTTTATAGTGGAAATATGGGAGAGTTTGACAAGCTTTGTGAAAAGGCAGTCAGGTCATTAAAAACAAAGTATGATATAAAGCTATATTGGATATCACCATATTTTAGTGTAAAAATGAATAAAGAAAAAGAAGAATTTGAAAGACTATATGATGAAATAATTATTCCCGATTTAGGTCGTGTTCATTACAAGGCAGCAATTCTAAAACGAAATTTTTGGATGGTAGATAAATCAGACTATATAGTAAGCTATGTGTACCGTGAATTCGGCGGAGCATGGAAAACGCTCAAATATGCTGAAAAAGCAGGTAAAACAATAATATCATCCGATTGCTTTCAATCAGATGATATATAAAAAGGTTACCCGTGAAAGGGTAACCTTTTTCTTTTATTTGTTCAATACTATTGCAATGAACTGAGCACTTTTGTCGCCGATTGCATTTTCGGAGTGGGGAACAGTAGCATCAAAATATACACTGTCGCCTTTGCTCATTTCGTATGAAATGTCGCCAATATTGAATTTAATTTTGCCTGAAACAACGAAATTGAATTCGTGTCCTTCATGGCTATGCATTCTCGGTTCTTTGTCTGTTGGTTCAACTGTAACCAATAACGGGTCAGCTTTTCTGTTACGGAAAGTATATGCAAGATGTTTGAATTCACAGAATTTATCCTGACTTATAGTAAAGCCTTTTCCTTTTTTAACAAAAGCACAAGTTGAGAGAGTAGGAGAAGAGCCACTCATAATATCAAGAATTTCAACATCAAGAACATCTGCTGCGTTATATAAAAAGCTGTAAGAAAAATCTCTTTCGCCATTTTCATAAGCAACGTATTCTTCGATGCTCATACCCATTTTTTCAGCCATTTCTTCTTCAGTTAAATTGCAATCTACACGAAGTGCACTGAGTCTGAAACCTATTTCTTTTAACTGGTCGGTCATTTGCTTATCCTTTCTGTCTTAAACAGTTACATAAAAATATGTAATTAAAGACCGTTTGATTAATCTTGCGCAAGATTAAGCCTCGTAATCGTAACCAAGCTGAATAGCTTTCATATTAAGCTCTAAAAGGTTCTGCTTTTTAGCAGGAACAACTTTTTTCATAGTCATTTCGATATTCTCATAAGGAATAACGCCTGTGTGCTTAATAACGTGGCCTAAAATTATCATATTTGCAAGACCTGAAAGATTTTCGTCTGATGCAAGCTGGGTTGCAGGAATGTAATAAGTATTTACATCATCTCTTTCGACCTTCTTTTCAATAAGAGAGCTGTCGCAGAAAATATATCCGCCTTTTACTGTTTCACTTTCATATTTGTCAAGTGATGGTGCATTCATAGCAACTAAAATATCAGGGTTTGAAACAATAGGTGAGCCGATTTTAGTATCGCTTAAAATAATACTGCAGTTTGCGGTACCGCCTCTCATTTCAGGACCGTATGATGGAAGCCAGCTTACTTCTTTTCCTTCCAAAAGACCTTCATATGCGAGGAACTTGCCTGAAAACAGAATTCCCTGACCGCCAAATCCTGCGATTAAAATCTGTTGTGTCATTTATTTTTCCTCCTTTGCATATTTGTCCTTATAAACACCTAACGGATAGTAAGGAAGCATATTTTCTTCAAGCCATGTGAGAGCTTTATCAGGTGTAAGACCCCAGTTTGTAGGACAGGTTGAAAGAACTTCGATTAGAGAGAAGCCTTTGCCTTCTACCTGATTCTGGAAAGCTTTTTTGATAGCTTCCTTAGCTTTTTTAACATTCTTTACATTGTTAACTGCAACTCTTTCAAGATATGTTGCACCATCAACGTTTGAAAGCATTTCACAAACCTTAACAGGGTAACCAACTGTATTTACATCTCTTCCGTAAGGGGATGTCTGTGTAACCTGTCCCGGAAGTGTTGTAGGAGCCATCTGACCGCCTGTCATACCGTAAATTGCATTGTTAACGAAAATTACAGTAATGTTTTCGCCTCTTGCAGCAGAATGAACTGTTTCAGCAGTACCGATAGCAGCTAAATCACCGTCGCCCTGATATGTGAATACTATATTGTCAGGGTCGGAACGTTTAACACCTGTTGCAACAGCAGGAGCACGTCCGTGTGCAGCCTGAACCATATCACAGTTAAAATAGTTATATGCAAAAACAGAGCATCCAACAGGAGCAACACCGATTGTTTTTCCTGTTATACCAAGTTCGTCCAAAGCTTCAGCAACAAGACGGTGAATAATACCGTGAGTACATCCGGGACAGTAGTGAAGAGGAGCATCTGTAAGTGCCTTAGGTTTTTCAAAAACTACCATTATTTAACGCCTCCAATCTTGTTTGCTTCATAAATCTTATTTAATACATCTTCTGTTGTAGGAATCATACCGCCTACTCTGTTACAGAGAAGTACATCCTTTTTACACTGTGTAGCAAGTTGAATGTCTTCAACCATCTGACCCATAGAAAGTTCAACTGAGATAAATGCTTTTACTTTATCAGCAGCTTCGTTTAATACTTTTTTAGGGAATGGCCAGAGTGTGATAGGTCTTATCATACCAACCTTGATACCTTCCTGGCGAGCCTTGTCAATAGCATTCTGTGAAACACGGGATGCTACACCGAAAGCAACTATACAGATTTCTGCATCATCCATTCTGTATTCTTCATACATAACTTCATTTTCTTCAATCTGTTTGTATCTTTCGTATCTGTTGAAGTTAAATACTTCAAGTTCTTCAGGCTTTAAGAAAAGTGAATTAACAATATTAGGTTTTCTTTCACCTTTTGTACCTGTAACAGCCCATGATTTGTCATAGTTCTTAACTTCGCCCATATCGAGACTTACAGGTTCCATCATCTGACCCATTGTACCGTCTGAAAGAAGCATTGCAGGCATTCTGTATTTTTCTGCAAGGTCAAAGCCTTTAAATACAAGGTCAACCATTTCCTGAACGGAATTAGGTGCTAATACTAATAAATGGAAGTCGCCATGGCCGCCGCCTTTTGTTGCCTGAAAATAATCAGACTGTGATGGCTGAATACCACCAAGACCAGGACCGCCACGCTGAACATTTACGATTAAAGCAGGAAGGTCGCAGCCTGCTATGTAAGAGATACCTTCACTCTTAAGTGAAATTCCCGGGCTTGAGCTTGAGGTCATAACTCTTTTACCTGTTGCTGCAACACCCATTACCATATTGATAGCAGCAATTTCACTTTCTGCCTGTAAAAACACACCACCGTCAATTTTAGGAAGTCTTTTTGACATATATGCCGCAACTTCTGTCTGCGGTGTTATGGGATAGCCGAAATAATGATGACAGCCTGCCATGATGGCAGCTTCGGCAAGGGCTTCGTTGCCCTTCATCAAAACTTTATCTGACATAACTTTTTTCCTTTCTCAAATACAAAACATATTTTTTAATGCTTTGAACGTTATTTTTCTACTGTAATAACGCAATCAGGGCACATAGTAGCGCAAAAAGCACATCCGATACAAGCACTCTGGTCGCTGATTGTTGCAGGGTGATAACCCTTAGCATTAAGAGACTCTGAAAGACATACAATCTTTTTGGGACAAGCTCCTACACAAAGTCCGCATCCTTTACAAAGTTCGGTGTTAAAAGTAACTTTAGCCATTTATATTCAACTCCTTTTAAATGACATTATTATTTTTTTTATTCTCTGCTCCAGGATTGTTTCACATAGAGCTTCAAAGGAAATACGTTTTCACATTTTGCGGCAACTTCCTGAAAAATTGCTTCCCTGACAGTAGTCATCTTTATATTAAGACCTGTTCTGTCTGCAATTTCATTGGCATAATCAAATGAAGAAAATACATCTTCAGCAGTTGTAATATCTCCAAGATTTGAATTATTGACAATTCCTGTAAATTTTATTTTTGCCGCTTCTTCAATTTCTGCCATAACAGCAATACAGTCGACAGCTGTTCTGGTTAATGGTCGGAAACAATTAACTACAAAAAGCATTTCATAATCATTTTCTTCCAGAATTTTTGGAGTGTATCTTCCCAAAGCGAGCGCGCCTCGGTCATCACCGCCTACGTCTATTATACCTGTTATATTTTTTTCAAGAACAGCATATGCTTCTGCAGGGAGTGCAGGGGTGTCAACATTTGTGTTGGCGAACGGGGAGGAGATAAGACGAATACCCTTTTCCTCCAGAACATCTGCACTGTCCTTTGTTCTGAAATAAGGATTTACTATATCAAGGTCAGCAATAGCAACATTTTTATTTTCTTGCGCAAGATGTATTGCCCAGTTAACTGAAATGTTGGTTTTTCCGCTTCCGTAGTGTCCCGCAAAAATTGTAATACGTTTGTTAATTAAAGAACTATTGACCAATTAAACTCATCCTTACATTTGCCCCACTGAATACCTGTAATGGTATCGTAGAGTTTCTGGCTGATTTCGCCGATTTCTCCACCGTTAATTACCATAACGTCATCTTCATAACGAAGTTTGCCTACAGGAGAAATAACAGCAGCAGTACCTGTGCCAAAGCATTCTTCAAGTCTGCCTTCTTTCTGTGCAGCGATTAATTCGTCAACAGAAATTCTTCTTTCTTCAACCTCCAAGCCCCAGCTTTTGCAAATCTGAATAACAGAGTTTCTTGTAATACCTGGAAGAATACTTCCGTTAAGCATAGGTGTAACAATTTTGCCATCTATTTTAAAGAAGATGTTCATAGCACCAACTTCTTCAATATACTTTCTTTCAACACCATCAAGCCAGAGAACCTGTGAATAACCATCGTCGTGAGCCTTAACCTGAGCAATTAAGCTTGCAGCATAGTTACCACCTGTTTTTGCATAGCCCATACCACCTTTTACAGCTCTTACATATTCGTCTTCAATCCAGATGCCAACAGGAGCAAGACCACTTTCGTAGTAAGCACCACTTGGTGAAAGAATTACGATAAAGAGATATGTTTTAGAAGGAGCAACACCTAAAAAAGAGTCAGTTGCAATAACGAAAGGACGGATGTAAAGGCTTGTACCTTCTTCTTCAGGAATCCAGTCTTTATCAATTTTAACAACTTCGCTAACTGCCTGAACAAAATCTTCTTCAGGAATTTGTGGAATACAAAGTCTTTTATTTGATTCGTTTGCACGTTTTGCATTCATATCAGGACGGAAAAGTCTTGCGTTACCGTCAGCATCCTTGTATGCTTTAAGACCTTCAAACATTTCCTGTCCATAGTGGAATACCATAGATGAAGGTGCAAGTGATAAATCACCGTAAGGCACTATTCTTGCATCGTGCCATCCTTTACCTTCAGTGTAATTCATAACAAACATATGGTCGGTAAAAATATGACCGAAACCAAGCTTTTCGCCCTTTTTAGGTTTTTCCTTAGGAGCGTTTGTTTTAGTTACTTTAATGTCTAACATTTTAAACAATCCTTTCTATAAATAAACTTTATTTTTTACGAGTTGTTTTGTTTATCTTACTTACATCATAAGGTGTTGTCTGATAAACAATATAGTTAAGCCAGTTTGAGTAGAGTAAATTCGCTGATGAACGCCACGAACAAACAGGTTCTTTTTTAGGGTTATCATCAGGAAAATAATTCTCAGGAATATCAGGATTAAGACCTGCATTAATATCTCTTAAATATTCTTTTTTAAGAGTGTCGGGGTCATATTCTGAATGTCCCGTTACAAAAATCTGCTTACCCTTCTTAGTCATTATAGCATAAACACCTGCCTCTTGTGAAGAGGAAAGTATTTTAAGTTCGGGAATTTTTTCTATATCTTCTCTTTTTACCGTTGTATTTCTTGAATGTGGAACCATAAATTTATCGTCAAAGCCACGGAAAAGTATTGATTTTTTTTTGTCAGCAATATGTTCATATACGCCGGAAAGCTTTTTATCAAGGGGATACTTCTTTATACCGAAGTGGTAGTAAAGAGCTGCCTGAGCACCCCAGCAAATATGAAATGTGCTGTGAACGTGAGTTTTTGTCCATTCCATAATTTCACAAAGCTCATCCCAATAGGAAACATCTTCAAATTCCATAGTTTCAACAGGTGCGCCTGTTATAATCATACCGTCAAAGTATTTTTCTTTGACATCGTCAAAAACCTTATAAAAGGAGAGAAGATGTTCTTCTGATGTATTTTTGGATTTGTGGCTTTGTGTGTGGATAAGTTCCATCTCGATTTGAAGAGGAGTATTTCCCAGAACTCTTGCAAGCTGTGTTTCTGTATCTATTTTAAGGGGCATCAAATTAAGCACCAGAATTTTAAGAGGTCGTATGTCCTGTGTCATAGCTCTTGTTTCAGTCATAACGAAAATGTTTTCACCTTCAAGGGTTTTTACTGCAGGTAATTCATTTGGAATTTTAATAGGCATAATTTTGCGCCACCTTTCTTTTTATAATTTAATTAAGCATTAAGCCTCAAGAGCCTGTTTGATATCAGCAATAATATCGTCAGCACTTTCAAGTCCGCAGGAGAAACGTATAAGATCTGCTGAAATTCCGCATGCGATTAATTCTTCGTCAGTCATCTGTCTGTGAGTTGCGCTTGCAGGGTGCAGACAACAGGTTTTAGAGTCCGCAACATGAGTTTCAATTGAGGCAAGCTTTAAGTTTTTCATAAACTTTTCAGCTGCTGCTCTGCCACCCTTAACACCGAAGCTTACAACCCCGCAGGAGCCATTTGGCAGATACTTTTTAGCAAGGTCGTAATATTTGTTGCCGGGAAGTGAACAGTAATTAACCCATTCAATTTTATCATTAGTATTTAAAAATTCAGCAACCTTTTGTGCATTTTCGCAATGTTTTTTCATTCTCAGTGGAAGGCTTTCAAGACCTAAGTTTAAAAGATATGCACTAAATGGTGATTGAGTTGAGCCTAAATCACGCATAAGCTGTGCAGTAGCCTTTGTAATGAAAGCACCTTCTAAACCGAAACGCTCTGTGTAAGTAATACCATGATAGCTGTCATCAGGTGTGGTAAGACCCGGAAACTTGTCAGCATATTTGTTCCAGTCAAACTTACCTGAATCTACAATGCAGCCACCAACACATGAAGCATGACCGTCCATGTACTTTGTTGTAGAATGGGTAACAATATCAGCCCCCCACTCGATAGGACGACAGTTTACAGGAGTTGCAAAGGTATTGTCTATAATAAGAGGTACACCATGAGCATGAGCAAAGTTGGCTACTCTTTCAATATCAAAAATCATAAGAGCAGGATTTGCTATAGTTTCACCGAAAATAGCCTTAGTGTTTGGCTTGATTGCAGCATTTAATTCTTCATCTGTGCAATCAGGAGAAACAAAGGTAAAATCAATTCCCATTTTTCGCATTGTTACGTTAAATAGATTAAATGTTCCACCATAAATACCTGAAGATGCAATTACATGGTCGCCGCTTGATGCAATGTTGAAAATTGCAAATAGGTTAGCGGCCTGACCTGAGGATGTAAGCATTGCTGCACTTCCACCTTCAAGCTCGCAAATTCTTGCTGCAACATGGTCGCATGTTGGATTTTGGAGTCTTGAATAGAAATAACCACTTGCCTCCAGATCGAAAAGTTTTCCCATTTCTTCACTTGTATCATATTTAAAGGTTGTACTCTGAATAATTGGGATTTGTCTTGGTTCACCATTGGATGGTGTGTATCCTGCTTGTACGCATTTGGTATCAATAGAGTAATTTTTCATTATTTACCGCCTTTCATTGACAAAAATTTTCTGTCATTTACGATTAGTCTTTGGTTACGATGCCTTCTACTTTTTTAATATTAAGCTTCTCTACAGCATCTTCACGCATCTTGTATTTTAAGATTTTGCCTGCAGCGTTCATTGGAAATGCATCAACAAAATCAATATACTTAGGAACCTTATGTTTTGCCATATGGCTCATAATGTAATCCTTCATTTCTTTATCTGTTAAAGATTCACCGTCTTTTAAAATGATGCAAGCCATAATTTCTTCTCCGTACTGTTCATCAGGAACGCCGATAACCTGAACATCTTTAACAGAAGGATGGGTATAGATAAATTCTTCAATTTCCTTAGGATAAATATTTTCACCACCACGGATAATCATATCCTTAAGTCTGCCTGTGATTTTGTAATTTCCATCAGGAGTACGAAGTGCTAAATCTCCTGTGTGGAGCCATCCGTCAGCATCTATTGCTTCTTTTGTGGCTTTAGGCATCTTGTAGTAGCCTTTCATAATATTGTAGCCTCTTGCAACAAATTCACCTGTCTGGTTATCACCTAAATCTTTACCTGTTTCAGGGTCGATGATTTTACACTCAATTTCAGGCATTGCACGACCTACAGTTGAAACACGTACCTCAATAGAATCATCGGTACTGCTCATTGTACATCCGGGAGATGCTTCTGTCTGACCGTAAACTATGGTGATTTCCTTCATATTCATTTCTTCTACAACCTGTTTCATAACGGGTTCAGGACAAGGAGAACCTGCCATAATGCCTGTTCTCATATATGAAAAGTCCGTTTTAGGGAAATCCTCGTGTTCAAGCATAGCAATAAACATTGTGGGAACACCGTGGAAAGCAGTTATACGTTCCTGATTAATGCATGCAAGTGCAGGCTTTGGTGAAAAGTATGGTAAAGGAAGAATTGTTCCACCATGAGTCATAGTAGCAGTCATAGCAAGTACCATACCAAAGCAATGGAACATAGGAACCTGAATCATCATTCTGTCAGCAGTTGATAAATCCATTCTGTCGCCGATGCATTTACCATCGTTTACTATATTGTAATGAGTAAGCATAACGCCTTTTGGGAAACCTGTTGTACCTGATGTGTACTGCATATTACAAACATCGTGAACGTCAACATTTGAAGCGTAACGCCAAACCTCCTCTATAGGAACCTCTGACGCCTTGGCAATAGCATCTTCCCATGTAATACATCCTTTTTGTTTATAACCTACAGTTATAACGTTACGAAGGAAGGGGAGACGTTTAGCATGCAATGGCTGACCTTGTTTTGTATTTTCAAGTTCGGGACAAAGTTCGGCTATAATTTCCTTATAATTTGAATCACGGTAGCCTTCAATTAAAACAAGAGTATGTGTATCAGATTGTTTTAAAAGATATTCAGCTTCGTGAATTTTGTATGCAGTGTTTACTGTAACAAGTACGGCACCGATTTTTGTTGTTGCCCAGAAAGCGATGTACCATTGGGGGACATTTGTTGCCCAGACAGATACATGATGCCCTGGACGTACACCTAAAGCAATAAGGCTTCGTGCAAAGGTGTCAACATCATCACGGAACTGTGAATAAGTTCTTGTGTAATCAAGTGTTGTATATTTGATTGCATACTGGTCAGGGAACTGCTCAACCATTTTATCAAGAACCTGTGAAAAAGTCTTTTCAATCAATGCGTCCTTTTTCCATACATATTTACCTGTGTTTGTTTTGTTATCATAAAGCACAGATTTAGCTCTTGCAGGATTTTTAAATCTTGACATAAAGCTTACAAAGTGAGGGAAAATGATATCAATATCATTTACTTCATCAACCCAGGCAGGGTCCCATTCAATAGAAATATAACCATTATAGTTAACTGAACGAAGAGCGTTCATAATTTCTTCGATAGGAAGACTTCCTTCGCCGATAAGACTTCTTACATCCTGACTTTCAGAGTCTTTCATATGAATATGTTTTATATAAGCACCTAAATTTTTAATGGTAGTTTCAGGGTCTTCGCCTTTAACTCTGTATGGGTAGTGCAAATCCCAAAGTGCTGACACATTGTCGCTTGCAAAGTTTGTCAAAAAATCTGATAAGCAAGCAGTATCACAAAATAAACCTACTGTTTCAACTAAAATTATAACATTATATTTTTCTGCAACAGGGATTATTCTTTTTATGAAGTCTGAGGAATTATCACCTTCCAAAGCTCTTACTCTTATATAAGGGCAACGAAGCTTTGAAGCAATAAAAGCAGCTTTTTCAAATTCTTCAAAAGTGTTTTCCTGCGTTGTCTTATCTGCGATATCGCCTACGAGGTCAATACATGAAACTTTAAGCTTGTCTGAAATAAGGGAATGGTAAAGAGCAGAAAGCTTTTCAGGAGTAAATTCATCACTCATTTTACCAATGTCGTGAATTTCAATTCCATTAAATTTATATTCTTTAGCGATAGATGTAAACTCACTGAAGCTGTAACCATTCCAGCGATTTGTGGAAAAAGATAAATTCATTACATTTCCTCCTCAAAACAGATTTTGTTAACTGCGCTTATATAGGCATTTATACCCGCACCTATAACATCACGGGAAATACCTTTTGCTGAATAAAGCTTGCCCTTTGAACGAAGCTTAACAACAGCCTGTGCCATAGCTTCACTGCTCTGAGTAACTGACTGAAGCTGAAAATCGTCAAGTTCAAAAGCTCGGCCTGCAATCTGGTCTATTGCAGAAAAAGCGGCATCCAATGGTCCGTCTCCAAGACAGATTCCCTCGCATATTTCACCATTCTTTTCCAATTGAATATGTGCAGTAGGAGTAATAATGTTACCATTGTTTACTACATAACTTTTTAATTTATAGGTAACAGGAACCTGCAGGGCAACACTTGCTACAATTGCATCAAGTTCTTTTGTATTAATTGCTTTGGATTGTGAAATTTTCTTAAATTCGTCGTAAACATTTTTAAGATCTTCATCTGTTAAATCATAGCCCATCTGTGCCACAGCAGAAGAAACTGCAGTTATATCGTCATCGTTGTTAAGAGTAAATTCATCAGATACAACATTTAATGTTTTTCCGGCTGTTTTAATTGTTTTGTCCTGTGCAAGACTTGAAATAAAATCGGTTGCATTGTCTATGACAGTCATATTTATACCACAGGAAATATCAAGCTCTGTACTCTTTCTTACAAGCATTTTTGAAACATAGCTCATTGATGGCAAAAGAGATTGTGATGCGGTAACCTTAAGCTGTGAAATACCTGCCTTAACGCAGGAAACTGCACAGGAAACTGCTGTTGACAAAGAATCAGAACATTCAGCAGAAAGACAGATGTTGCTGTATTCGGGTACGTTATCTTTAAATTCTTTGACAAAGATTTCAAATTCATCAGGAAGCATCTCGCCTGCGTTGTCGCAGAGAGTAAGAGTCTTAGCTCCGCATTCGATAGCTTTTTTTGCGACCTGATAAAGAAAGCTTTTTTCTGCTCTTGTGGCATCAAGAAGAGAAACTTCTACATCACTACAAAGTGATGTAGCTTTTTTGGTGAGTATTTCAATCATTTCAAGGACAAATTTCGGTTTCTTATGACAAATATATTCCATCTGAACGGTTGAAACAGGAACTAAAAGATGCAATCTTGGTCTAAGTGCTGTTTTTATTGCATCGTATGCTTCGCAAACACTTTCTTCGTCAAGTCCTGCAGGGCAGGAAATTATGCTATTCTTAATAAGAGGACAAATTGTATGTAAAAACAAAATGTCAGTTTTGCCATGAGTAATAGGTGCAGTTTCAATAACATCTGCATTTAGCTTATCGAGTTTTTTGGCAATTTCAATTTTTTCTTTGAAGCTTAATGCGTTTGAACTTTGTTCGCACATTCTTAAAGTAGCATCTGCAATAATAATTTTTCTCATGTTTTCAGTTCCTTTCAAAATATAAAGAGGTCCGCAGCGCATCGCCGCAGACCTCAAAAATAAAATTTATTTATAAATTAACCTAAATAAAAATTATTGCGGGTACGACAAAATGCGCTTATGTTGGTTAGGAGCATAATTAAACCTAGCAACAAAGCGTTTGCAAGCATAATGAAATTGTATGAAACAAATTCTCTCATAAATGCCTCTCCGCAAAAATAATTTTTTAGTATTTTACCATAGTAAAGTGGTTTTGTCAATACCTTTTTACGGAAAACTTTGTTGCGTTTTGTATTTAATCAACCTTCAAAGCATTTCTTATAATCTTGCCTGAAGTAGTTTTGGGAAGTTCGTCAACATATTCAATAATTCTTGGGTATTTATAGGGGGCAGTATTCTTTTTAACATACTGCTGTAATTCTTTTGTAAGTTCTTCAGATTGCTTAAATCCGTCAGTAAGCTTTATAACTGCACATACTACCTGACCACGCAGTGGGTCGGGTCTGCCTACTACAGCACTTTCCTTTACTGCGGGATGGGTATTTAAAACACTTTCAATTTCAAATGGTCCGATACGGTAACCTGAACATTTAATCATATCGTCATTTCTGGATACATACCAGTAATATCCGTTTTCATCTTCGTAAGCGATATCGCCTGTGTGATAAATTCCGTCTTTTACAGGATTTGTCATTTTACCATCAAGACAGTATTTGTCAAGAAGACCTACCTGTTTTGAATTTTTAACAAACATAACGACTTCGCCATGTTCACCTACAGTACATCTTTTTCCGTCGGAATTAATAATTGCTACATCGTAAAGAGGACTTGGCTTGCCCATAGATGACGGGCAGATATCAATCCATTGGAATGAACAGGTAATAGGGGTACCTTCACTCTGTCCGTAGCCTTCATGGATGTAATGACCACTGATATTGTAAAATTCCTTATTTACTTCACCTGACAGAGGTTCACCGGCTGTAGCAAACCATTTTATCGACTCAATATGTTTCTTTTCAAGACCGTTGTGCAGTAGAAAACGATACATAGTAGGAGGTATGCAAAGACTTGTAGGTTTATGAGTTTCCATTGCCTTCATAAGACCTTCAGGGCTGAAACGCACAGGGTCATAGCCTAAAATTGCACTTCCGCAAATCCACTGACCATAAAGGTTACCCCAACCAAACTTTGCCCATCCACTGTCTGCCTGAGTTAAGTGAAGTCCGTTATTTAAAACACACTGCATATATTTTGCAGTAACTATATGTCCTAAAGGATAAGTTCTGTTGTGAATTGCCATTTTAGGATAGCCCGATGTTCCTGATGTGAAATATATAATCATTTCATCGGAATTTTTCAAGCCGGAATATCTTTGTTCTTCTTCAAAGCTTTCAAACTTTTCATTGAACCATTCAAAACCTTCAACTTTTGAATCGCCTACTGTAATTATATGGTTAAGACCCTCACATTTTACCTTTAAATCGGAAACCTGAGAAATAACAAAATCATCATTTATCGCAATAACCATTTTAACTTTTGCTTCGTTAACACGGTATGCAATATCTTTAGTAGTAAGCTGGATTGATGCAGGGACCAAAATAGCACCGATTCGGTGAAGTGCAACTGCGATAATCCAGTATTCCCAACGTCGACGAAGAAGAGTTAAAACTCTCTGACCTTTTTTTATACCGAGACTTTTAAAGTAAGCTGCAGCTTTTTTTGAGTAATGAGAAATCTCGCTGAAAGTAAAATTACGGTGTAAGTCAGAATCGTTACAATATACTAAAGCTCTTTTGTCGGGTTCAATTTCAGCCCACTTATCAACAATATCACGGGCAAAATCAAAATCGGCAGGGACAGTTAATTTAAAATTCTTTTTAAAGTCCTCGTAACTTTCAAATTCTGTTCTTTCAAGGTAATTTTTAATTAATTCCATAGTGTTTTCCTTCCTTTGTTCAGTGCAAAATACTGAAAATGAATTTTTTCCTGCTGTCGGACATATAAAAAGAGTTATCCGACCATATTAGGACGAATAACTCGTGATACCACCTAATTTCATGCGAAAGTGTTACAGTCGCACCTTAGTCAACACGGATTTATAAATAAATCGATGCCGCTTCCAATTATACGGCAGGAATTACCGTCGAAGTCTACTAAGGGATTACCCCGTTCGGTTCGCAGCTCCAAGACTACTTCCTTATATTTCACATAAGACGCTTCCACCGTCCGCCTCTCTCTGTAATGCTACCTTATAAGTACTCCTTCTCTTCATAGCTTTTAATATTCAATTTCCTAATATTATAATATAAGGTTATAAAATTGTCAAGAAAAAATTATATATTTAAGATTATTTCTGCATTCTTGTGCAGAATAAGTTCTTTTTCTTCGTTCGACAGGCTCATTGACATAAATCTGTCAAGCTCTTCTTTGGCACTCCACATAGGGAAGTCAGTTCCAAAAACCATTCTTTCAGCACCATAAATTCTAATAAGTTCCTCAGCTCTTTTCATTCCTGTACAGAAAAAGGAACTCGATACGTCCATAAAACAATTTCTGTGCTCTAAATATTCAAGAGCAAGATCAGGCATTGACCAACCTCCAAAATGTGCCGCAATTACGATGAGATCAGGAAATAAGTCGAGAATTTTTGCCAGCTTTTCAGGGTGAGAATAGTTGTAGCGATAATCACCACAGTGTATCAAAATAGGAAGCTTGCCCGAAATTGTTTCGTAAATGGGAAACATTCTTTCATCGTCCATATCAAAAGCCTGAGTGTCAGGATGAATTTTTATACCTTTAAGACCTGCTTTTGTAACTCTTTCGATTTCTGCCTCAAATTCATCAAAATCAGGATGCATAGCTGCAAAACCAAAAAACTCTTTGTGTTTTTCACATTCTTCAAGAATAAAATTGTTAATAGCTGTTACCTGATGAGGGGTTGTTGCAACCGAATGAATAACACATTTATCAATTCCCACAGTACGACACTCTTCAATAAGATGTTCACTTGTGCCGATTTTGTCCATGGGTATGTTGTAAAACTTACCTATAGCACGGGTTGCTTTTTCGGCAATTGGTTGAGGATAAATGTGAGTGTGAAAATTAATAATACGCATTTTAGCTTCCTTTCATCATAATTCTATACCAACTTATTATGATACCATAAAACGACTTTTTTTGCAATACTATAATTAGGAAATTTCAAAACATAACCTGTTTGACATTACATTTGTTTCGTGATATAATTTCTATGATATATTAGAAAATAATTGCGAAAATAAATACTTTGCTTTAGGTGGGGGATTTTATGAGTCAGATATCTGTTATAGTACCTGTCTACAATGCTGAGAAGGGCATTGAGAAATGTCTTGAAAGTATACAGAATCAAACCTTTAAGGATTTTGAAGTGTTGTTAATAAATGATGGTTCGACGGATAAAAGTGTTCAAATTTGTATGCATTTTTGCGAGAATGATTCGCGTTTTAAGTTAATCAATCAGGAAAACCAAGGTCCATCTGCAGCAAGAAATAAGGGAATTGACAGTTCTGATTCGAAATATTTAGCTTTTGTTGATTCTGATGATTATATTGAAAATAATATGCTGGAATGCCTCTATATAGCCGCAGAAAATAACAATGCCGACATGACTATATGTGGATATCGTTTTGGCAATGGTAATCATTGGATTGAAGATAATTGTTCTATGTATAAACCGGGATTTTACAAGGAACGCGAATGTTACGACATTGCGGTAAATATGATAGATGTTGGTCTTCCTGGTAATATTGTACCTTATTCATGTGTAAGGTTAGTTCGCAAGGAATGTCTTGAAAATCCGAGATTGCGTTTTAACACAAAAGTAAAAAGAAGTGAAGACTTTCTTTTGTGGGTGCAGGTGGCATTTCGTATTAATACGCTATGTTTGATAACAGATAAGATTCTTTATAATTATGTTATGCGTGGAAAATCTGTAACTCGTTGTTACATTGAAAACTATTGGGAAATGCGTAAATTAATAAATGAGGAACTAAAAAACACCTTGCCCAAAACGGAAGATGTGTCGCAACAATTAAAATATTTATTTGTTCGCAGAGCTTATCTTGCTATGAGTGTTGCCAGCAGGTGCGATGATAAAAAACGTTACAAAAGTGATTTGAACAAGATATTAAAAGATAAAGAATTACGTTTAGTAACAAAATCAATTCCTTTTAAATCAGGAATAAAAAGATTAAAATTTCAGTATTTGTTCCTGAAACTTAGAATGTATCCTGTGATAAAAATACTTTATGGAATAAAACACCACAAATTACATACAAAAAGCAAATAAGTACATATTTATTGTACAGTATACTGAATGATTATTTATAACACAACATTTCTCTTTGTGCAAAACACAGGAAGATTTGATGTGTTATTTTTTGCCAAAATCATATAAATATATGCAAATGTGGTTTTTGTTGGTTTTTTGAGTGAAAATGTTTGAATATGCTTGACTTTCTTTTAAAAGTGTAGTATTATATATATTGAAAAAGTTTGGGGAGGGTAAGAGTTACGGATAAAATAGAACTTATTGTTTGCGACATAGATAACACGCTTCCTTTTGAGGAAGGGAAAATAAGCGAACGAACCCTTGAAACTGCAAAAAATATAATGGGAAAAAGCATTGCTTTCTGTCTTGCAAGTGGAAGACATTACAGTGATATGAGAATGATTGCAGATAATATTGATTGTTTTTATATTGCAAATGACGGAGCTTTGTGTATCAGTAACAACCATGTAGTTTCAGAAAACCCAATACCCAAAACAACTATTTGCGAAATCTTTTCAAGAACGAAAGCTTCTTGCTTGTTTTATTCACTCTTAAATGTATACTGTTATTCAGATGATGAAAAATTTATTTCAGAAAACAGAGAGAGATATGATAATTTCAGAGTGGTAAGAAACAGAGAAGAAATTGTGGAAAGTGTTTATAAAGTTGCCTTTTTTACCGACAATGATTTTGACCCTGCTATACGCTATACTACAGCTAATAAAAAGCTTTCGCGTGTGTATAACAATGCGGGATGGAAAGAGTTTGTTGAGTATGGTGTGAATAAAGGAACTGCTCTTAAAATTCTTATGAAAGAGCTTGGCGTGAATGAAAAGAATGCAGCAGCGTTTGGCGACAATATAAATGATATGGAAATGTTAAAGGCAGTTCGCCATAGCTTTTGTGTCAAAAATGCTAAAAATGAAGTAAAAAGAATGTGTAAATATAAAACAGATGATATTTTGAATACATTGGTAAGTATTACGGAGGTAGAAAAATGAGTTATACAATTTACGATGCTCCAAAAAGCGAAAGAATAGGTAAGCTTATAAAGGCGCTTTATGAAAAGAAGCCGAGAATTGAATCTTCCCGTGCTGTTCTTCTTACAGAATCTTATAAGGCTACAGAGGGAGAACCTACTAATATAAGAAGAGCCAAAGCTTTCAGACATATTCTGGAGAATATTCCGATTGTTATACGTGATAACGAACTCGTAGTAGGAAGTACAACCGTTCAGCCAAGAAGCTGTCAGGTATTCCCTGAATTTTCTTTTGAATGGCTTGAAAGCGAATTTGAAACTATAGAAACAAGAAGTGCAGATTCGTTCAGCATTTCATCGCAGGCAAAACAGGAACTGCGTGAAGTGTTCAAATACTGGAAAGGCAGAACTACCAGTGAGCTTGCCACATCTTATATGTCGAAAGAAACTCTTGTGGCAATGGAACACAATATTTTTACACCCGGAAACTATTTTTATAATGGTGTAGGCCACGTAACCGTAAATTACAAAAAGGTTCTTGAAATAGGTTATAAAGGTATTATCAAGGAAGCAGAAAATGCCCTTGCAAAATGCAGAATTACTGATGCAGATTACGTTACAAGAAAGGCATTTTTAGAAGCTGTTATTATAAGCTGCGAAGCTGCGATTACATATGCAAAGCGTTACGCAAGACTTGCTCTTGAAATGGCAGAAGCAGAAACTGATGCAAAACGTAAGCTTGAACTTGTTCTTATAGCACAGAATTGTGCCAATGTTCCTGAAAACGGTGCAAGAACATTCTATGAAGCATGTCAGAGTTTCTGGTTTGTTCAGATGCTCATACAGACAGAATCAAGCGGACACTCTATTTCTCCTGGCCGTTTCGACCAGTATATGTATCCTTTCTTCAAAAAAGATATAGAAGCAGGCGTTATAACACCTGAATTCGGACAGGAACTTATTGATTGTGTATGGGTTAAATTAAATGACCTTAATAAGTGTCGTGATGAAGCATCAGCTGAAGGCTTTGCAGGTTATTCAGTATTCCAGAATCTTATTGCAGGCGGTCAGACTCCTGAAGGTATGGATGCTACAAACGATTTGTCATTTATGACAATTCAGGCTACAATGCATGTTTTGTTGCCTCAGCCATCTTTCTCTGTAAGAGTATGGAATAAAACACCTCATGAATTTTTGGTTAAAGCGGCAGAACTTACAAGAACAGGCGTAGGTCTTCCTGCTTACTATAATGACGAAGTAATCATTCCTGCATTGGTAAGCCGTGGTCTTACACTTCAGGATGCAAGAGACTATAATATTATTGGTTGTGTTGAACCACAGAAGTCCGGTAAGACGGAAGGCTGGCACGATGCAGCATTCTTTAATATGTGTCGTCCTCTTGAGCTTGTTTTCTCAAATGGTGAAGAAAACGGAGTTCAGGTAGGTGTTAAGTCAGGTAAACTTACAGACTTTACAACATTCGATAAATTCTTCGATGCTTATAAAGCGCAGATGGAATATTTGATTGAACTTATGGTTAACGCAGATAATGCAATTGACCAGGCTCATGGTGAACGTTGTCCTCTTCCGTTCCTTTCTTCAATGATTGAAGATTGCATCGGCAGAGGTAAGAGCAGTCAGGAGGGCGGTGCTGTATATAACTTCACAGGTCCTCAGGGCTTTGGTGTTGCCAATATGGCAGATGCTATGCAGGCAATAAAGACTCTTGTTTATGAAGAAAAGAAGCTTAAGCTTTGTGAACTCAAGGAAGCTATGGAACATAACTTCGGCAAAGAGGGTGCAGAATCAGAAAATGCAAAAGACCTTGCTGCCAAGGTTGTAAAGAAAATAATGGAAACAAGTTCTGTTCTCAGCGAAGCACAAATAGCAGAAGTTTATAATCAGGTAGCATCAAAAATCAGCGTGCCTACAACAGGCGACGGTGCTAAATACAGAAAAATAAAAGAAATGATCGATGTCGTTCCTAAGTTTGGTAACGATATCTTAGAGGTAGACTTACTTGCCCGTGAAGTTGCATATACATATACAAGACCTTTGGAAAAATATAAAAATCCAAGAGGTGGTCAGTATCAGGCAGGACTTTATCCGGTTTCTGCAAATGTACCTCTCGGTGCACAGACGGGTGCAACTCCTGACGGAAGATATGCATACACTCCTGTTGCAGATGGTGTTTCTCCGTCAGCAGGTAAGGATGTAAATGGACCTACAGCTTCAGCGAATTCTGTTTCAAAGCTTGACCATTTTATAGCATCTAACGGAACATTATTCAATATGAAATTTCATCCGTCAGCTTTGGAAGGAGCAAGTGGTATAGAATCATTTATTTCCCTTATCTTAGGTTATTTTGACCAAAAGGGAAGTCATATGCAGTTTAATGTAGTAAGTAAAGAAACATTGCTTGATGCACAAAAGCATCCTGAAAAATATCAGAGCCTTGTTGTAAGAGTTGCAGGCTACAGTGCTTTGTTTACAACACTTTCAAAATCTTTGCAGGATGACATAATCAACCGTACCGAACAGGGCGGATTTTAAGGATAGAGACAATGGAAAATTATCTTGACACAAAAGGAAGGATTTTTGACATTCAAAGATTTTCCGTGCATGACGGTCCTGGTGTAAGAACAATAGTTTTCTTAAAGGGATGTTTTTTGAGATGTAAGTGGTGCTGTAACCCTGAATCTCAAAGTCCTAAAACGGAAACTATGGTTGTTGCAGGTAAGGAAAAAACAATTGGCTACGATGTAACGGTAGGGGAAGTTCTTGAGAAAATCAAACAGGACAGACCGTATTACCGTCGTTCGGGAGGAGGACTTACTCTTTCCGGTGGCGAAGCACTTTTTCAGCCTGACTTTGCAGTAGCACTGCTAAGGGCAGCAAAGGAAAATGCAATTAATACTGCCATGGAAACAACCGGATTTGCGGACTTTGATAAAGTCATTAAGAGATACATACCATATCTTGATTTGTTCCTTATGGACATAAAACATATTAATTCAGATAAACATAAAGAGTTTACAGGTCAGCCTAATGAGCTTATTCTGGAAAACGCGAGAAAAATCGCAAGAGAAGCTAAAAAGCTTATTATAAGAGTTCCTGTTATACCTACATTTAATGATACACCTGAGGAAATTGAAGCAATTGCCGAATTTACAAGCAGTCTTGTTAATGTAACTGAATTGCATCTTCTTCCGTATCACAGACTCGGTAAAGACAAATATGAGGGACTTGGTAGAGAATATACTCTTGAGCATATAACACCGCCTTCTAAAGAACATATGTTAATGCTTAAGAAAGCGGCAGAAAAATACGGACTTAAAGTAGAGATAGGAGGTTAAGGGAATGAACAACGAAGCGTTTGAAAATAAAATGCGAATAATTCAGGAACTTGTTCCCGGCAAGCAGATAACTCTTGCTCACATTATCGCAAACCCTGATGCGATTCTCTATAAGAAGCTTGGACTTGACCCTGCTGTTGACTATTCAAAGGCGGCTATTGGCATTGTAACAATGTCCCCTGCTGAAACAGCAATTATAGCAGGAGATATTGCAATAAAAAGTTCGGGAGCGGAGCTTGGCTTTGTAGACCGCTTCAGTGGGACACTTATTATAACAGGTACAGTTTCACAGGTAGAGTCATCTCTTAATGCTCTTTGTGAATATTGCAGAACCAAACTTGGTTTTACTGTGTGTGAAATTACGAGAACGTGATGAAAAAGCTTATATTAATGGGAAGAAGCGAAGCAGGAAAATCAACCCTGACACAAGCTCTTAAAGGAGAAAAAATACGGTATCATAAAACCCAGTATGTGAATTACTACGATGCAATAATTGATACCCCGGGTGAGTACATACAAACAAAGAATTTAGGAGCGGCTTTGGCAGTTTATACCTATGAAGCCGATGTGGTAGGACTTCTTATGAGCGCAACGGAGCCTTATTCTCTGTTTCCACCCAATATAACCTGTATGGCTAATCGCGAGGTTATAGGGATAGTAACGCAAATTGACAGAGAAGATGCAAATCCGGAAAGAGCAGAGAGATGGCTTCGTATTTCAGGTTGTGAAAAGGTATTTCATGTAAGTTCCAAGCAAGGAACGGGAATACAAGAGCTTTTGGACTACCTGAAAGAATAAAAAAACAAAAAACCACAAAAAACCACAAAAAAACAGAAAAAGCCGTTGACAAACCCACAAAAATGTGGTATAGTTATAATGTGATAAAAATCGGATAGTCTTCGGACTTTTACGATTGATAAATAAGGTAATACAACAATCTAAATAAAGGAGAAATGTAATTATGGTATCAGAATTCGAAATCAAAAAAGAGATTTGCGAAATCGGCAAAAGAATTTACAACAGAGGCATGGTTGCAGCAAACGATGGTAACATTTCTGTAAAGCTTGATGACAATACATTTCTTTGCACACCTACAGGTGTAAGTAAGGGTTTTATGACTCCTGAATATATCTGTAAAGTTGATGCAAACGGTAACGTTATTCAGGCAAACGCAGGCTTTAAGCCATCATCAGAAATTAAAATGCATATGAGAGTTTATAAGGAAAGACCAGATGTTAAGTCAGTTGTTCACGCTCATCCGGTTTATGCAACAAGCTTTGCTATTGCAGGTATTCCACTTACTCAGCCTATTATGCCTGAAGCAGTAATCGCTCTTGGCTGTGTTCCTATCGCTGAATATGGTACACCTTCAACAAATGAAATTCCTGACGCGGTTTCAAAGTATTTACAGCACTTTGATGCAGTTCTTCTTGAAAACCACGGTGCTCTTGCATATTCAGATTCACTTCTTGCTGCTTATCACAAGATGGAATCACTTGAATTTTATGCACAGCTTCTCTTCCAGTCAAGACAGCTTGGCGGACCTAAGGAACTTTCACAGGAACAGGTTAAGAAACTTTATGAAATTCGTGCACAGTTCGGTCTTAAGGGCAAGCACCCTGCTGATATCTGTGTAAATAAGGGTAGTGTAAACTGCCATAGCTGTGGTTCATGTCAGGCTACAATTGAAGCTGAAGCAAAGGGCGGAGTTGATTTGGTAGCAGAAATCACAAAGAAAGTTTTAGAACAGCTTAATAAATAATCGTTTGGGAGGTATTATCTTGAACGAAAATGAAATTTCCCGTTTAGTGGAATCTGTAATGGGCAGTCTTAACAGCTCATCCGGTTGTACAGAAAAGCATCATAAATGCACTTGCCTTCGTGATATCAGTCTCGATATGGCAAAGTCTCTTGCTTCGAAAATTGAAGCAAAGGCAAAAGAAATAGGCGTTAATGCGGTAGTTGCAATTTCAAATACCGGTGCAAGACCTGTTTTGATAGAATGTATGGATGATTCTTACATAGCGAGCTATGATGTAGCACTTAATAAGGCATATACTGTTGTTTCTTTGAAAATGACAACATCACAGCTTAAAGAACTGAGTCAGCCCGGCGGACCGCTTTACGGAATACAATTTACAAACAACGGTCAGATAGTAATTTTCGGTGGTGGTGAGCCACTTAAATATAATGGCCGTATTGTCGGTGGCTTAGGTGTAAGCGGGGGAAGTGAAGAACAGGATACATACCTTGCTTCTTACGGTGCATCGTGTCTTGCCGAAGTCATAAAAGAATTTAGTTAAAGGAGTAACGGAAAATGGATGTTAATTCAAATCAGCTTGAAGAAATTATCAAGCAGGTAATAAACAGCCTTGGTGGTACAGCTGCTCCTGCAGCAACTGCTAAAGCATCATCCGGTACTGTTCCTGCAACAAGTAAGGCTGCAATGCTTACAGCGATTGAAAAATATGAAATCAAAGAATTTCCTATCCCTGAACTTGGTGATGATGATATTCTTGTTAAGGTTGAAGGCTGTGGTGTTTGTGGAACCGACGCTCATGAATTCAAACGTGATCCTTTTGGCTTAATCCCTGTAGTATTAGGTCATGAAGGCACAGGCGAAATCGTAAAAATGGGTAAAAATGTTAAAAAGGACAGTGCAGGAAAACCACTTAATATCGGTGATAAGGTAGTAACTTGTATGATTTTCAGAGATAACCCTGATATCACAATGTTTGACCTTAATAAACAGAATGTCGGAGGTGCAGATGTTTACGGACTTCTTCCTGATGATGACGTTCACTTAAATGGTTGGTTTGCAGATTATATGGTAATTCGTGGTGGTTCAACAGTATTTAATGTAAGCGACCTTGATTTGGAATCAAGAATACTTATTGAACCATGTGCAGTTCTTATTCACGCAGTTGAGAGAGCTAAAACAACAGGCATCTTAAGATTTAACAGCAGAGTTGTTGTTCAGGGTTGTGGACCTATCGGTCTTATCTGTATAGCAATACTGAGAACAATGGGTATTGAAAATATCGTAGCTGTTGATGGTGAAGATAAGAGACTTGCTTTTGCAAAACGAATGGGTGCAGATAATTCTGTAAACTTCAAAAACCATCAGGGTGTAGAAGCATTGGCTGCAGCTGTTAAGGATGCATTCGGTGGTTATGAAGCTGACTTTGCATTCCAGTGCACAGGTTCACCTGTTGCTCACAGCAATATCTACAAGTTTATAAGAAGCGGTGGCGGACTTTGCGAGCTTGGTTTCTTTATTAACGGTGGAGATGCAACAATCAATCCTCACTTTGATATTTGTGCAAAGGAAATTACAACAGTTGGTTCATGGGTATACACACTCCGTGATTATGCTACAACTTTCGATTTCCTTAAGAGAGCAAAAGCAATAGGACTTCCAATGAACGAGCTTATTACTCACAAGTTCCCATTGGATCAGATTAATGAAGCACATCTTACAAATCTTCGTATGGAAGGCTTGAAGATTGCAATTATAAATGAGTAATTAATTATTTTGGTAGGAGGAATTTAAAATGGCACAGGAAGCTTTGGGTATGATCGAAACAAGAGGTCTTACAGCTGCAATTGAAGCAGCAGATGCAATGATTAAGGCAGCAGAGGTTGTTTTAATCGGTACTGAAAAAATCGGTTCAGGTTTG
>JAZNWH010000029.1:0-34346 GCA_045593265.1 Clostridia bacterium | reverse complement strand
GGATATTCTGCTCTCACAGAGCTTGCAAACCACGATTTAGCAACAGCAAGAGGAATAGTAAACACCATAAAAGACACCTATAACAAAATAAAGGACAAGCTTACCCATAACGAAGGAAGATATTATGCAAAGTTTACTAACATCACCCAATATGAAGAAGCAATCAAACTGTTCGAAAAAGCAGTAAGAGATGGGGCGAAGAATGGTAATGAGACATCTAACAATACCGTGAATTTGAATAATACATCATTTTCTTTTGAATGTGTAACTAAAAGCGGAATAAGAATATATAAAACTGATTTTCCACAGAATGTTTCTAAAAAAGTTAGACAAAAATTATTTAAAGAAAGAATTGCTACAGTATTTAATTTAGGTGGAGTAGTTTTAAACACAGGAACCAAAAGAATTGAGGTTAGAGGCGATAAATTTACAGCACAAAAAAATATTTTTGGAGACAAGGATACACACAGTAACGAAATGAATGCGAAACTAAACTCTCTTTACGATTTGGCAGACATTTTATCAACATCTAAATTTAAGAAAGTTGATGCAGAACCAAGCTATGTTAACCCTAATATTCTTCCTAAGAATTCAGCACATAAAGGTGTAAAATACTGGTATAAGTTTGAAAACCGTATATATTTAGACGGTGATTTATATGATGTTACGTTTAATATAAGAGACAAAGGAAAAGAACAGTATGAATATCTTATAGAGTTCAAAGATTTAAAAAAGAAGATGACGCCAGTCAGCAATACAAACCAAAATGGTTCTCCTGCGAACAACCTAACGTCATCTTCTAAGGGTATGGTATCACAAAATAAACCTATTGTCAAGGGGAATAATTCAGGAAATTTGACAAATAACACCCAAAATGACTTTACTGATTATAGTGATTACAGAAACCCTGATAACGGAAATGTAGGTCTTTTGGATAGAGATGCCGAAGGTGTTAACAAAAACGAAGCTGTTGAGAATGAAAACGGAGCGGTTAATAACAATGATACAGAGTTCAGAACAAAGAAAGCTGAAGACTATTATAAAAAAGCAGTCAACACCTTAAGAAAAAGCCTCTCAAAAGCTTTCAACATCACCAACCTGAGAAATGACACCAGGGTAAATGAAATTATAAAAGCTGTAGCTAAAAATCAATTACAGACAGGCGAAATTGATGCCGAAGGAATTGATACATTGTTTGATGAGTTGTATTCAAAAGGTGAAAATCTTGACAACTTTCATGCAAAAAAGATTTTTATAACGCATTAGCTGACTTTTCAAAAAAGCTTGATGATTTATATAAATATAAAAATGGTAAGCTGAACAAACCAAGTGATGTATTAGAAGATTCGCCCAGTGTCGATGATTCAGAAGAAAATAAAATTATGAATAATTCTGATGAAATTGAATATTTGAATTCTAATGATAGAGAAAAGTATATGAGAACCGGCAACCAACACAGTCAACATAAGAAAACTGCATTAGTTGAAAATGGGATAGATCCTTTGTTACAGTCAGCAGAAAGCATGGAGACATTTATATCTGATTCTTTAAATGGTAAGCTCGATAGTCAAATAAGAGCTTTTTCAAAAGCAAATGAACAAATGAGAAAAGATGTGTACGATGCTACTGATGGTGATATAGATATACAAGATTATTATTTAGAATTAAATTCGGATGATATTTATCATTTGAACGATCATATAAATGAAAAAAACAAAGAACAAAAGCCACTTAGTGTTAATGAGATTAATAATTTACCTCAATATATGGTTTATTATGATGATTTAATAGATGTTCATAGACAAAAAGATGGACGAATGATGATGGTTGTTGGAAAAAGAATTAACGGTCATTCTATAGTAATATCAATTGTATCGAGTGGAAGAAAATCATTGATACTGAAAACCGCATATAACATAAGCACAGAAAAGTATGATTCGATTGTGAATAATAAAAAAAGTGCAAAGCCACAGGAGACAACTGAATCACTTAGTGAGACCATGCCTAACACGTCCAATAACGTCCCGACGATTGCACTTTCTGGTGATAGTATACCAAACGATAATAATATTGTCAAGGAAAACGCTTCGACAATAAATAACAATTTAGAGCAATCTAAAGAAGATTATCTTATGGAAGCATACGAGAAAAAGAGAACACTTCAAAAAGATTATGAGAAAGCTTTAAAAAATATATTGCTATCAGAACAGGACAGAGTTCATCTGGAAAGATGGGTAAAAGGAGAAATCAAAGAAGAGCATATACCGCCTGAAGCTAACATCGAAGGAATTAAAGAATTATACAAGTACAGGTCTGCTATTGAAAACGAAAATCAAAAAATAAAGCAGTACAACGCAATCCGAAAAGAAAATTTACATAAGAGAGCCGATAGCTTGCTTGAAAACTCAGACAATTGGAAAGAGAAAAAAATACCTATTCTTTATGAAATTGAAACCATGGAAAGAAACATTCGTAGTATGGTAAATGATAAAGCTACAGCTGATGCCATAATAGACGAATATTTCAGACCTGTTGGCGATAATGAGGCTTTAAAAGAACAGTTCATGCGTAAGTACAGAGACAGAATAAGAGAGTTGAAGCTTGTAAGAATAAAGCATAAGGATAATAGAGTAAGAGTGCCTGGAATATCAAGAAATATTAAGAAGAACTCCGTAGCAGGTTATTGCTACGGAGAGATATTGCCGAAATCTGAAATTTTCGGATAATATTGTAATGGCGTGCCTGAGAGGACTCGAACCTCCCGCACACAGTTTAGGAAACTGTTGCTCTATCCTGATGAGCTACAGGCACATATAATTAATTATGCATTTATAAAAAGTCGAAGCAAAGAATACTTTGCTTCGACGTGGTTGCGGGGACGGGACTTGAACCACGCGACCTTCGGGTTATGAGCCCGACGAGCTACCAACTGCTCCACCCCGCGATATAGTGTTGTCTTACAACTATTAAATGATATCATAATTTTTAACATTTGTCAATAGTTTTTTCAAATTTTAATCTAAATATTCTTATATATGGTATATTATTAAAACAGGGATGTAAAAAATTAAGATTTTTTACATCCCATTATAAATTTTACGCCATTTTAAATATAATACCACATAAAGCACCGATTCCTATTAAAAGTATAGGATTAATTTTCTTAAACTTTAAAAATATAAATGTAAAAATGGCAAACAGTATAAGTGATTTAATATTTAAAAATTCCATTAATGTTGTTTTGTTTTCATTGAACATTGTCATCTTAAAAAGTGTCCATGAAGCTGCTGCTATTAAACCTGCTACTGCAGGACGAAGTCCGTAAAAAGCATTTTGAACAATTTTGCTGTTTTTGAATTTTGTAAATATTTTTGCTACAATTATAGTTACTATAAACGCAGGGGCAATTAATCCGAAAGTTGCGATAAATCCACCAAGAACACCACTAGAAGTATAACCTGCGTATGTTGCCATATTAACACCTATAGGTCCAGGTGTAGATTCTGCAACAGCTATCATATCCGAAAGAGTCTTGTGGGAAAACCATGGATATTTATCGGCCATTTGTGAAAGGAACGGAATTGTTGCAAGACCACCTCCTATAGCAAAAAGCCCTGTTTTGAAAAATTCTAAAAATAAAGTAAAAAGTGTACTCATTTTATTTCCTCCTTTTCACTTTTGTCTTTAATATTTTTAATTAAAAGACCACAAAGAGCTGCACCTATAACAACATAAACAGCCTGTGCACCTAAAACCATAAGAATAAAAGCAAGAATCATGATTATCCATGTGAATATATCAATTGCACCTTTTTTTGCCATCTGTACGATAGTTTTTATGACCATACCCAAAACTGCAGCACGAATACCTGTAAGGGCGCATTGTACATAGTAAAGTTCAGAAAAATTAGTAAGAACAGCTGCAATTAATGTTATTATGATGAAAGGGCATAGTACGAGACCTGACGTTGTAAATATAGCACCTATAATGCCTCTTTTTTTGTAACCGATGAATGTAGAAACATTTACAGCTATAACACCTGGGGTAAGCTGTCCTATTGCGTAGTAATCAATAACTTCTTCTTCTGTTGCGTAATTTCTTTTTTCAACCAATTCTCTTTGAATTATAGGTAGCATTGCATATCCACCACCAAAAGTAAAAGCTCCAATACGCACAAAAACCCAGAATAAATTTAAAAGTTCTTTCATTTTAATCTCCTTTTATGTTATAAATCCTCTTTGCATTTTGTGTAGTTATATTCGCGATTTCCTCGTAGCTCAGACCTAATAAATCGGCGAGCTTTTGGACAGTATATATTAAATTTCTACTGTCGTTTCTCGTACCTCTCTTTGGTTCAGGAGATAGGTAAGGAGAGTCAGTTTCTATGAGAAGACGGTTAATAGGTACTATTTTTGCTACTTCGTGAAGTTTTGGTGCATTCTTAAAAGTAACTGTTCCTGAAAAAGAAATATAATAGTCCATATTAACGAGAATTTTTGCTGTTTCAGCACTTACTGATACACAGTGGATTATAGCTTTTGATGGTTTTGTTTTCTTTAGTATGTTAACCATATCTTCAGTTGATTCACGATTATGAACGATTACAGGAAGCTCAACTTCTTTAGCAAGCTCAATTTGTTTTATGAAAGCTTCTTTCTGTATGTCTTTTTCAGGGTTTGAGTCCCAATAATAATCAAGACCTGTTTCTCCGATTGCAACTACTTTCTTGTGCTTACATAATGCCCTTAATCGATTTATGGTTTCATCATTTACTTTGTCTGCCGAGTCAGGATGTACGCCTACAGATGCATATAAAAAATCATATTTTTCAGCAATAGAAACCGAATATTCCGAAGACGGAATATTCGTTCCTATATTTACTGCATATTCAATTTTATGCTCTTTTAAGCTTTCCAAAACGATATCTCTGTCGTTATCAAATTTTCTGTCATCATAATGTGCATGAGTATCAAAAAGCATAAATTACCCCACTATAGAACCGGGCTTGATATCTGCAAATGTAGTAAGAGCTGTAAGATTGTCATCAGAATCAACAGCTGATAGAATCATACCTTTAGATTCAATACCCATCATTTTTCTTGGCTTTAGATTAGCAATAATTATAACATTTTTTCCAATCATATCTTCAGGTTTGTAATATTTCTTAATACCTGACAGTATGACTCTTTGTTCTCCACCTAAGTCGAGATCAAATTTTAATAATTTTTCACTTTTTTTAACTTCTTCACAATTAATAACTTTTGCTACTCTTAAATCAAGCTTATCAAAATCATCAATTGAAATTTCTTCCTTAATAGGTTCAAAATCATTATAGGCATTCATTTCCTGCTCAATTTCTGCAAGCTTGGAAGCTTCGTCAATTCTTGCAAATAAAGGAGTTGCCTCGTCGACTTTGTTGCCTGCTTTTAATCCACCAAAGGAAGTAATACTTTCGTATGAAAGTACGTTGGTATTTATCTGTTTTGCAATTTTTTCTGCAGTTTCAGGCATAAATGGAGTAAGAAGAACAGATGCAATTCTAATAGTTTCTAAAAGGTTATAAAGAACACTTCCGAGTCTGGATTTAGTTTCTTCTGATTTTGCAAGAATCCATGGAGTTGTTTCATCTATATATTTGTTACTTCTCTTAAGAAGAGTCCAGATTTCATTAAGAGCTTCTGCAGTTCTGAATTCGTCCATTTTTTCTGAAACAGCCTTCACTGAATTCATAGCACATTCTATTAATTCTGAATCGGTTCCTTCTAAAGCTGTCTGAGGTTGAATGATACCATCAAAGTACTTATTAGTCATTGCTACTGTTCTGTTAACTAAATTGCCAAGAACATTTGCAAGTTCAGAATTGTAACGTGCAATCAAAGTTTCGTAAGTGATGGAACCATCATTGCCATAAGGCATTTCATTTAAAAGATAAAATCTTACCGCATCAACACCAAAATGACGAACTAAATCATCAGCATAAATTACATTACCTTTAGATTTGCTCATTTTATCATTGCCAAATAATAGCCATGGATGTCCAAATACCTGCTTGGGTAAGGGGAGATCTAATGCCATGAGCATAATAGGCCAATATATGGTATGGAATCTCAAAATATCCTTACCGATAATGTGAACATCAGCAGGCCAATTTTTGTTGAATAATTCAGAATTGTTTTCTGTGTCGTAGCCAAGGGCGGTGATGTAGTTGGAAAGTGCATCAATCCATACATACACTACATGTTTTTCATCAAAATCAACAGGAACACCCCAGGTAAATGAAGTTCTTGAAACGCAAAGGTCCTGAAGTCCCGGTTTCAAGAAATTATTAACCATTTCTTTCTTTCTTGATTCAGGCTGAATGAAATCAGGATTTTCTTCAATGTATTTCATAAGTCTGTCTTGATATTTACTCATTTTAAAGAAATAAGCTTCTTCTTTTGCAGGTTTTACTTCTCTTCCGCAATCAGGGCATTTTCCATCAATTAACTGACTTTCGGTATAGAAAGTTTCGCAGGGAACACAGTACATACCTTCATATTCACCCTTGTAAATATCACCTTGTTCATAAAATTTCTTAAAAATTTTCTGAACGGTTTTTACGTGATGTTCGTCTGTAGTTCTAATGAATTTATCATAGGTTGTGTTCATCATATCCCAAATGGTTTTGATTTCGCCTGCAACCTTATCAACGTATTGCTGAGGACTGATTTTTTCAGCTTCAGCAATTTCCTGAATTTTGATACCATGTTCATCAGTTCCTGTTAAAAAGTAAACATCATAGCCTTTTTGTCTTTTATAACGAGCAATTGCATCTGAGAAAACAACCTCGTATGTGTTTCCTATATGAGGTTTTCTTGATGTGTATGCAATCGCAGTAGTCAAATAATATTTTTTACTCATGGGATCTCCTCCGTGAATTTAATTAGTGATTTATCCTATTTTATAGGAATCTTTTAATGTTGCAGTGAGATTAAATATTTTATTATCATCAGTTGAGTTTTTGTCTACAGTAAAGTAACCGTTTCTCATAAACTGGAAGCTGTCGCCAGGCTTAGTGTTCTTTAAGTCTGCATCAATTTTGCAGTCCTTTAAAACAACAAGTGAATCAGGATTTAAATTATCAAGATAATCTTCAAGTTCACCGGGATTAGCTGTAAGGAAAAGTTTATCATACATATTTACCTGTGCAGAAAGACAGTTGGATGCATCGACCCACTGAATAGTTCCTTTAACTTTTCTTCCGTCAGGAGAATTACCTCCTTTTGATGCAGGGTCATATGTGCATATTAATTCAGTAACTTTTCCATTTTCATCTTTGATAGCCTCTTTAACTTTTATGAAATACGCTCCTTTTAAGCGAACTTCATTATCGTATGTGAGACGTTTATAGCCTTTTACAGGAACTTCCATAAAATCAGTATCTTCAATATACAAGTGTTTAGAGAAAGAAACTTCTTTCTGTCCTGCGTTTTCATCATTAGGGTTAATGTCGACCTTTATTAATTCATTTTCACCTTCTGGGTAGTTTTCGATTGTAACTTTTAAAGGATTGAATACAGCCATAGCTCTTGGTGCATTAAGATTTAAATTCTCTCTTACACAATGTTCTAAAAGTGCATAATCAACTACACTGAAAGCTTTAGCAACACCAATTCTGTTCGCAAAATCCAAAAGTGCTTCTGCAGGATAACCTTTTCTTCTCATTCCGCATATTGTTGACATTCGTGGATCGTCCCATCCGTCAACGATACCGTCTTTAACAAGTTTAAGACATTTTCTCTTACTTGTAAGTGTATTTGTAAGATTAAGTCTTGCAAACTCAATTTGTCTTGAAGAAACTTCAAATTCACATTCCTTCAAAACCCAATCATAAAGAGGTCTGTGGTCTTCAAATTCCAGAGAACAAAGAGAGTGTGTAACACCTTCAGCTGTATCTGAAATAGGATGAGCAAAGTCGTACATAGGGTAAACACACCATTTATCACCTGTTCTGTGATGTGTAGCGTGTAAAACTCTGTAAATAACAGGGTCGCGCATATTAAGATTACCTGATGCCATATCTATTTTAGCACGGAGAACCTTTGATCCTGTTTCAAATTCACCGTTTGTCATTCTTGTGAAAAGGTCAAGGTTTTCTTCTATGCTTCTGTTTCTATACGGGCTTTCTTTACCCGGTTCTGTAAGAGTTCCTCTGTATTCACGTATTTCATCTGCAGTAAGGTCATCAACATAAGCAAGCCCTTTTTTAATTAACTTAATTGCACATTCGTGAATTACAGGGAAGTAGTCAGATGCATAAAAAACATTATCCCAGTTGAAACCGAGCCATTTAATATCCTCCATAATAGCATCTACATACTCAGTATCTTCCTTTGTAGGATTGGTGTCATCAAGTCTTAAATTACATGTTCCTTTGTATTTTTCAGCAGTTGAAAAATCAATGTTTATAGCTTTAACATGTCCAATGTGAAGATACCCGTTAGGTTCGGGGGGGAAACGTGTTTGTATCTTAGTATAAACCTTGTTTTCAAGATCTTTGTCTATTTCTTCATGAATAAAATTAGATATATTTTCCATAATAACACAGCCTTTCTTATAAGCTTGCAATAAATTTGTTTATTCTTTCTTTTACTCTGTTTTTTCCTAATGTTTTCAGAATAGCATGAAGGTCAGGTGATTTCATACGTCCCGTTACTGCAACACGGATAACAGAGCTTACATCACCTACATGGCCTTTAAAAGCGTCAGGATTTTTTTTGTATTCTTTAACTTCTCTGCAGAAATTGCATTTTTCAGCTACATCCTTCATTTTGTCAAACCATACGTCTTTTTCATCATTTTCATCGAAAATATTAAGATATTCCTGACAAATGTTTTTCATATCTGCTTTTTCGATGTTTTCAGGGTATTCATATTCGAATTTTGCAATTTCGTCAAACATAAATGAGATAGCATTTCTGACTTCATTAAATTTTGCAATATCCTTTCTTGGTTTATCAGGATTTCTGTCAAAATCAAATATAGCTATCGAATAACTTTCATCTTTTGTAAGAAGATTATACAGTTCTTCGTCATAAATTTTTGCCCAATTTGTGGCGAGTAAGTAAACTTCTTTTGCGGTCATAGATGCTAGCTTGTTTTTACAAATATCATTTAATTTTGCAAGGTCAAAAAGACCACCTGAGTTGCTCATTTTGTTCATAGCAAGAGAAAATTCAGTCCAATGAGCTTTGGGATTATTTCTTCTGAAATCTTCAAATGTGTAATTTGCAAGATTTAAAAGGTATTCAATTACGCCATCAACAGGGTAACCCTCTTCTGAATAATAAGTTACTGCAGCTTCGGGGTCTTTTCTTTTTGAGATTTTTCTCTTTCCGTTGCCGTCTTCTTTCATAATAGGGGCAATATGTGCATATTTTGGAGCTTTCATACCAAGCATATAGAACATCTGAAGATGTATAGGTGCAGATGAAATCCATTCATCTCCTCTAATGACGGTCGTTGTTCTCATAAGATGGTCATCAACTACATGAGCAAAATGATATGTGGGAATTCCGTCTGATTTTAATATAACAACATCAACAATGTTTTCTGGCATTTCTATATTGCCTCTTATACCATCTTTAAAAGAAATTCTTTTGTCTTCCTGTCCGATTGATTTAAGACGAACAACATAAGGAATACCCTTTTTGATTTTATCTTCAATTTCTTCAAAAGACAAATCACGGCATTTAGCAAATTTACCGTAATAACCAGGAAGAAGTTTTTCTTTTTCCTGAAGCTCTCTTATGGAGCTAATTTCTTCTTCTGTACAAAAGCAAGGGTAGGCTTTACCTTCTTCTACAAGATGTTTTGCATATGTTTGATAAATCTCAGCACGTTTGCTTTGTTGATAAGGACCGTATTGGCCTGTCTCTGTGTTAAAATCTGTAAAGCCTTCGTCAATTTTTATACCAAATGCAAGCAGACCTTCAAGGATTTTATCAATGCCACCTTCAACTTCGCGTTTTTTGTCGGTATCTTCAATACGTAAAATAAAACGACCGTTACTTTGATGAGCTATTCTTTCTGAAATGAGTGCGGCAAACAAACCGCCTATATGAAGAAATCCTGTAGGACTTGGTGCGAAACGTGTAACATTCGCTCCATCAGGCAAATCTCTTTGAGGATATATTTTTTCATAATCTTCAATAGATTTTTCAATATGTGGGAATAAAAGGGATGCTAATTTTTTATAATCCATAAAATTCAAGCCTTTCTATACAAATATACCCAATAATTATACTATAAAATTTAAGTTTTGTCTATATAATATAAGTAAAAAATTAATTTGCTCTTTACTTTTTTTGAAAATTACTCTATAATAATATAATCATAACCTGTATGGAGGTATAAAATGTACGGCTTTAGGCGTAACAGTAATGATAAAGTATTAATAACTGCAACCATTTTTTCTGCTCTTTATGGTCTTTTACTTGTATCAAGTGCTACTAAAAGTATAGGAAGTAAAAGCCTGATTATAGTTCAGTGTGCAGCAATATTGATAGGAATTGTTGCTATGGTCTTTTTATCTAAAACAGATTATTCCTTATTTCTTGAGTTAAGCACTGTTATTTTTGGCGGGTATGTATTTCTTCTTGTTCTTGTTCTTCTTATCGGAACAGGAAGAAATGAGACGGGAACAATGGGATGGATTTCTTTAGGACCTGTTAACATTCAGCCGTCTGAATTTGCAAAAATAGGTTTTATTATAACCTTTGCGTATCATTTAGAAAGAATAGGAAATAAGATTAATAAATTTAAATCATTGTTGATGCTTGGATTTCATGCTTTGATTCCTCTTGCTCTTATACTTATGCAGCCTGATTATGGTACGGCAATGGTATTTATTTTTATTACAGTGATTATGCTTTTTTGTGCAGGACTTAGAGTAAGATATTTTGCTAGTGCAGCTGCAATATTTGCGGCAAGTACACCTTTTTTGTGGCACTTTGTTCTTGATGAATATCAAAAAAACAGAATTCTCGTGTTTCTTAACCCTGAGATGAGTCCTATGGGTTCAGGGTACAATGTTATTCAGTCAAAGTTGGCAGTGGGAGCTGGACAGTTTGCAGGTAAAGGGCTGTTTAAAGGAACACAGATTCAACTTGGTTTTCTTCCTGGTAAACATACAGATTTTATATTTGCTGTTGCAGGAGAAGAGCTTGGATTTATCGGAAGTATTTTGATTATAGCATTGCTTCTTACTATTATCTTCCGTTGCATACGTTGTTGTGGTATAGTTAAGCGAAACGGTGGGGGATATATATGTGCAGGAGTTGCCGCAATGTTTATCTTTCAGGCTTTTGAGAATATAGGAATGTGTATAGGTATTATGCCATGTACAGGTATTCCTCTTCCTTTTTTCAGTTATGGAGGATCATCAGTAATAACCTCATTTCTTGCAATTGGTTTGGTACTTAGTGTTTATAAGCGAAGAAGAGATATTTAATTATGGAAAAAGTAAGAATTGACAAAATTTTATCTAAAAGCGGATTTGGCAGCCGAACAGATAGTAAAAAAATTATAAAATCAGGAAGAGTTACAGTTTCAGGTAAAAGAGTTGTTTCGTCATCAGAAAAATTTTATCCTGAAGATGTGTGCGTTGATGGAAAAAAAGTTGAGTATAAAGAATTTGTTTATATTATTCTTAATAAACCTGCAGGTGTTATAAGTGCTACAGAAGATAAGAAAAAAGAAACTGTTATTGATTTGTTGCCTCAATGCTATAAAACATATGATTTATTTCCGGTAGGTCGTCTTGATATTGATACTGAAGGATTTCTTCTCATTACAAATGATGGTCCTTTAGCCCATAATCTTCTTTCACCTAACAAACATTGCCCTAAAACTTATTATGTTGAAACTCAGAGAAAACCAACAGAAGATGAGTTAAATAAGTTAAGAGACGGAGTTTATATAGGTGAAGGTATAACTACAGCTCCTGCAAAAGCTGAATATTTTGAAGAGGGGATACTTCTTACAATTTACGAAGGAAAATTTCATCAGGTTAAAAGAATGCTTGAAGCTGTTGAAAATAAAGTTGTTTATCTAAAAAGACTTTCAATGGGTAATATGACACTTCCTGAAGGTCTTAAAACAGGTGAATATACGGAAGTTGATATACACTTTGTGCAAAATGCATAATAAATTTAACAGAATAATCAATTGTCAAATTTATGACTTTATGATATACTACTAACATAAGTGAAAAGAAAAGGAGTGTTTTAAAAGTATGGCAAACGTTGTACTGAAAAATATCTACAAAATTTATGATGGTAATGTTACTGCAGTTAGTGATTTCTGCCTTGACATTGCAGATAAGGAATTTATCGTTCTCGTTGGTCCTTCAGGTTGCGGTAAATCAACAACATTAAGAATGATTGCAGGTCTTGAAGAAATCAGTAAGGGTGAACTTTATATCGGCGACCAGTTGGTTAATGATGTAGAACCTAAAGATAGAGATATTGCCATGGTTTTCCAGAACTATGCACTTTATCCACATATGACTGTTTATGCAAATATGGCATTTGGTCTTAAACTCAGAAAGATGCCTAAAGATGTAATTGACCAGAAAGTTAAGGAAGCTGCTAAGATTCTTGATATCGAACATCTTCTTGACAGAAAACCTGCTGCTCTTTCAGGCGGACAGAGACAGCGTGTTGCTCTCGGTCGTGCTATCGTTCGTGAACCTAAGGTATTCCTTATGGACGAACCTCTTTCAAACCTTGATGCTAAGCTCCGTGTTCAGATGAGAACAGAAATCGGTAAGCTTTACCACAAACTTGATACAACATTTATCTATGTTACACATGACCAGACAGAAGCTATGACCATGGGTACAAGAATTGTTGTTATGAAAGACGGTGTTATCCAGCAGGTAGATTCTCCTGCAAACCTTTATTCAGCACCTTGCAATATGTTTGTTGCTGGATTTATCGGAAGTCCACAGATGAATTTCATTGATGCTAAACTTGTAAGAGAAGACAGCGATGTTTACGTTGCATTCGGAAATGAAAAGATTAAACTTCCTGAAGGCAAGGTTAAGAAACTTAACGAAACAGGTTTTGAAGGCGAGGATGTTGTTGTTGGTATCAGACCTGAAGATATTCACGATGAAGAAGTATTCCTTTCAAATTCAGAACATGCAATGGATGCTTATGTTGAAGTTGTTGAACCTCTCGGTGCTGAAACATTCCTCTATCTTACAATTGCAGGAAGTACATTCACAGCAAGAGTTAATCCAAGAACTAAAGCTAATCCAAAAGATACAATCAAGGTTGCATTTGATACTACTAAGATACATATCTTTGACAAAGAAACTGAAAAGACTATTATCAACTGATTATAAAAAAATCCTCCGTGCTTCGGAGGATTTTTTTAATTATAAGAAATTTCATTGCTAAGTTTTTTGTTGTCAAAAAAATCTTTTAAATTTTGCAAAGTTACTTTAGCAATACTTTCCAGAGCTTCATTCGTTAAAAATGCTTGATGAGATGTTATTATAACGTTAGGCATAGATATTAAGCGGGGTAGAGTTTCGTCATAAATAATTTCCTGGGAAAAATCTTCAAAAAAGAAATGTTCTTCCTCATCATAAACATCTAAAGCAGCTCCTCCGATTTTTCTGGTTAGAATGCCGTTTAGTAAGTCTTCACTGTTAATTAATTGACCACGGGATGTGTTTATTATATAGACTCCATCCTTCATTATATCTATACTTTTTTTGTTTATAATATCTTTAGTCTCTTTTGTAAGTGGGCAATGCAAAGAAATTATATCAGATTTCTCAAATATTTCTTCAAGAGAAACGTAGTTAATGTTTTTATCTTTTGATGGATAAGGGTCATAAGCAATTATTTTTGGTTTAAATCCTGAAATTACATCTATGAAGGTTTGACCTATTTTTCCTGTGCCGACAACACCTACTGTCTTTTGGTATATGTCAAAACCTTCAAGTCCGCTTATATTAAAATTATGTTCTTTTGTTCTGATATAAGCTCGATGTGTTTTTCTGTTGAGAGTCAGAAGCAGAGCGACAGCATGCTCTGCAACTGCATAAGGTGAGTAAACAGGAACTCTGACAACTGTAATTTTATCTTTGGCTGATTTTAAATCAACGTTGTTATATCCGGCGCATCGCATTGCTATTATATTTATCCCTAAAGCGGATAAAATATCTATGGTAAGTTTGTCTATTCTGTCATTTACAAATGCACATACACCGTCAAAATCACGGGCAATGACAGCAGTATCTGAGCTTAGCTTTACGTCAAAATACTTAATATCCAAATCATATTGTCTCTTATATTTATCAAACCATATTTTATCATATGGCTTTGTATCGAAAAAAGCAATTTTTTTCATTTTTGCACAACCTTTCTCAATAAGTATGTTTTCAAAAATCTTGCTTTTTATTTATAAGTATGTTACAATTAATTATTGTAAATGAGGTAATAAAATGAAACAAAAACGAATAATGGCAATAAATGATATATCTTGTTTCGGAAAATGTTCCCTTACGGTGGCACTTCCCGTTCTTTCAGCATGCGGAATTGAAACTTGTCCTGTTCCAACTGCAATCCTATCCACTCATACAGGTGGTTTTTCTGATTATCATTTTAAAGATTTAAGCGAACACATTTTGCCTGTTACAAAACATTGGAGTAATTTGAATTTACATTTTGATGCAATCTATTCCGGTTACCTTGGGTCTGTAAGTCAGATTAAAGATGTTAAGGATATAATTGATAATTTTTCTTCTTCGGATACTAAAATAATTGTCGATCCTGTTATGGGTGATTCAGGTAAGCTATATGCAGGTTTTAATCAAAATTTTGTAACACAGATGATTTTGCTTTGTGAAAAAGCTCATGTTATAACACCTAATATAACTGAAGCTTGTTTTTTAACTGATACAAAGTACAAAGAAGCTCCTCTTACAAAAGAATATGTAGATTTATTAATCAATAAGCTAAAAAACATTTGTGCTGGAAGCATTATTTTAACAGGTGTGAGCTTTGATGAGAATAAAATGGGGGCAGCTGTTTATGACGGTGTGAAAACAGAATACATATTCAATGAAAGAATTAATGAAGTGTATCATGGCACAGGAGATGTTTTTGCAAGTTCGTTCATAGGAAGTTTTATTTCAGGAAAAACTATTACACAATCTGCAAAAATTGCTGTTGATTTTGTAATAGATGCTATCAAAGCTACTAAAGAGTTAGATGGGGATGTACATTATGGAGTAAATTTCGAAAAATGTATACCAAAACTTATTGAATATATAGGTGAATTATGAAAAAATTATTGATTTTTGATGGTAACAGTATAATAAACAGAGCCTTTTACGGCATAAAGATGTTATCTAATTCTAAAGGCCTGTTTACAAATGGTATATATGGTTTTTTGAATATTTATTTTAAGTTTATTGAGGAAGAAAAACCTGATTATATAGCTGTTGCTTTTGATTTAAGAGCTAAAACCTTCAGACACAAAATGTATGATGGATACAAAGCTCAAAGAAAAGGCATGCCTGAAGAACTTGCACAACAAATGCCTTTTTTAAAAGAAATATTAAAAGCAATGAATGTTACAATTCTCGAAAAGGAAGGCTTTGAAGCTGATGATATTATAGGTACCGTTTCTAAAAAATGCGAAGAAGAAAATATGCTTTGCCGAATTGTAACCGGGGATAAAGATGATTTACAGTTAGCGTCGGAAAACACAGTTGTCAAACTTATCGTTACAAAAATGGGAAGAACAGAAACAACTGATTTTGATTCAAAAGCTGTTTTTGAAAAATATGGTGTTACTCCTGAAGAGTTTATATCTGTAAAAGCTCTTATGGGAGACAATTCCGATAATATTCCAGGTGTTCCGGGAATAGGTGAAAAGGGAGCTTTTGAACTTATAAAGGAGTTTAAAAATCTTGACAATCTTTACGCAAATATTGAAAGTTTAAAAGGAGCTAAAAAAACTAAAATCGAAGAAGGCAAAGATTTAGCATATCTTAGCTATACACTTTCTGAAATAGTAACTACAGTTCCTTTAGAAACTGATATCAGTCAAATGACAGTAAATGAATACAATCAAAAAAAGCTTTATGAAATTTTAGACGAGCTTGAACTTAAGTCAATAATTGAAAGAACAGGTGTAGAAAAACAAAGTGAACAGCTTGTTTTTGAAACTCTTGAAGCAACAAAGAACGACTTTTATTCTGATGAATTCATCTATATGATGGACTTTGATGATGAATTGAAAGAAATTGTTTTCTATAAGAATGGGAAAATTTATTATAAAATTTTTGAAAATGCTTTTGAAACAATGGAATACACTCAGGTTTTAAAAGATATATTTGAAAATGA
The DNA here is from genome assembly GCA_045593265.1 of Clostridia bacterium. GTDB lineage: Bacteria > Bacillota > Clostridia > RGIG6154 > RGIG6154 > RGIG8497. Next base: position 17,937 of record JAZNWH010000029.1, on the reverse strand, counting down.
AACCATAATGAAAATCTCACATGGAATTAAAAAGGATATAGTATTTTTAAATAATAATTTTGATATAGATTATAAAGGTCATTATTTTGATACTGAGATTGCTTCCTATATTCTTGAACCTACTAAAAATGAATATATTTTGTCTGATTTAAGTGAAGAGTATCTTGGAAAAAGCGTTACAGACAAACAGAATTCAGTTGGCATATTGCAAGAGTTAAAAGATGTTCTTGATTCTAAAATTAAAGAAAATGCTCAGGATAAATTATTATATGAAGTAGAGTTCCCTTTAATAAAAGTTTTAGCCTCAATGGAAATAGAAGGATTTAAGGTAGACAGAGATAAACTTCATGAATTTTCTGAATTCCTTGCACAGAGAATATCTGTTCTTGAAGAGTCAATTTACGAAATAGCAGGAGAAAAGTTTAATATTAATTCTCCGAAACAGCTTGGTGTTATTTTATTTGAAAAGCTGTCTCTTCCCGTAGTTAAAAAAACTAAAACAGGATATTCTACAAATGCTGAGGTTCTTGAAAAACTTGCAGATAAACATGATATAATTAATTTTATTATGGAGTACAGAACTTTATCAAAGTTAAAATCAACGTATGCTGATAGTCTTTATGATGTGATTAATCCACAAACAGGAAAAATTAATTCAAGCTTTAATCAGACAATAACTGCAACTGGAAGAATAAGCAGCACAGAACCCAATCTTCAAAACATACCTGTCAGAACTGAGATAGGCAGAGAAATAAGAAAAATGTTTATATCAAGTGATGAAGAACATATACTTGTAGATGCAGATTATTCTCAGATAGAGTTGCGTGTTCTTGCTTCAATTTCAGGCGATGAAAATATGCAGGAGGCTTTTGTGAGTGGTGTTGATATTCATAAAATGACAGCTTCAAAAGCATTTAATATACCATTTGATATGGTTACCTCTGTTTTACGTTCAAGGGCAAAGGCTGTAAATTTCGGTATAGTTTATGGTATAAGTGAGTTCAGTCTTGCTCAGGACATAAAAGTAACACGAAAAGAAGCTGCAAAGTATATAGAAGATTATTTTGCAACATATCCAAATGTAAAAACTTATCTCGATAGTGCAGTTTCTTATGCAAGAGAGAATGGTTTTGTTAAAACACCTCTTAACAGAAGAAGATATATTCCTGAGATTAAAGCGTCTAATTTTAACTTACGTTCTTTCGGGGAACGTGTTGCAATGAATGCTCCTATACAAGGATATGCAGCAGATATTATCAAAATTGCAATGGTTAAAGTGCATAATCGACTTGAAAGAGAAAATTTAAAATCAAAGCTTATTCTTCAGGTTCACGATGAACTTATTATTGATGCTTTGAAAATAGAAGAAGAACAAGTAAAGAAAATACTTAAAGAAGAAATGGAAAATGCAGTCAAATTAAGTGTTCCTCTTGCTGTGGATATGTCAAGCGGAAACAGTTGGTTTGAAACAAAATAGGAATTTAATATATGATTATTGGAATAACTGGGCCTTCAGGTGCGGGCAAATCTACAGTAACAGAATATTTATCTTGTAAATACGGTTATTTTGTAATAGATGCAGATAAGATAGCAAGGGATGTTACTGTAAAGGGAAGTAAAGCTTTGGATGAGATAGCTGCTACATTTGGAGTTTCATATATAACAAATGATGGGGAGCTTGACAGAAGAAAGCTTGGTGAACTTGTTTTTTCGCAAAAAGACCAACTTGATAAATTAAATAAAATAACACATAAGTATATACTTGAAAAAATAGAATTTCTTGCGAAATGTCATAATAATGCTATTATAGACGCTCCATTGTTGTTTGAAACGGGACTGGATTTAATATGTGATAAAATTATTCTTGTTTTATGTGATACACAAAAACGTATTGAGCGAATAATGAAAAGAGACTCTTTGACATATAAACAAGCTGAAGAGAGAATTAAATCTCAGAAAAACTACGAAGAATATATTTCAAAATGTCAAATTATTATTACTAATGATGGCAGGGATATACACAAACAGCTAACGGAGGTGAAAAATTGGTAAAAAGATTAATATCACTTTTGTTTGTAATAGTGTCATTTGGTATTGTGTTTATGCATATTGTAAATTTATTTCTTCCTATGAAATATCAAGATGAAATAAAGTCAGCAAGTATAAGGTACAACGTCGATGAAGAACTTGTATATGCAGTTATAAAAGCAGAAAGCAATTTTAATAAAGATGCAGTGTCTTCCAAAGATGCTAAAGGTCTTATGCAAATTAAAGATGATACCGCATCATGGTGCCTTTCAAGAATGAAACTAAATCAAATTTTAGCTGATGATATATATAATCCTGCTGTAAACATAAATATTGGGGTTTGGTATTTATCATATCTTATTAACGAAACAGGTTCTGAAGATTTAGCAATAATTGCGTATAATGCAGGAATTAATCGTATAAAAGAATGGCAAAATGAAGGTTTGGTTTCTGAACAAATTGATGAAGATAACAAAATTCCTTATCCTGAAACGAAAAACTACCTGAAAAAAGTGAAATATTTTAAGATACTTTACAGTTACAGATTAAAATATTAAAAATATTCGTCAATTTATGTTGACGAGTATTTATTTTTATGTTAAAATTGTTGTGTATGAACAATGAAATTGTTTGAAACGAACAATCTAAGTGGTAAAGGAAGAAAATGATGAACAAAGAGAGAAGAGAACAAATTAACTCCTATATACAGTCTAAAGGTGAGATTACGATGGTTGAGCTTGAAAAGCTTTTTCCGCAGGTTTCATCAATGACTCTCAGACGAGATTTAAATTATCTTGAGACACAAAATAAAATTATAAGAACCCGTGGTGGTGCAAAATCTATTGAGTTTTTGTCTATTGGTGCACAGGAAGAAAGATATCTTAAAAAGACTTTAACTCATATTGATGAAAAGAATATTATCGCAGCAAAAGCTGTGAAATTAATAAGTCCTGAACGTTCAATTTTTCTTGATGCAGGCTCAACATCTATGTGTCTGGCGAAGATGCTTCCTGATGAAAGATATTATGTATTCACATCAGCACCAAATGTTGCTATGGAGGTTTTATATTCAACAGCTTCTACAGTAAATTTGACAGGTGGAGAAATTAACAGGGATAACTTAGCTGTTTCAGGTGCAGGGGCAGTGGAATTTATGGAAAATGTAAATATTGATATTGCATTTATTGCTGTTTCGGGTTTTGATATAAATAATGGTTTTTCCTGTGGTAATATTAATGATGCACAGTTAAAGAAAGCAATAATGAAAAGAGCTGCCAAAGTTGTAGTTCTTATGGATAGTTATAAAAATGGTATTAATATGCCATATACTTTTGGTCGTCTTTCAGATGTAGATATTTTTATCAGTGATGGAAAACTTCCAAAAGAGTTTTTGGAAGAGGCTGAAAAGAATAATGTAATGGTACTATAAATATAAGACAACAGAGAGTGTCGCAAAGCGACAGAAAGGCAGCGAAGTAAAATGATATCAAATAAAGATTACAGATTTAAAAAACGAGAGATAAGTTTACTTAGTCCTGGTAGGGCGAAGCTTATTTGGTCTGATACCAATAACAAGTTTTTACCTTGGATTAATTGCAATTCTTTTTGTATGTTCAGAAAAAAATTTAAGGTTGATTTTGTTCCTGTAAATGGTAAACTTAAAGTAATGGCAGATTCTAAATTATGTCTTTACATAAATGGCAAATTTGTCAAAAGAACTCTCTACTCAGGTTTAGTATCAGCAAGAATATACGACGAATTGGATATAACGAAATATATTGTACCGGGAGAAAATATTATAGCAATTTTAGCTCTTCATTACGGATATGATACTGTATATTGTCAAAATGACAGACCAGGACTTCTGTATGAATGCAGATTAGTTTCTGAAAAAGGTGAAATTTTTGAAGTAGTGTCTGATAATACTACAAAAGCAAAAATTTGTGATGCTTATGACAGATTTGCACCTAAAATCAGTGATAATGGCGGTTGTATTGAAATTTTTGATAACAGACGTTATGATGAGAACTGGATATATGCAGATTATGATGACAGTAATTGGCATAGTACTGCAGAAGATATATATGAGTTCCCATCAAGCAGTCATACCAAAAGAATGACTGATTCACTTGTAGAAAAGTTACATAATGCAAAAGCTATAATATCAGGTTCCACTCTCTTTGAATCCCGTAAAGACGGAATATTTGAACGCATATCAGAGGAAGTAGAAACATGTCGTTTCAACGATATGTATGTTGTAGGTTCTTCATGTGAAATTCCGCCGTGCGATATAGGGAAAATGAGTTATGTAGTTGTTAAGTTTGGCAAAATGAGAAGAGGAAGAGTTGTTATAAATTGCACCGGTTTTTCGGGGGATGTTGTTGATGTTGTTTATGGTGAAAGTTTCGATAATGGAATTTTTAAAATTTCAGGAATTGCAAGCTTTACTTTGAAGAACGGAGAAAATATTTTAGAAACACGTTTTGATGACTGTATCTTCCAATATGTAATGATTATTTCAAGAAATCATGTAAAGACCATCAAACTAAATGATGTCAGTATGATTGCAGATAGATATAATTTTGAATATTTTATGGATTTTTCCAGTGAGAATGAAAGCCTTAGCAATTTATTTGAAACTGTAAAAAGCAGTATAAAAAATCTATACATGACAGAAACTGTTGATTATAAAGGATGTCAGCCTTATTGGAATTTAAGTGAAAACAGATGGGGAAATCTTGCGTATTCAATTATATCAGGTGATGATGTTCATCTTAAAAGGAATATAATAAAGTATGCGGAATTAATTGACGAACGTGGGTACAGAAAATCAGTTTTTTCCCAAAACAAAGCTTCTAAAATGATTTTAGATTCTCTTGTTTGGATATCATCTTTTGGTGATTTAGTAGATTTAACAGATGAAACGTATCTTTTTGAGAGATATCTTAACAGAATTGTATCAACTTTACGATGGATTACAAATTTTGAGGATTCAAATGGGTTAATTAACGGAATAGATGTCCCAAATTATGCTTCAACAGTAATTAATGGTATATATTTGCAAACTATAGAAAATGTTGTAAAAATTACCAAGAGAATTGATGCAATAACTGAGTATAATTACTATAAGGCAAAGTATAAAAATTTATTAAAGACTCTTAAGGAAAAATTATGGAACGAAGAAAAAGGACTGTACTCTGATGGATTGTATGAAAATGAGCCTGTAGACAGTTTCAGTCAGGATTCAAATTCAATTGCAATACTTGCATTTCACGAAAAAAATGAACGCAGGATAGATATTATTGTTAAAAATGCTTTTGAAAACAATGATATTTCTGTTGTAAATGAAGATTATTTTGTTAAATCAATGTTAAAAGCAAAGAGAACAGATATTGTGTATGAACAAATAAAAAAGGGAATGAGTGCAAAAGCTCAGGGAATATTTCTTGTTGAAGGCTTACTTGGTCTTGATATGTACAATGTTAAAGATGGAACATTAAAGCCTTTTGTTCATGAGGATTTAGATTTTAAAGCGAAAATTAAAACACGTTTTCGTACTATAGAAATCGAATCCAGAAACTCAAAGTATAAGGTCAGATAACTATAGAAAGGCAGTGTAAAAATGGCAGAATCAAAATTTGAAAAACTTGAAAAAGAACTTTTTCTCGACAGAAGAAATGGTTTTGAAAAGCATGGTCATAAAGATGACAAAAAGATGATGGATTTTGGCGAAGGATACAAAAATTTTCTCTCTGAATGCAAAACCGAACGTGAGTGTGCTTTTTATTTTGAGGAAGAGGCAAAGAAGAATGGTTTTATTGAACTTGGTGAATATAAAAGCATAAAACCAGGCGATAAGTTTTATATTAAGAACACAGAAAAAGCAATTTTGTTAGGAGTTGCTGGTAAAGATTATATTGAAAATGGTGTTAACTGTATTGCTGCACATATAGATTCTCCTCGTCTTGATTTAAAGCCTAATCCTTTATATGAAGATAATTCTGTAGCATATTTTAAGACTCATTATTATGGTGGTATCAAAAAATTTCAGTGGCTTACCATTCCACTTGCTTTGCATGGGGTTTTAGTAAAAAAGGGTGGAGAAAAGGTAAGAATTACTATTGGTGAAGATGAAAATGATCCTGTTTTTTGTATTTCTGATATCCTTCCGCATCTTGCAAATGCTCAGATGTCAGGTGATGCAAGAAAAATAGTTTCAGGCGAAAAATTAAATGTTATTACAGGCTCTATTCCGGTAGATGATGAAAAGGTTTCAAAGAAAGTGAAGCTTAACGTAATGATGCTGCTAAATGAGAAATACAATATCACAGAGAAGGATTTTATAAGTGCTGATATCGAAATTGTTCCTGCCTATAAACCTCGTGATATAGGTATAGACAGAAGTTTGATTGGGTCTTATGGTCATGATGACAGAGTTTGTGCTTATACTGCGTTTTCTTCATTGTTACAAGTTAAAAAGCCTGAAAGAACTGCCATTTGTTATCTTGTTGATAAAGAAGAAACGGGAAGCAGCGATTCAACGGGTATGCAATCATCCTTCTTCAGCAATATAATTGCTTTACTTGCAAAATTAAGTGATAAGAACTATGATGATATCAAAGTAAGAAAAGCTTTGATGAACAGTTCATGCTTATCTGCTGACGTAACTGCAGCTTATGATCCAAATTTTGCTGAAGTATTTGAAGCTAATAATTCGACGTTCCTTAATGGTGGCGTTGCACTTATGAAATATTCGGGTGCTCGTGGTAAATCAGGTACCAGCGAAGCTCAAGCTGAATTTGTTGAAAAAGTAACATCTATGTTTACTGATAATGATGTAGTGTGGCAAACAGGGGAGCTTGGTAAAGTCGATGAAGGTGGTGGAGGCACAGTAGCACAGTTCTTCGCAATACTGGGTATGAATGTTATTGATTGTGGCGTACCTCTTCTTTCTATGCATTCACCTTTCGAAATTGCTTCTAAATTTGATATCTATATGGCATATAAAGCATATCTTACATTTTTAAAATAATTTGTATTTCATTGTGTTTAACTACTTTAAATGCAAATAGCAAAGTTGTATAGATTATCGAGAAAAAAATAAATGAACATAATCCTTTAAGTGAAAATAAAGTTACTGTTAAAACAGATATCAAAGCAGATACAACAGGTTTAATTAACGAATTTGTTGTGTCTGTTTTATATTTGAGTTTTCTTATCAAAATATAATTACTTGCTACAGCATTGAAAATTTCGCTTATGTATATAACTAAAATATATCCTGAAATTCCTGATACAGGCAATATAAAATAAATTAAAACAATACTTATAATTGTGTCAATTATATTTATTAAAACTACTTGTAATTGCAAATCGATGCCTTTTAATATTGCGTCAGTAATACAATCTATATAAATAAATGGTATTACTGATGCAAGAAGTGATATGTATACACCTATTGATGGGTCTTTGTAAAATAATTTGCTGATATTTTTACCATATAAAATGAGAGATGTTACTGTGAATATTGATATAATCATTGTAATTTTATATATTTTAGAAATTATCTGATTAATTCTGATTTTCTTATTCTTTATATTAAGTGCAGCAATCTCCGGGACAAGAAGATTTGCAACAGATATGAATAAACAGCAGGGAAATGTTACAACAGGCATAACCATAGCATTAATACGTCCGTATTCACTGAGAGCTGCTGTGCAGTTATTCGAGTACTTTTCAAGACATATTGGTACAAGTGTATGCTTAAGTCCTGAAAGTGATGATTTTATATGTGAGCTTATTGATACAGGCAGAACTATTTTAAGCATTTGTCTCAATGATACTGTCGCTTTTTTAATAGTGTTCACATTTGATATTTCTATCTTGAAGAGAATTAAATGCAGTAAACAGGCTGTTATTTTTGATACTGCATTTGCTATAATAAGAATTAAACATAATGTATTAGCATCTTTAATCTGATATGTATTTAAAAAACAGATGCATATTAAGATTTCTATCAAGTTTTCTATTAGCTGTATAATTGACATTTTATATGCTTTACGAACAGCTGTAAAATAACCTATGATTACCGAAGAAACAGAAATAAAAGGCAGACTTAATCCAAGAGCTTTTACAGTGTTTTGATTTACTTTATTATGGAGTATAATTAATGATGCTGGCTGAGAAAAAACATATATAAAAAAGATAGCAAAAAAAGAACAGAAAATTCCAAAACAAATGCAGTTATAAAGATTTTTTATTGCATTATTATGTTTACCTTTTGCGATTTCTTCTGCAGTAATACGCGAAGAAGCTAATGTAAGACCTGATGAAGCAATAGTTGTTAAAATATTATACAAAGACATAGTGAGTGAATAAACACCCATATTTTCAGCACCGGCTTTATTTGCTGTGAAGATACCAAACAGTAAAAATACAACACTAAAAATCAGTGTGAATATAACAGTTGTAAATGTATTCAGAAATATTACTTTTAATTTGCTCATATTAAAGTATATAAAAAATCGGTCGGAAAATTCATTCCGACCGAAAAAAGTAAATATTATTTAAAAAATTTATCAGCACATTCGGCTATAACATCAACGCATCCGTCAAGACCAAAAACACTCGATGAAATACTCATATGATAGGAAGCAGATGAACCCCATGTGGAGTGAGAATAAAAATCATAATAATTCTTTCTGCCTTTATCAGTTTTCTTAATTAAAGTTTCTGCACTTGATTTTGAAAGTTCATAAAGTTTTGAAATTCTGTCAATTCTAAAATCAATATCGGCATGAACAAAAACGTTGAATGTTTTGCAATAATCTCTTAAAATATCGTCAGCACATCTTCCAACTATTACACAAGGTTTCTCTGCCAATTCTTTAATGATATTTGATTGAATTAAAAACAGTTTATCGTGAGTAATTACGTCATTAAGATAAACGGGGGAAGCAAGACCACCATAATGTGCCATAGAAAGTGAATATAAAAAACTGTTGTGCTTTTCATCGGCTTCCTCAAACATTTTTTTATTGATGCCACTCTTTTCAGCAGCAATTTCAATTATGTTTTTATCATAATATTCAATTCCAAGTTTTTCAGCAAGGAGTTTTCCTATTTCACATCCTCCACTGCCAAATTGTCTGCCAATAGTTATTATTTTATTCATATTCATTCCTCCTGATTATTTATGGTAAAAATTAATTAATCAACCTATCTAAGCTAATTATAGCATATTATTTCATAAATTTCAATTATTTTGCAGAATTATTTTTTTTGTTTATGTAAATTCTATTACTGTAACAAAAATAATGAAAGGAAATGAAATGTATGGATATAATAGCTTTAATTCTTGTTATCATCGGAGCAATCAACTGGGGAACTATAGGTTTTTTTAATCTTGACCTTGTAGGTTCTTTATTTGGTGGTCAGTTAGCACTCATGAGCAGAATAATTTTTGCTATAGTAGGTATAGCAGGTCTTTGGTGTATTACACTTTTGTTCAGAAATAACAAGCATATAAAATAAATTATCTAAGTTTATTTTTTACTGAGATAAGTAGTATTGTAAGTAATGTGAGGATTATACTAAAAGTACCGAAAATAGTGATATTATTTTCAGTACATGGATTGAAAACTGAAACTGTCTGCGCATTTGAAAATATAGTTAATGTAAGCGTAAAAGAAATGATTGAAAAAATTAACTTGCCCCAAAAATATTTTTTAACAGACATATTTCGCTTTGATGTGAAATCTTCTGTCTGAAGTAATACGCAGATGCCTGAAAAACCGAGAATTGCGGAAATTAATGATAATTTGATAATTGAAGGAATATTTAACTCTGCTATGTGATTAATTCCGTTAGTCATTTCTAAGAAGCCACATGCAAAGGTCAATTTTTCATTGGCAAAAATGACGATTTTGGTAATTACGGAAAATAATGTGATATATCCGCAAATTGTAAGAGTTGCATTTACGGATGAAGAAACTGCAGTGCTGAATGGGTTATCATTTGCAGGAACGATGTAAGCATCGTTTCTGCATTTTTTATACGGAACTTTTGATTTTAAAATTATTCCAGTAATTATTGCACTTACAATATGTACAAGAAATAAGATGTAACCAACATACGTATTACCTATTATAACATTTCCTACTGTACCTATTATAAAAAGTGGACTGCAGTTATTGCAAAATGGGAGAAGATGTTCACCTTCATCTTTGGTGATAATTTTCTTATCAACCATATCGCATATAACTGCACATCCGGTAGGATAACCACTTATAGTACCTAAAATAAAAGGCATAAGAGCTTCTTTGGGCAGTCCAAACAAAAATTTTGACAGCTTGTCTGCAAAAGGAAAATTAATGTTGATTGCACCTGAAAGTGTTATGTATCGTGAAAGAACCATAAACGGAAAAACCGACGGGAATACAGTAAATAAAGATAGAGTCAGACCTTCTTTAGCTCCTTCTACGCAAACTGAGGGGAATATAGTCATTATTCCTGCAAGCATTATAACAACAATACCTATGAGTGCATTTTTGATTTTAAGTACTTTAAACATTTTTGCCTCCTGTTTTAAGATATAAAGATAAATCTCATATATCTATTTTATTGAATAAATTTGCAAATATGCTTATATATTTTAAATAGAATATTACAAAGAGGAGCCACTGATATGGGAATTAAAGAAAAGCTCGCAGAAAAAAGCGGTCTTCCTAAAGAAATTGTGTTGAATTACCCAAAACTTACTTTAATTGGAGAAAATGAACTTGATGTGGAAAATTATAAAGGGATAATAGAGTATTCCCAAGATAAAATTAGACTAAACACTTTTTTATATGTGCTGAAAATAGAAGGGGAAGGGCTTGAACTTAAATATGTAACTGATGAGTGTATTTCGATAAAAGGTAAAATAACAGCAATACTGATGCTGTAAAAATCGGAGGAAAAAAATTGCAGGAACTATTTAAATTTTTAAAAGGTTATGTTATAATAAAAGTAACAGGAGGTTTTCCTGAAAGATTTCTAAATCTTGCAGCGAGGAACAATCTGTACATATGGGATGTTCGCAGAGTTGATAAGAATGTTTATACTCTCAAAATAAGTGTAAAAGCATTTCTTAAGCTAAAAAAGATAGCATATAATTCTGATTGTCGTGTTACTGTTATTTCAAAAAGAGGATTGTTTTTCTCTTTAAAGAATATAAGAAATATCAGAATTGTTTTAATAGGTTTAATTCTTTTTATGTCAATTATTATCTATGCATCTGGCAGTGTTACAGATATTTGTATTACAGGAAACGAAAATATTTCTTCTGCTGAAATACAAAAACGTCTTGAAGAATACGGACTTAAAACTGGAGTTAGGAAATCTACTGTTGATGTTAAAGATATAAAGCTTAAATTCCTCAGAAAATACGAAGATGTTTCTTACATTGCGGTAAATCTTCATGGAACAAAAGCATATGTTCAAATAGCTGAAGCTGTAAAAAAACCATTTGTAATTGATAACGATGCACCGTGCAATATAATTTCCGATGTAGATGGTATTGTAGAAACTATAAGAGTAAAAACCGGGTTTCCTGTAGTGTCTGAGGGTGAAGCTGTGTATCAGGGACAATTATTGGTAAGTGGAATTACTGATAGTCGTTTTCTTACAGTACGATATGTAAATTGCGATGCAGATATTACCATAAGAACCTGGAGGGATTATTGCAAGGAGTTTCCTTTAAAAAAAGAAATAAGAACTGCATCTGGTGAAACAGAAAAATCTCTGGAAATATCTTTCAAAGGTAATTTAGCCAAAAAAGCTAAAACTAAGTATAACGAATATAGTTATAAAATAGTACCAATATTTGAGAATAATTTCATAGCAATTAATAAGTATGAGTACAAGGAAGAATTTGTTAAATATGAAGAAATGTCTGTCGAGGATGCATTTAATTATTATTATGATGATTATTTAAATGAAATCAAAGAAAATCTTAAAGAGGAGACAGAAATTATTTCAATAAAACATAATCATCGAAAAGCCTCGAACAAAATAAGGATTTGGATAGAACTTGAAACTCTTGAAAAAAGAGGAGTAAAGCAGGAAATAAAGAAGGAAGAATAATATGGAGAAAATAATTGAGATATCTGATTCATCACTTATGATGAATGTTTTCGGAAATTTTGACGAAAACTTAAAACTTATTGAAAAAAGATTTTCGGTAACTATTTCAAGTAGAAATGATATTATAAAAATTACGGGTAGTGAAGAGAATACAGAAAATGCCAAAAAAACTCTTGATGGTCTTTTTGAAATCGCTCAAAATGGTGAAGCTATAAATATTCATAAAGTCAACTATATTATGTCCATGATATTTGAGGCAAGTACAGATGCTCTTGTTAAAATCGGCACAGAAAATGTGTGTGTTACTGCCGATGGAAAATTGATAAAAGCAAAAACATTAGGTCAGGAAAAATATGTGAAAAGTATACAAAAAAATACAATTGTATTTGGTATAGGTCCTGCCGGAACAGGTAAAACATACCTGGCTGTTGCGTGTGCTGTAAACGAACTGAGAAACAAAAATATCAAACGTATTATACTTACGCGTCCTGCTATTGAAGCGGGCGAGAAACTTGGTTTTTTACCCGGAGATTTACAAAATAAGGTCGATCCGTACCTAAGACCTTTATATGATGCACTTCATGATATGTTAGGTGCGGAGACATGTACTAATTATATGGAAAAAGGTATAATAGAAGTTGCACCACTTGCTTATATGAGAGGAAGAACTTTAGATGACAGTTTTATTATTCTCGATGAAGCTCAAAACACAACTGGTGAACAGATGCAGATGTTTTTAACAAGAATAGGTTTTTCTTCTAAGGCAGTTGTAACAGGAGATATAACACAAATTGACCTTCCACGTGATAAAACATCTGGTCTTAAAGAAGCACAGGTTGTTTTAAAAGATATTGATGGAATTGAAATATGTCGTCTTAATGAAAAAGACGTGGTACGTCATCCATTGGTTCAAAAGATTATAACTGCTTATGACAGCCACCGCAGAAAGGTGGTAAAAAAATGAATTTAAAGCTTGATATTACGAATGAACGTAATAAAATTGAATTAACTGATGAATTAAGCACATTAATTGAAAAAGTTATAAAAACAGCGCTTTTCATACACGATATAAATTGTGATGTGGAAATTTCTCTGCTTTTTACCGACGCAGATGAGATTAGAGAAATTAATAAAACGTATAGAAATATTGATAAATCAACAGATGTTTTGTCATTTCCGCAACTTGAATTTAATAAAGAAGGGGTTATTGATGAAGAATACATTCCTAAAGATGAGGGGTATCCGTATCTTTCATTAGGAGATGTGGTTATAAATGTTGAACAGGTATATATTCAGGCACAGGAATTTGGTCATAGTAAAGAAAGAGAGACGGGCTATCTTGTGGCACATAGTATACTTCATCTTTTAGGGTATGACCATATGCAGGAAGATGAAAAACTAATAATGAGAGCTAAAGAAGAAGAAATTATGTCATTGCTCGGCATAGAAAGAGGATAAATATGAAATCAGGTTTTGTTGCAATTATTGGAAGACCAAATGCAGGTAAGTCAACACTTTTAAATGCATTTACAGGGGAAAAGATAGCTGTAATATCAGACAAGCCCCAAACTACAAGAAATAATATTTTGGGAATAGTTAACGATAAAGATTCACAAGTTGTGTTTATGGATACACCCGGTATTCACAGACCTAAAAACAAACTTGGAGAATTTATGGTTAAGGAAGCACAGAGTTCTGTAAAGGGTGTAGATGCTATTATTCTTGTAGTAAGTGTGGATGATAATCCCTCTGTTAATGATGATATCATAAATAATATAAGAAATTCAGATGTTCCGGTTCTGCTGATTGTAAACAAAACCGATTCAACTGAAAAGGAAAATATTCTGCCTTTAATAGCTGAATACAGTCAAAAAATGAGCTTTGATGAAATAATTCCAATTTCTGCGTTAAAGGGTGATGGAGTAGATATTGTCTATAAGGAAATTCTTAGTCGTCTTGAAGATGGGCCTATGTATTTCCCCGATGATATGGTAACTGATCAGCCTGAAAAACAAATAGTCGCAGAAATTGTCAGAGAAAAAGCTCTGTGGTGTCTTGATAAAGAGGTACCTCATGGTATTGCTGTGGAAATAACTGAATTTAAAGAACGTCATGACGGAAGTATTTATGTAGGTGTTACAATCAATTGTGAAAAGAAAAGCCATAAGGGAATTATTATCGGCAAAAATGGAAGTATGCTTAAAAGAATTGGACAAAAAGCACGCATAGACTGTGAAAAATTTTTAGGCACTAAAGTGTTTCTGGAAATATGGGTAAAAATTAAAGAAGATTGGCGAAATTCAGATTTTCTTATTAAAAATTTCGGATTTGATAACAAAAATTAACAGAAATAAAAACCCCCTTAATGCTAAAAATAAATTTTAAAGGGGGCATATATATGACAAACAATTTTTGGAATTTTTTTGAACATACGGGACAGATTGAAGCCTATCTTACGTATCTGGAATTCAGAAGACTAACATCAAAAGAATTTGCAGAAGAAATGGATAAAATTCAAGAGGAGAAATATGGAAGAGAAAGTTTGCGGCTTGGTAATCAGGGAGACGGATTATCGGGAGAATGACAAAATTTTAACGGTTATTACAAAAGAACTTGGTAAAATCAGTATATGTGCAAGAGGCGTAAGAAACTCAAGAAGTAAAAATACATCAGCTGTCAGATTTTTATGTTATACGGAGTTTGTAATAAGTGGAGGTAAGAATAACTTTTATTATATGAATCAATGTTCGCTCATTTCATCTTTTTATAAAATCAGCGAAGATTTTGTGAAGTTATCTCTTGCAACTTACATTGCTCAACTATCAGCAGATATCATTCCTGAATGCAGCGAATGTGAAAATACGCTTAGTCTTATACTAAATACTTTCTATGTTATCGCAAATACTGATAAGGACTTAGCTCTTATAAAGTCTGCATTTGAATTAAGATTAATGTCTGAACAAGGCTATATGCCTTGCTTTGATTGTTGCAATAAATGTGGTGAAATAACATCACCAATGTTTTTTGATGTAGCAGGAGGAATTTTTTATTGTTCAACTTGTGCTTCAAAAGGTATAAAGATAGAAAAGAATCTCCTTGATGTTTTAAAATATATAGTTTATTGTCCGATCAAACAATTATTTTCATTTTTAGTGTCTGAAAATATAGCTAAGGATTTATTTAATTGTTGCGAACAGTATGCGATTTCTGTTGTCGGCAGACCACCGAAATCACTTGAGTATTTAAAAATGTTTATATAAGGTGGGAATATGAGAGTTAAGAAATCTAAAGGTAACAAATTTGGTTTTATACCTACATTGGCAGTTATTATAATTTTTGTTATTTCAGGAATATATTCTGAAATATCTAAAAAGGATTTTCAGCCTCTTGACAATAACTTAAATATTTATTGTCTTGATGTAGGACAAGGTGATTGTACATATATAGTTTTTCCTGATGGGAAAACTATGCTGATAGATGCTGGTGAAAAAGAAGAATCTGCATATATAAAGCTTAAAGAATATGTAGATGAAAAAATTGACTATTTTGTTATAACACATCCTCATTCTGACCATGCAGGTGGAGCGGAAGAGGTAATTGATAATTATAAAACAGATAAAATATTTATGCCTGACGCTTCTAATACACTAAAATTTTTTGAGAATCTTATAGATAAAATTTCTGATGAAAACATACCTTTAGTTACTGCAAAAACAGGCGTTATAATTCATGAAGGAGAAAACCTCAAAGCTGAAATAATCTCTCCCCGTGAAAGTGGTTATAACGACCTTAACAATATGAGTGCCGTTGTAAAAATAACATACGGAGATAATACATTTTTATTTATGGGTGATGCTGAAAAAGAAGTTGAAGATGATATTACTTCGGATGTAAACAGTGATTTTATAAGAGTTGGTCATCATGGTTCGAAAACTTCATCAACAAATAGTTTTTTAAAGCGGGTAAATCCTCAATATGCCGTAATTTCGGTGGGAGAATTTAATGATTATAATCATCCTGATGAAAAGGTGTTAAAACGTTTTGAAAAATTAGGAACAAAAGTTTACCGTACTGATCAGGCAGGAGATATTTTTGTTACATCAGATGGGAAAATAATTGAGATTCTATGCGAAAAAGAGTTTTAATTCTAAATTGTGAATGCTGTTGTTTTGTCAATAAAAAAAGTGATTTTGTGTATTTACATATCGATGTTTTATGTTAAAATGTAGTAAATTCTTTCGTTAAGGAAGTGGTATTATGGTTAACATTACTGTTGATTTTGCTAATACATGTGGTGAAATCAAAGCAATGAACGGTGTTAATAATGGACCACTTGGTTCATATGTGAGAAAAACTTCAGGTTTTGAACTTTATAAAAATCTTGAAATTCCTTTTGCAAGACTTCATGATTCTGCTTTTGTTGAATCATTTGGTGGTGAATATTCTGTTGATGTTCACAGAATAATTCCTGATTTTGATGCAAATGAAAATGACCCTGCATCTTATATTTTTGAACCTACAGATAGTTATGTTACTAACGTAATTATCGCAGGCACAAAACCATTTTATCGTTTAGGTGCTTCAATTGAACATGGTCGTAAAAGTGGTACATATCCGCCTAAAGATTTTGGAAAATGGGCAAGAATATGCGAACATATTATAAGACATTATAACGAAGGTTGGGCAGATGGTTTCAATTATGATATACAGTATTGGGAAATATGGAATGAGCCTGAATGCACTAACTGGGATGGTTCAAATCCTTGCTGGCAGGGAACAGAGGATGAGTTTATTGATTTTTATGAGGTAGCTGCAAAACATCTAAAAAGTTGTTTCCCTCATCTTAAAATTGGTGGTCCGGGATTTGCCGGAAACTGGCCGAGAAGAATCTATTTTGAATTCTGTAAAATGATTAAGGAAAGAAATGTTCCTATTGATTTTTATACATTCCATCTTTATATTACAAAACCCGAAAAAATTGCTGTTGAAGCTAAGAGACTGTATGACAGATTTGAGGAATATGGTATTAAGGATGTTGAAGTCTACATTGATGAATGGAATTATGTACGCGGTTGGTCGGGTATTGACTATGAATACTCTATGGAAAATAACAGAAAGATTAAGGGTGCTTCATTAGTTGCTGGAACAATGTGTGTTGGTCAAGCATGCGGTATTGATGGACTTATGTATTACAATACGGGTTCTTCAAGTGGGTGGAACGGGATTTTCTATACATCACCAACAAGACCGGTAAAAACTTACTACACATTTGAAATGTTTAGAAATCTAAAGAGACTTGGAACATATGTTAAGACAGATTATAAAAACGGAAACATTTATACTTGTGCTGCTACTGACGGAAAGAATGGTGGAATTCTGATTACAAATTATAGCGAGCATGATTCTGATTTTCCTGAAGATGTTGTAATAAACCTTAAAAATATAATACCTGAAGAAGGTGTTTCAAGAGTTAAAATTTATATTACAGATGAAAATCGTGATGGGGAACTTGTGTACGACGAACCTTATGATGGTTGGGAAGAACATACTGTAAAGCTTCATATGGAACTATTTACCACATGCTATATAGAGATAATTCCTGCTGAGTAAAGTTGTACGAATGATATTTTAGATTATAAAATATGGCAGTGTGAGAAAATTTCTGTAAATTCAATTTTTCTATGATAAAATATTCGTGATTTTGGGCAGGAACAGCCAGATTATGGCTTTCCTGCCTTAGCTGTAATATAGCACGGATTTTACGTCATGTCAAGGGCGGTCTCG
>JAZNWH010000028.1:0-20945 GCA_045593265.1 Clostridia bacterium | reverse complement strand
TCCGCAATGCTTCTTGTGGCAAATCCAATACTTCACCCCGGTGTTATTGTAAAAGCTGAGGTTATGAAGAAGTTTAATTATGAAACCACTCTTACTTGTACTGAAGACCTTGAATTGTGGACAAGAATGGTGATGGAAAATCAGAAAATTGTAATACTTCCCGAATGCTTGTTGATATATAGACTTCACGACAAGCAAATTACAAGCACAACACTTGAAAGACAGCATACCGAAGTGCTTAAAATACAAAAAAAATATTATTCATCACTTTTTCAGGAAATGGATGAAGAAATGCAGGAATTTTATATCAGCGGTATCTATTTTAAGGAAAATGCTGACATAGATAAATTCCTTAAATATGCAAAATGGTTAAAAGGTGTGACTGACAAAAAAATTGACAAGAGCACCATAAACTATGCACTTCTTGAAATTTTAGCCGAATATAAAAGATGTGCGGTATCAAAGGCAGAGATTTTTAAAGCAATGCTTACGTTCAATCCTTGCTTTTTGGTGAAAGAAATAATACGAAGAAAAAAGACAGCCAAAAGGGACATTGAAAAATGTATGAAGGTTGCAAAAAAAATAGGACTTAAACATACATCAGGAACTAAGGAGTTTCCTGTTTTTGAAAAATAGATATCAGGAGCCTGCATAATGAAATTTTTAGAATACCCTTATGTTATTATAACTATATTAGCAATAATTTTTCTTGTAATGGGACTAATTGGACTGTACTTTACGATGAAATCTGTTAAAACAGCAAAAGGAACAGCCGAGAAATGTTTTTGCGGTATAGGAAAAATAGAAAATGATTTTGAAAAATCTGTAGCGTTGCAAAAAAATAGTTGTCTTATATATATTTCAATATCTCTTGATGGTATGAAAAGACTGTATTCTGAATCAAGAGCTGTAAGGATGTATGATTTAATCAAGAGAATTTTACTTAACCACTTCTCCATTAGTATGGGTGGGGAAATTTCTCTTTACGGTAACGAGAATTTCGTGGCATTAAATGACTTAAAATCTGACGAAATTGAACTGTGTATTGACAAATGCTTTAATGAAATCAATGATGCCTTTGTAAAACACGGCGCAGTAGGTGTTGTCCATGTAAACTTTGGTTACCACCTGACCAGTTCCAATGATGTTTCATTTAAAACTGCTATTGGAAGAGCAAAACAGGCATGTAGTATGGCAGAAAATAAAAAACTTTTGTATTGTGAATGGGACAGTTCAAACGGCAGAGAATTTGAAAGAAAAATTAAAATTGAAAATAACATACAAAAGGAAATTGATAATAATAGTTTTTTCCTTGAGTATCAACCAATTTTGAATGCTAAAACAAATAAAATTATGGGGGCAGAGGTACTGTCCAGACTTAACTCTCATACAGAGGGTGTTTTGACACCAAGCGCTTTTCTTTCAGCAGTAAATAATGTTGGGTTAAATCAGAAATTTGACTATTATATCTTTGAAAAAAATTGTAAATGGATTTCAAATGATATGGAAAATCGCACCAAATATGTATATACAATCAATTTTTCACGCCATACCCTATGTGACCAAAATTTTGCAGACAGTATAATAGAAATTGTAGAAAAATATGGAATTGACTATTCGTGTATTGCTGTTGAAATCCTTGAGGATAAAAGTCTCAACAAGAATGAAAAATTCATAATGACAAGAAATTTAACACGGTTAAAAGAAAAGGGAATTTTGACTTTGTTGGATGACTTTGGCAAAGGACATACCAGTTTCGGTGATTTGACGGATTTTGATATAAGCATTGTAAAAATTGATAAATCAATAACACAAAAAGCAACTAATCAAACGGGGTATCTAATTCTGAAAAATATTATAAGAACCGCTCATGAGTTAGGATTCAGGACACTATGTGAAGGCATAGAAACAGAAGAACACAAAAAAATAGCTGTGGATGCTGGTTGCGATATGCTCCAAGGGTATTATTTTTACCGTCCTATGCCAGTTACCCGCTTAGAAACATTATTTGAGAAACGGTAAGGTGATTTTATGTTATCTATAGTTATTCCTGCTTATAATGAAGAAAAGTGTATAAAACGCGTATATAACGCAATACATTCTTTGTTGGCAGATAACAATATCGAAAGTGAGTTCATTTTTGTAGATGATGGCTCATCTGATGAAACCTATAAAATGATAGCTGAACTTTCTTCAGAAAAAGAAAATATAGCAGGACTGCATTTTTCAAGAAATTTTGGAAAAGAATCCGCTATATCTGCAGGTTTGGCTATGGTAAGTGGCGACTGTGCCGTTGTCATTGACTGTGATTTGCAACACCCACCGGAAAAAATAATCGAAATGTATCGCTTGTGGGAAGAAGGATATGAGATTGTTGAAGGAATTAAGAAAAAACGCGGACAGGAAAAAAAGATCCACAGTATAGGTGCAAAATTTTTCTATTCTGTTATCAGTCGTATGGCAGGATTTGATATGGCCAATTCATCGGATTTTAAACTTTTGGACAGAAAAGTGGTCGAAGTGCTTAATAAAATGCCTGAAAGGGGATTTTTCAGAGCAATCTCATATTGGGTAGGATATAAGAAAACAACAGTTGAATATGAAGTCAGAGAGCGGGTGGAGGGTGAATCCAAATGGTCAACCTGCGGACTTGTGAAATATGCGCTTTCAAATATTTCATCATATTCAACCGCACCAATGCAAACAGTAACAGTCCTTGGGTTTGTTATGCTTGTAATATCAGTTATCTTTGGTGTATGGGCTCTTATTGATAAAATAATCGGAAGAGCTCTTGAGGGCATGACAACAGTTATAATTATAACAATTTTTATAGGAAGTATCATTATGATAAGTCTTGGAATCATAGGATACTATATTGCTCGTATTTATGAAGAAATTAAAGGCAGACCTAAATACATAATATCTTCTACCGTAAAAAGTGCAAAGGAAGATTAGTCAGTATTCTGACTGATACTCTTTAGATAAATATTACATACAAGGAGGTAGTACAGAAAATGGAATTGGTAGCATTTATAGCCATATTTGCATTTTTTGTGCAATCCGCTTTTGTTGCAGCATTACTTTTCCGTATCCGTCAAAATTGCAACAAAGATTTGGGTGCCGAAAAAAAATATTTAATGAACAATATTCAAGGGGGAAAAAAATTAACACAGAGCATTTTAACTGGACTTGAAAATAATGAATTTAAGATGTACCTGCAGTTTATTGTTGACAACAAATCCGGAAAGATTGTTTCGGCAGAAGCACTTTCAAGATGGGTTAACCCTCAAAAAGGTCTTGTTGGCCCTGTTAATTATATTGGGCATATGGAATTGTCAGGACTTATAAGCAAGCATGACTTTTATATGTTCGATATGGCTTGCCGTCAACTTGAAAAATGGAGTAATACAGAATATAGGGATATTTCAATCTCTTGTAATTTTACAAGGATAACCCTTTCCGAAGAAGATTGTGTTGATAAACTAAAAATGATTTCACAACGCTATAATTTTGATAAATCGAAGCTTATAATTGAAATCACAGAGGATGCTATCGAAAATGATATGGAAACTGCAAAAACAAATGTTAAACTCTGCAAAAAACTTGGTTTTAAAGTTTATCTTGATGATTTGGGAAGCGGATATACATCCCTTGCAAACCTGTGTGATTATCCTATTGATGTAGTAAAAATTGACCGTGAAATTTTGCTTAGAACAGATACTCCCAAAGGAAGGAATTTGTTCTTCGGTATTATTGCACTTGCCCACAGTTTAAACATAAAGGTTATTTGTGAAGGTGTAGAGACTGAAGAACAAAATGCTCTTGTATCAATGTCTGATTGTGATTATATTCAGGGTTGGTATTATTCAAAACCTTTTCCGTTGGAAGAATGTGAGTCATTTGTTAAAAAAATTTACATCAGTAAATGAATTGGTTAACCATATTATAACTTGAAAAATAATGTTGATATTATAACTTTTTGATCCCGACTTGACAGGAGTCTATAAAGATTGTCGAATAATGTAGGAAATCGAAAGGAGAAAATATATGTTTTTTGATAAAGTAAAGTTCGGTGGAGATAATAATCTTTTTGGAGAACATAATTTTCTTTTGAAATTAGAAGATGATGACGATACTCTAAAGATAGTTTTTTCGAGTATGGTGGGAGATAAATGTATAGCTGGTCAAGAGGAATACAACGAAACCATAAAAAAACTATTAAATGAAAATATAACGATTCAGTTTGATAAAGAAGATGTTTATGAAATTATATTTTCGAGTTATATCATATATCAGGTGCGAAAGGAATCTTTTTGTTCGTGGGATGATTATGAAATAAGAAAAGGAAAATGTTTGCATATATATGAAAAATCAAGATTGTTAGAGCATTGTAAAGCTACAATGGATAGCGGTCTTTTGCCGGATAAATGGGTTCATTATGGTGTATCTACTGAAAATCATATAATAGATATTATTTCACACGAAAAGCCTACTATCAAAAAGATATATTAATTTTAAACCTAACTTAATATGAACTCATACAAAAAACATTGGCATCTAGATTATACAGTCTTTATATTGTTCTGAGCAATTATTAATTATATGGGAGGTTAGTTTTATGAGTATTTTAAATGAATTAAAGTATTATAAGGCATTGGCAGAAAAATGGCCTACAAAAAAGGATGCCATGTCAGAAATTATTAATCTACAGGCAATACTTAGTTTGCCAAAGGGAACCGAACATTTTATAAGCGATATTCATGGGGAATATGAGCACTTTAACCATATTATGAGGACTGCATCTGGAGTTATCAGAGCAAAAATTTATGATGCGTATAATGATGAATTGTCAACTGAGGAACAAATAAAACTTGCCAATCTGATTTATTATCCGGAACGGGTTTTGGCTGATTGTCCAAAAGACAAATCGTGGATTGAAGAAAATCTTTTAAGATTAATAGAAATATGTAAGATTGCCTGCGGAAAGTATACCCGCTCAAAAGTAAGAAAAGCGTTGCCGGAAAAATATTCATATATTATAGACGAACTTTTAAACTGCAATTCGAGAAATATTGATAAAGAAAATTATTATAACAAAATTATTGAATCCATTGTTGAGCTTGGTTGTGCAGAGGATTTTCTTATTGAGATTGCGGCATTAATCAGAAATCTGTCAATAGACCATTTGCATATAGTCGGCGATGTTTTTGACAGAGGTACAAGACCTGACATTGTTCTTGATATACTTATGGGTATAAAACCGATTGATATTCAATGGGGAAACCATGATGTTGTATGGATGGGTGCAATGATGGGCTCGGAGGCTTGTATTGCAGTTGTTGTCGCAAATAATTTAAAATATGGTAATACCTTGTTCTTGGAGGAAGGTTATGGGGTGAGTCTTCGACAGCTTGAACATTTTGCAGACAAATATTATACGGGAAACACTCATATAGAAAAAATGTATAAGGCAATATCCGTTATAAGATTTAAGCTGGAAGATGAAATTAGGTTGACCAACCCTGATTTTATGATGTTATCAAGTACAAAACTGGATAAAATTGATTTTTCTGATATGACATGGCGTGGATATAAGCTTAACACCGATGAGTTTCCGACCATAGACAAATCAAATCCAATTTCCCTAACAGAAGAGGAAAGTGAAGTTATTCAAAGCCTTAGAAATAGCTTTTTACACAATGAAAAAATGCAAAAACATTTAAATTTCATGTTCTCAAAGGGCAGTATATATCTTTGCTTTAACAACAACTTGTTGTATCATGGATGCGTACCTTTAGACGAAAACGGCGATTTTTCCGTTTTCTCACACAACGGGAAAAACTATTCAGGCAAGGGATATATGAGGTTTTGTGAAAAAAAACTCAGAGAGGCTTATAAAAGAAAAACCAAGCCGTGGGTTGATTTTGCATGGTTTTTGTGGTGTTCTCCGCATTCTCCTTTGTTTGGAAAAAAGAATATGGCAACTTTTGAAAGAATGTACATAGATGATGTATCGGTTCACAAAGAGGAAAAGCAGCCGTATTTTTTGCTTTGGGATAATGAAGAAATATGTAAAAAAATTATGAGAGAGTTCGAGATTGATTGCGAAAGCGGTCATATTATAAATGGTCATATTCCTGTAAGATTTAAAGATGGAGAAAGCCCTGTCAAAGCAAATGGAAAGCTTATTCTCATTGACGGAGGTATGTCAACTGCATATCGTAAACAAACAGGAATAGCCGGATACACGCTAATATATAATTCCTATGGATTGGCTATCACATCTCATTCTCCGTTTGAAAGCATTGATGATATTGTTAAGAAAAACTATGAGATGATGTCTCAAAAATATATTGTTGAAAAAGTAGATGAAAGAATTTTAATAGAATATACTGACAAGGGCAAAGAACTTTCGGCTAATGTACAGGATTTAAAAAATCTTATATATTTATATGATTGCGGAGTTATAGCACAAAACATTCCATTTGATTCTATAAAATGATTGATTCTGTCGCATCAGACGCGGGATGTGATATTATTGAACGCAAGGGGATGGGTGATGTTTTTGGTCCGTACTTTACACTAGTCAAATATTGAATATAAATTTTGGAGAATAAGAATGAATATAAATTATCAAAAAATACTTGAAGATACAATTAATAATTGGGGGAATGTTAAACCCAAACTGCTTTTACATGCTTGTTGTGCCCCGTGTTCAAGTTATGTACTAGAATATTTGAACAAATATTTTGATATTACCTTATATTTTTATAATCCAAATATTTATCCCTATAGTGAATTTGAGTTCCGTGCAAACGAACTTAAAAGACTTGTCAGTGAAATGAGACTTGATGTTAAAACAGTAATAGAAGAGTATGATAACGAAAGCTTTGAAAGTGTTGCAAAAAAATACGGTGATTTGCCCGAAGGTATGACAAGATGTTTTAATTGTTATAAATTGAGGCTTGAAAAATCTGTAAAATATGCAAAGGATAATAACTTTGATTATGTTACAACAACCCTTACGATAAGTCCTCATAAAAACGCATCAAAGCTAAATGAAATAGGAAGCCAATTAGCGGAGGAATATGGAATTCCCTATTTGTATTCGGATTTTAAAAAGAAGAACGGATATAAGCGTTCTTGTGAGCTTTCGGAAGAATACGGCTTATATAGGCAAAACTATTGTGGATGTAAGTATTCAAAACTATAACAAATAAAAATAAAAGGGCATATGCCCTTTTATTTTTTGTCAAGATATTTTCTTGTGTCAATAGATACTGCAAGAATTATAATCAGTCCTTTAATTATATACTGAAAATACGGACTTATTCCAATATAGTTAAGACCATAGTTTATAAACTGTAAAATTATTGTTCCTATTAGTACACCGGGTATTGTACCAATACCGCCGGCAAAGGAAACTCCACCGACTACACAGGCGGATATTGCGTCAAGTTCGTAATTGATACCGGTGTTACTCGTTGTTGAGCCTATTCTGCCGGCTTCTAAAAATCCTGCTGTTCCATACAATATTCCGGATATTATAAATATGGTCATTATATTTTTAAACAGATTCACACCTGATACTGCTGCAGCTTCAGGATTGCCGCCTATTGCAAACATATTTTTCCCCAAAACAGTTTTGTTCCATATAAACCACATTATTACTGCAACAATCAGTAAATATAAAATTAAATACGGTATTTCCACACTTGCTATTTTAAAACTGCCGTTTACAAAATTAGTATATCTCTCATCAAGGTTTGCAACAGGTTGTGCGCCAAGTGGAGGTCTGTCTATATATATACAAGAGATACCGTATGCAATAAGCTGTGTACCTAATGAAATTATAAAGGCATGCAATTTTAATTTTGCAACACCAAACCCGTTTATTGCTCCGAATAATCCGCCTATTATAACTGCAATCAAAAAGGGTAATATTAATGGTAATTGAGGAAGATTTTCATACATTCTCGAGGAATATGTTACAGATTGCAATAGTGAAGCAGAAACAATCGCTGTAAGACCAAGAATTCTACCTGCAGACAAATCTGTGCCTTGCAATACAATAAGACCTGCTACACCCAGTGCAAGTATACCTCTTGTTGATGCCTGACTTAAAATATTGGTTAAGTTTTTTGCTGATATAAAGCTTGGCTCTGTAATTATAACCGCAAGAATCATTACCCCTAAAACTATATAGAGTGAGTAATTTATTAAAATGTCGCTTATGCTATATTTTCCTTTATTCATTAGTTTCACCTGTATCATATATATTTTGAAGCAAGCCTGATTATAGTTTCCTGGTTTAATTCTTCATTGTTTTCAACTATACCCGCAACCTTATAGTCCGACATTACCATAATACGGTCGCATATTCCCAAAAGCTCCGGCATTTCTGAAGAAACTACAATAATTCCCTTGCCATTTGATGCTAACTCATTTATCAACTGATATATTTCATATTTTGCACCAACATCTATTCCCCTGGTAGGTTCGTCCAGTAATAATATTTCCGGCCTTGTTAAAAGCCAGCGTCCTAGAATTACCTTTTGTTGATTACCGCCTGATAATGTTTTTATTTTTGTTTTTCGGTCATATGTTTTAATTTTTAGCTTTTCTATTGTTTCGTCTGTAACCTGATGCAGTAAGTTATCATCAATAAAAATACCCTTGTTATAATCCCTTATATTTGATATTGTTGTATTTAATTCAACACTTAGTCCGGGAAAAATCCCATTTGCACGGCGTTCCTCTGTTAAAAGGGCAAATTTATTCTTCTTTGCTTGTTTTGGATTGTTGTTAACAACCACTGTACCGTGTACGGATATTGTACCGCTTTCAATTTTACGCATTCCAAAAAGGGATTCCAAAACCTCAGTCCTTCCGGAACTTACAAGACCTGCTATACCTAGAATTTCTCCTTTACGCAGTTTGAAGTTAATGTCTTTGAGTTTGGGACTGTACTTTGTGTTAAGGTTTTTAACCTCTAAAATTATGTCTGAGGGTTTGTTTGTTTTTGCAGGAAACCTTTCGTTAAGTTCACGCCCAACCATAAGGTTTATAATTTTATCTGTAGTTAGTTCATCAGATTTATGAGAAGATACTGTTTTTCCGTCTCTCATTATTGTGACTGTATCTGAAATTTCAAGAATTTCCGACATTTTATGAGAGATATATATTATTCCGCAACCTGCACTTTTCAACATATTAAGAATTTTAAACAAATGTTCTACTTCGCGTTCGTTAAGAGAGGAGGTAGGCTCATCCATAACTATAACCTTTGCATGATATGAAACTGCCTTTGCAATTTCAACCATTTGTCTTTGAGATACGGAAAGAGTACCTATTTTAACATCAGGATCTATATCAATATTTAAATTTTTAAAAATATTGACTGTTTCCCCATACATTTCCTTTTTACTTACAATACCAAATTTGTTTTTATATCTGCCAAGCCATATATTTTCAAGAACTGTCTGCTGTAAAACCTGGTTAAGTTCTTGATGCACCATTGCTACACCGTTTTCCAAAGCCTGTTTAGGATTTGTAAAGTTTATTTCATTATCTTTAAGCCTTATGATACCTTTGTCTTTTCTGTAAACCCCGAACAGACATTTCATCAAAGTGGATTTTCCTGCACCGTTTTCACCCATAAGTGCATGTATGGAACCTTCTTCAAGCTTTAAAGATACCTTGTCAAGTGCTACGGTGTTCCCAAAGCGTTTGCATATGTTTTCCATTGTGAGAAGCATTTATTTATCACCTTCGTAGGATTTATAAGGTATTCTTACAGCTTTACCGGTCTCATCAAATTTGTAGGTTGTATTTTTTAAAAAGTCATTATTTACAGAGTAATTTACAGCTATTTTATTTATAGCTTCTGCCATAGCTTTTGCGTCCTGTAAAACGGTACCTGTCATGTATCCTTTTGAAATAAGGTCTTTTGCGGCGTCTGTTGCATCTACACCTACAACAGGAATATATTTGTTTTCATCACCTTTGTTATAACCTGCAGATTGTAAAGCCGAAACAGCCCCCTGTGCCATTGCGTCATTGTTTGCAATAACAAATTCTATTTTATCACCGTATTTTGTAAGCCAACCTGACATGGCATTGTTTGCAAGCTCTGTATCCCAGTTGCAAACTTGTAGTCCAAGTTCTTCAACATCAATACCGTTTTCTTTAATTGTTTTTACAGAATAATCTGTTCTTGCAACAGCTTCCGGATTATCAGGCTCACCTTTTAACATAACATATTGCAAAACTCCGTCCTTGTTTTTGTCGTAATTTGTGTTTTTCCATGTGTTTACTACAATTTCACCTTGTATAATACCGGCTTCCTTTACATTTGTTCCTATAAATATTGCTTTGTCATAAGATTTCATAGCTTCAACAGATGGCTCTCTGTTGAAAAAAATAATTGGAATATCTGCGTTTTTTGCCTTATTTATAACAGTTTGTGCTGCACCAACATCCACAAGATTTACAACTAACACATCTATATTTTTTTGAATAAGCAAGTCTATCTGGTCATTTTGAGTGCCTTGATCGCCTTTTCCGTCATTAAGGTAAAGTTCAACATTATTTTTTGAAATTTTTTCAAGCTCCTGTCTAACAGCAGATACATATGTGTCGTCATATTTATATAAGCAAACACCAATTTTGGGTTTATCAGACATGGAGTTCATACAACCGCATAGTGTTAAAAATAGTAGAATCGATATTGTAATTAAAGATATATTTTTTTTCATTTATTTCCCTCCGTGAATTTGTTTTGGTTATTATTGACCAAAATACAAAATGTATGTATAAAATTATAATGCATTAATTTTAAATTCAGTCAGGATATTTTGTAAAAGAAATATAAAATTGTCTTTGAAATTTTTTTCTGTTTCTTTGTTAACTCCGTATTTTGCCACAACAGGAGAAGAAGCTATAATTTTATCGTTTAGTATAATTTCTATATCTCCAAAGACTTGGTCACAGTAAACAGGTGCATTTATAGTGTCCGGGTAATTATATTTTATCTTAATTTTTTTAAACTCCTCATTAGTAAGTGTTAAGTTTATGGATTTACAACAATATAAATCCAAGGTGTTTTGAGCGGCTTTTTTAACATTTACAGAACCAACAAAATCGTTCTTATTAATAATATTATAGGACTTATATTTATCAAAATAGCTTTCATATAAATATATATGGTCATTCCAATCGTCAGCCGCAGACAGTGTAATGGCTATTAGCTTTACACCGTCTTTTTCCGCATATGAAACAAGACATCGGCCGCATTTTTTTGTAAATCCTGTTTTTACACCTTTACACCATTGATATTTAGATAATAGTTTATTGTGATTAGTCAGATATTTATATTTTCCATCGCATTCTATTATTTTTGTTTTTGTACCTACTATTGTTTTAAAATCCTCGTT
Source organism: Clostridia bacterium (assembly GCA_045593265.1). Classification (GTDB taxonomy): domain Bacteria; phylum Bacillota; class Clostridia; order RGIG6154; family RGIG6154; genus RGIG8497. The sequence continues at coordinate 9,510 of JAZNWH010000028.1, read as the reverse complement.
TTGCATTGCATATTTTGTAAGCAAAGCCATATCGTACGGTGTAGAATAATGATTTTTGTCATCAAGACCGTGTGGATTTGCAAAGGAAGAATTATTCATTCCGATTTCCTTTGCCTTTTTATTCATAAGCTCAGCAAATTTTTCAGTTGTGCCGCTTATATGTTCTGCAAGGGCTGTTGCTGCATCGTTTCCTGAATTTAGCATTAGACCATAGAGCAGATTTTCAACGGTTAACTTTTCATTTGGTTTTAAATACATGGAGGAACCCTCCGTATTTGCTGCTTTGTATGATACCGTAACAATATCTGAGGGGTTAGTGTTTTCCAATGTTACTATTGCAGTCATTATTTTTGTTGTGCTTGCCATACCCCTTTTTTCAAACGCATTATGTTCATATAAAATTCTGCCGTTTTCTGCATCAATAAGTACAGCCCCATGTGCAGACATAGCGCATATATTAATTGTTTGCATAAGTAACAAAATAAAAGGTATTATGGTTTTTTTAAACAAAATAACAACTCCTAATTAATCATTTTATTTATTTCTTTTCTTAGTCTGTTTATTATTTTCTTTTCAAGTCTTGAAATGTATGATTGAGATATACCAAGCATATCTGCAACTTCCTTTTGTGTTTTTTCTTCTGAAAAACCTATTCCAAACCTTAATTTTATTATTTCAAGTTCTCTTGCTGAAAGCTTATGCATTGCCTCATTCAAAAGCTCTCTGTCAACCTCATCCTCGATTTTTCTGTGAATAATATCAGGGTCTGTACCCAATATATCTGACAATAACAACTCATTTCCGTCCCAGTCAGTATTTAGCGGTTCATCAATGGAGATTTCGGATTTTGCATTGTTATTTTTTCTGAGATACATTAAAATTTCATTTTCAATACATCTTGATGAATAGGTTGCAAGTTTTATGTTTTTATCCGTATTAAAGGTATTTATTGATTTAATTAGTCCTATTGTGCCTATAGATATTAAGTCTTCTATGTTTATACCTGTATTTTCAAATTTTTTTGCAATATACACCACAAGACGAAGATTATGCTCAATAAGCTTATTTTTACATGCGGTGTCATAAATGTTATTTAAAAGTTCCTTTTCTTCGGAAGCTGAAAGAGGAGGTGGTAATACATCTGTTCCTCCTATATAGTGAATTTCATTATCACTTTGATTAATAAAAAATTTTAGAAGTATTTGAAATATATTGGTTGTTTTACTCATAATAAAACTCCTTTTATATGTATTTTGGATTAACTATTGCATCGTATTCCATATCACATGAAAACGCTGATGAGGAAATACCTATAATTGCTTTTGTTTCCTTGTTGTCTACAGTTATTTTACTTGGTGTAAAGCCAAGTATAATTCCTTTTTCTGAAATTGTTGTATAGGGCACAAGTTTGAGTTTTAGTTCTGTGCCAAATGACGAAAAAATACTGATAACATCTGTACCATGCAATAGCCCGTAGATTATTCCGTCCGGCAAAAAAAATTTGGCGATCTTCATATTTACAATAATAACAGGTGTTTTTGTAATAGGATCCCTAAGATTGTTTCCGGTATCGTAAAAACACTTGCTCTCGATTGTTTTGTTATCATATGTTATTGAAAAATTATGTATTAAGCCTTTGTATTTAAAATTTTTTTCGTAAATTGATGTTACTCCGTTTAAAATTATGTAAGACAAAAAAACTGTAACACATAAAATTTTTATAGTACCTGTATTTTCAAGTGTATGGGAGTAATTTTTTATTGCATATGCACATCCGCCCAATGTAAAACTTACCAGATAAAACACTGATAAGTTTTTTAAAAAGGCTTTTATATTTGAGGATTTAAAGCTTATTCCTGTAAGTATTAGTGAAAAGATAATTTTAAACAGTATATTTATAACAGGCTTTATATTGGGAAATAACATCACTATTGCAAACAATGCACCCGTTATGCTACAAATTAAAATACGGGGATTTGATGACTTTGATTTTATTATAGTTCGTGTTATATGCAATATTATAAAATTAAGTATGGTATTTATAATTATATATTGGTCTATGTATATAGTCATTTTATCCTCCTTATAACTATTATACACAAACCTATATTAGAAAAATGTCAAAAAAAAGATACCGAAAAAATTTCGGTATCTAAAATTTTTATTTAATTTTATCTATGGTTTTCATAAAATCTTTTATTAAAATAAGAACCGCAAATATCATTATAAATTGAATAATGCACATAGGCAGTCTTGAAAGAAATAATACATAATAAGGTGTTACAAAAGATATTGAGAGAACCAGGGTTTTAAATAAAATATTAATAATTAATTGAATTACACTACATACAAAAACATTTATAATGTACATTTTTTTGGTGGTTTTATAAAAGAAAAAACCATAAGTGAATCCAAATATGAACTCTATTAAAGTTATTTGAAGCATTAAAGGACCTACTGGATTCACAAAACAGGATATAAGGTCTGCAATAACAGCAACAAAGCCCCCCACAAGTCCGCCGTATGAATATGCCGCAATAAAAATTGATATAAAACTAATTGTAAGTTTACTTATATTACCTATTCTAAGATAACCGGAAACTGACGACAAAACAAAAGTTATAGCGATAAGTAAACCTAATAAACAAACATTTTTTGTATTTAGTTTTGGAAAATAGAAAATTCTTTTTAAATTCCAAAATTTGTGTTTACTATATCCTTTTGACATAAAAAAACCTCCTTAAATGTCTGCTCATTTACGGAGATTAAAAAATAATGGATAATCCTCGTATAAGGCAGCGGGATGCAGAATATGTATCGCTACAAAAGTATTCGTTCAACAGCAACTCCCCGTCTGTTGACACTATACGCACATATTCTTACTCTGCATTTTACAGAGTAATTATAATCTTTTTTTAATACAGTGTCAATATTATGTTCTAAATTTTTGATTTGCAAAATAAAATTAAGTCAAGAGGTGAAACAAATGAGAAATATTTTAAATGCACTTCCTGAAAATGTTGTTAAAAAGTTAGATGTTGATAGATTAAATGAAATATCATTACGAAATGAAAAAAAAGTTACAGTAAAGAAGGACAAAACCTACTACATAATTGATTATATTACAACAAAAAAAGAACTTGAGGATACAGTAAAAAAACTGTGTAATCTTTCGGTGTATGCCTATCTTGATGAAATTAAAAACGGCTTTATAACTGTTGAGGGGGGCCACCGTATAGGAATTTGCGGTACAGCTGTTGTAAAAGATAAGGATATTTACAATATAAAAGATATAAGCTCTCTTAATATAAGAATAGCCAATGAATATAAAGGATGCTCGGACAAACTTACTTTTTCCATTAAGAATTTGTTGATAATCTCACCGCCATGTTGCGGTAAGACAACACTTATTCGTGATCTGTGCAGAAAAATCGGAAACAAGCATAAGGTGTCGGTTGTGGACGAGCGCGGCGAAATAGCAGGAATGTATAAAGGCAGGGCATCATTTGATGTGGGTATAATGACGGATGTATTATCACTTGTACCAAAATCTATAGGAGTTGAATATGTATTGAGGAGTATGGCTCCGGAATATATAGTCACTGATGAAATTGCGGATGCTGATTGTGAAATACTAAAAAAAGCAGTTACTTTCGGCTCGTATATCATTGCAACAGCACACGGAACTAATATTAATGATACTCTTTTACGCTTAGGTATAGATAAAAGTTTTTTTCATAATATTGTTTTACTTGGGAATAAGGACGGTATAGGAACAATAGAGGAGGTTTTATATAATGATTAAGTTAGTTGGTTTTATTATCATTTTACTTTCATCTGCAAAAATAGGATTTGATATTTCGGCTAAATACACAGGAAGAGTTGAAGATTTAAAATCCTTTATTAGTGCACTTGGGAAAATAAAAACAGAAATAAGTTTTTCGAATTGTGAGATTACAGATGCACTTATTACAGCTTCAAATGTTAAATCAGTAAACATCCATAATATTTTACTCTATATTGCAAATAAAATAGAAAAAGGGAAAATGACACTTTGTGATGCGTTTTCTTCGTATATAGGAGAAAATGAAACATTTTTAATTAAAGAAGATATTGAAGAAATACGTCGTTTTTTCAGTGTATTCGGAAGCGGTGACAGAGAAGATGAGCTTGAAAATGTATCAAACACAATAATTAATTTAAAATTAAATCTCAACAATGCTGTTGAAAATGCAAAAAAATATGTAAAACTTTATCGTACATCAGGAATACTTGCAGGTTTTCTTATTGCGATAATTCTGGCATAGGTGGTGTTTGTGTGGATAACGGTATTGATTTAATCTTTAAAATTGCAGCAATAGGAATAATTGCATCAGTATTACATAACCTGCTTAACCAGGCAGGCAAAAGTGAGCTTGGAATGATGACATCACTTGCGGGACTTATAATAGCGCTTGTATTGATTGTTCAAAAAGTAAGCGAACTTTTTGATACGGTAAAAACTCTTTTTGAATTATGATTAAGATAGTTTTTATAGCATTTATAGGAGTATTTATTTCTACAATGCTGAAAAAGATGAATTCTAATTTTTCTGTTGGGATTTCCATTATCTCAGGTGTTATAATTATTGGTATTTTATACACACCCTTAAAAGAAATTACAGATGTTTTCAGCTTTTTCGGAAATGAATACGGTATTGCTCAGGAACATATTAAGCTTTTGTTAAAAATAATTGGCATTTCCTACATAACTCAGTTTGGTGCTTCTGTAGCAGAGGAGTGCGGGGAAAAATTTATAGCAGGTAAAATTGAGCTTGCAGGAAAAGTACTTTTACTTTCCTGCTCAATGCCGGTTTTTATTAATTTGATTAAAAGTATTCTTGATTTACTTTAGGTGTAATATGAAAAAAATTATAGTGGTTTTAGTTTTATTTTTGATTTGTACAGGCACATCTGTTTTTGCATACAGTATAAATGATGTCCTTGATAAAGAAACAAGAGATAATATTAACAATACATTTGAAATTTCAGGTGTAGATTATAATGCGATGGAAATAATTGATAAGCTAAATAATGGTAATTTTAATTATGAATTTACTGATTTTTTTTCTTACATAAAAACCTTATTTAAAGATTTCTTAAAAGAAAATTTGGGTTTTTTAAGTTTGATATTTATTTTAGTAATGCTTGCATCTGCAGTTGAAAATTTAAATATGTCGTTTGGGGAAAATAAAACACTATCAACAGTAATTTCCTCGTTGGTTGTTATTTCTCTCATAGATATTGTTAAAGACATAGCTCAATATTCAATTACTTTTATAGATTCATTAATCTTATTTATAAATTCACTTATACCTACACTTACTATGCTTTTGGCTACAAGCGGAAGAACAGGCACAGCAGGTATATTAAACCCTGTAATGCTCGGTGTTTCATCTATTATAGTATATTTTGTTAAAAATTTTGTTGTACCATTATGTTTTATAAGCCTTGTTCTTAATTTGACAGGGTGTATTACTGAAAAAAACTATATAAGTACTTACGGAGGTCATATACATAAGCTTATTAAAGTATCTTTAGGTGTTGTATTTACAGTTTATGTGGGTATTATAGGAATTATCGGTGTTGCTGCCCCAAAAGTTGATGAAGTAACTCTTAAAACCACAAAGTATGCTGTAAGCAATTTTATTCCGTATGTAGGAGGAATGGTTTCGGATTCAGTGGAACTTATATTAGCATGCTCGGGTGTTGTTAAAAATTCTGTTGGTATTGCAGGTTTAATATTTGTTTTAATAATGTCTTTGGCTCCATGCCTTAGGATAGCAACAAAGTTTATTATGATAAATGTTTTAGGTGTTTTAATATCTCCGGTTGCAGGCAAAAGGATATTGGATGCTCTCAACAACATATCATCAACGGTGGGTATTTTGTTTGCAATGAATATTGTTGTGTCAATAATGTATATAATTTCAATTTCAGTTATTATTTTTATTGGCGGTGCATAAAATGAATAGTGTAAATATTTTTGTTAAATCACTAGTTGTCATTACTTTTATATGGTGTATTGCTGAATGTATTATGCCTCAAAAAAACATTATAAAATATTCCTCATTCACATATGGATTGATTGTAATATCAATGGTTGTATCTTTATTCACAACAATAGATTTTGAAAATTTTAATATCAAAGCTTATAATGATGATACAATTATTTACAGCAATGTTTATTTAAAAGAGCTTTATGAAAAAAAAACAGAAGATATGCTGATTGAAAAATTTGGTGATAATTCTATAAAAATTGAATTAACAGATGATTTTAAAATAAAAAGTATATACTGTGAAAATAAAGAGAAATATAATGAAATAGTGAGGTTTTTAAATGAAAATAACTAACTTTATAAACAGTAAAAATAAATACTATATTTTTCTTGCAGTAGGAATAATTTGCGTAATCTTGTGTGCTTTGCCTCAGGGCAAAGGAGTTTCAACAGTATCACTAGAAAAAAAGCTTAAAACAACACTTGAAATGGCGGAGGGGGTAGGTGATGTTAATGTGATGCTTACTTTTGATGAAAACAACAGGGTAGAGGGAGCTATAATTGTTGCGGAAGGGGCAAAGACTCCTATAATTAAAAAAAGCTTACATAATTCTGCCGTTGCTGTATTAAATGTTCCAAATAACAAGGTTCAGGTATTAGTAAAAAAGAAATGAGGAGAAAAATATGAAAAAAACAAAATTTTCCAGTATTAATAAACGGCATATAACACTTATGGGCTTAGTTGTTGTAGTTGCTGTTGCAGGATATGTCAATATAAACTATAAAGGTCCTGTGGCTGTAGAAACTATGTCAACTATTGATGATACTGCTGCTGTTACTGAAGATGAATATACATCGGCAATAATGGAAAGAGATAATAAAAGAAGTGAAAGTATGCAGGTTTACCGTGATATAATAGATAATTCTCAATGTGATAAAGCAACAAAAGAAAATGCACAGGAAATGCTTAGCCTTTCTGCGGAATTTATTAATTCAGAAAACACAATAGAAGAGGGGTTAAGAGCTAAGGGAGTTGAAAAATCTGTTGCATTTATTGATAAAAACGATATTACAATAATTGTTTTTGAAAAAAAACTTGATAACATCTTAGTGTCACAGATTAAGGATATTGCATCAAATGTAAGCGGTTTTTCACCGGATAAAATAAAAATTATTGAAAATAAATAAAAAAAGTCTTTTATTTTTTCATAAAGTATGGTAAAATATATTTAACGAAAGGGGCTGAAGGCAATGTACGAAGAAAAATCATTTGATAATGTAGGTAAAATAAATATTTCTGAGGAAGTTATTGCTGTCGTTTCAAGTGTTGCTTCTCTTGAAGTAGACGGTGTTGAAAGTATGTGCACAACATTAGTTGAAGGTATTACTGATTTCTTTGCAAAAAAGAATAATTCCAAAGGTGTAAAGGCTGTTATAGATGGCGAGGATGTTTCAATCTCTGTATTTATTACAGTTAAGTTTGGATGCCATATTCCCACAGTATCCTGTCAGGTACAGGAAAAAGTAAAAAGAGAAGTTGAAACTATGACAAGTCTTAATGTTACTGCTGTTGATGTCTATGTTAATGGTATTGCAGTGCCTAAAGCAGAAAAAACAAAGGATTTAAAAGATAAAAAGTAATATATTATTGTGCCGGGGTAAGAAAATACCCCGGTGTAAAATATTTTGATAAAACACTTGACAAAAAGAAATAATAATGTTATTATAATTAAGTGGTTAATATTTGACTGCATAATTTAATATCGCGGGATGGAGCAGTCTGGTAGCTCGTCGGGCTCATAACCCGAAGGTCGTTGGTTCAAATCCGGCTCCCGCAACCATTCAAAAAAGGCTTAAGAACAATGTTTCTTAGGTCTTTTATTTTTTTATCTATACAACAAAATATAGTTGCAGGGGATTATTAGGGGATTATTGCATTAAAAAAGCGGGGTTTATGCCCCGCTTCCAACATTATTTTTACGAAATAGAATATCTTTTGAAATTTGCATTTTTTCATCGTTGCATTCGTTGATATCTGTGAGTATATAACAAGGATTTTTTGATTTTAAGGAATGAATAAAATTATGTATTTTTTGCAATAAAGCATTAGCAATTAAATTAGTAGAAAATTCAAAACCAAAGCTATCTTCTGTATTGCTCATGTTTGTAAGTACAGATGTTACAGTTCTATCATAATCCAAATTTACATTTGTAAAGTAAAATAAATCTACCAAAAAATCGTCCGTTTTTTCATTTGACAATAAACAATTTAAACTATCCAATTTTGCTTTTTCACATCTGTGATTTTCTTGTTCTATAATTTTTACATCTTCAGCATCCATATGCGCTTTTGCGTGTGCCATTAATATTTTGTTATATAAGTCATTTTCATCAAATCTTCTTTTTGCTTCTTCGGTTCTCTCATTAGGGTTAGTGTTTATATATTCGTCATATTTTAATGCTTCTTTTGGATACATTTTTCTTAAATTTTCATATTCGTTTTGGCTTATTTCTGCTTCTTTCTTTAATTCTTGTAAAACCTCATCTTCGTAATCATATAAACCATTTGAAGTATCTTTTATCTTTTTTAATTTCAATCAGTTTTCTTCAGATAATCTCGTAAATTCACAAACGGCTTGTAATTCAGCATCTGTTGTCATATTAGTGGAAAGGCCGAGTAAATAATCGGCAGACACATTGAGAAATTTTGCAATTTCTATAATCTGTTCGGTGTTTGGTGTTCTTTTACCGCTGACAAAATAAGATATTGTGTTGTCAGTAACTCCTATTACTTTTGCTAAGTCTTTTTGTTTTACATCCTTAATAGCAAGTGTCTCATTTATACGTTTACCTATTAAATTTCTTGTTATTTGTTCCATTTCAAACTCCTTTTCATAACAAAGTAGTTATGTTGATTATATAACATAACAAAATCACTTGAAATAATGTTGTTGTTATGTTACAATACAATCATAGCATACTTGTTAATAAAATGCAAGAAGAAATTTTAAAATGTTTGAAAGGAATTGAATTTATGAGAAATCAAGACATTAGGAACGAAGTTACAAATGCAGGTCTAAAGTTATGGCAGATAGCTGAAAAGCTTGGAATTAATGACGGTAATTTTTCAAGAATGTTACGTAAAGAGTTATCAGACGAAAAGAAAGCTGAAATAAGAGCTATTATTGAGGAATTAAAGGGCGGTGAGGAATAATATGACAGTACCGAGAATGCTTACAATAAAAGAGTGTGCAAAGGAATTTAAGGGTACAGGATTAACCGCTCATAGAATTAGACAGCTTGCAGTAACAAATCAAATTATTAACATCAGAGCCGGTAACAAGATACTTATTAATGCCGATAAGCTTATAGAGTACCTTAACAATCCCCCGCTTAATACAGAACAATATTCGCAAGCGGGGAAAATAAGAAAAATCCAAATGTGAGGCGGTGTTTGTTTTGGCTGATGTACA
>JAZNWH010000027.1:0-17675 GCA_045593265.1 Clostridia bacterium | reverse complement strand
AGACCGCCCTTGACATGACGTAAAATCCGTGCTATATTACAGCTAAGGCAGGAAAGCCATAATCTGGCTGTTCCTGCCCAAAATCACGAATATTTTATCATAGAAAAATTGAATTTACAGAAATTTTCTCACACTGCCTTATAGGCTCATCAATCTGAATACCTGCTCACTTGTCAGAACAAGATTATTGAAAGCTTTTTCACAATCCATTGCCTCTTCAAGGGTACAGGGTGTTCTTAATATCGGGAAAAATGCATCTATTCCGTGTTCGTTACATAAAACTGCATCATCTGTTACGCAACCCGAAAATGCAACAACTTTTTTACCGTATTTTTTTGCCAATTTAGCAACACCTACAGGCGCTTTTCCCATACAGGATTGTCCATCCAGTCTTCCCTCTCCTGTTACTACTATATCTGCCGACTTAATCTTTTCCTCAAGGGAAGTTGCTTCTATAACAATATCTATACCTGATTTCAGTTCAGCATTAAGGTAAGATAAAAATGCAAATCCAAGTCCGCCTGCAGCACCGGCACCCGGATAATTTTTATCAGAATTTTCGTTAATCTCTTTAGTTAATTCTGCATAACTACTGAGCCAGGCATCCATTGACTTAATCATTTCTGCATTCGCACCTTTTTGAGGTCCGTAAACTGCACTGCATCCATTTTCCCCACAAAGAGGATTATTAACATCACAAGCTACCAAAAAAGAACATTCTTTCAGTAATGGATTGATATTATCGATGTTTATTTTTCTAAGTTCCTTTAATCCTTTAGCCCCTTGAGATACAGCCTTTCCGTTTTCATCAAGAAACTCTATCCCTAAAGCTGAAAGCATACCTATACCACCATCATTTGTTGCACTTCCACCTATACCTACTATAAATTTTCGGCAACCTTTATTTATTGCATCGCTAATCATTTCTCCTACACCATATGTAGTGGTGTTAAGAGGATTTCTCTCTTTTTCGTTTATTAAAGTTATACCTGCTGCTGAAGACATTTCTATAACAGCAGTTTGCTTTTCAGAAATGTATCCATAGCTGCTTTCAATTAAAACACCTAAAGGATTATGTACTTTTACCTTGTTATATGTTCCGTTATTCGCTGAAACTATTGCCTCCACAGTTCCTTCTCCACCATCAGCAAGAGGACTTATGCAAACTTCAGCATCTTCAAATACTTTAAGCGCACCTTTTTTTACAGCATCCCCTGATTGAAACGTAGATAAGCTTCCCTTAAATGAATCTATTGCTACCGTAATTTTCATACTGATTTTCATAGCCTTTCTTTTAATATATTTATAATTTTACTGATTAATTGCTTTATTTTTCCATTTCCCCATTTTATAGAAAATCGCAGTAAGAACCGCACCTAAAACCCAGGAGCAAAGAAGAGAAATCTGGATACATTCTTTTTGTCCGTTTGGAAGAAGGGGTGTTCGTGTAAGGAAAGATATTCCATACGCAACAGGAACTCGTATTGCAACTGTTGTAATTAACGAAATCCACATAGGTGTCAATGTATCACCCGCACCTCGCATTATTCCTGAAAGACTTTGAGTAACTGCCATAGCTATGTATCCTACAGCAAGAATTTTCATAAGATTGTAGCTCATATCTACCAATTCCTGAGTATCTGTAAATATAGCCATAAGATTTTTGCCAAACAATAGAATTACACCGGTAATAACAGCCGAACATCCAACAGCCATTAATGTTCCTTGTTTTGCTCCTTTTGTAACTCTGTCATACAACTTTGCACCTACATTTTGACCTGCATATGTAGTCAGAGCTGTTCCAAAAGAAAAATTAGGCATCATGGCAAAACCATCAACACGCATCACAACCACATTGGATGCGATAAACAACTCTCCAAACTGATTTGTAAGCGATTGCACTATAATCATTGCAGAAGAAAATATTGCCTGTGTGAGACCTGATGGCAGACCAAGACGTATTGTTGTTTTCACGTATTCAGATACCGGTTTTAAATACTTAATTTTAAAATCAAAGTTTTCCGACATCTTTGAAAGCTTAATTAAACATAAAACAGATGAAATCATCTGTGCAATTACTGTAGCTAATGCAACACCTGCTACACCCATATTAAGACTTGCTACGAAATAAATATCCAACACAATGTTTATTATTGTAGCAACAATTAAATATACAAGGGCAGAAAAAGAATCACCCATACCTCTTATAATTCCACTAAGGATATTGTAGTATGCCATTCCCGCAACACCTACTACAGAAATAGTAAGATAGTCAACACACCATTGCATTATAGAATCTGGCGTATTCAACAGTATTAAAACAGGTTTAATCAAAGGTGCCGCTACTATAATCAATAATACACACGCAATTGCAGTTATAGTTATACAATTACCAATAGTATATGATAAGCTTTCACGATTTTTCGCACCGAAATATTGTGAAACCATTATACTTGCGCCTGTTGAAATTCCAATAAACAATACAAGCAGCATATTAACAATAGGAAGTACACTTCCAACTGCTGCTAACGCATTATCACCTATATATTTTCCAACAACTATACTGTCAACGGTACTGTAAAGCTGTTGCGCAATATTACCGATAAGCATCGGTAAAGTAAATATAAGGATACTCTTCCATGGTGTATCTTTTGTCATATCTGTTGGTGTAAATAATTTTTTAAGCACTTTATTTTCCTCTTCTTTACTAATATGTTTTTTTATTATAGAATTGATGCACAATTTAGATGCCACTGTTTTTTATGAATTGACAACTCCGTTGTCATGATTTGGCGTTCCGCCATGAATTCTCGCTACGCTCCATGAATTGAATTGCCTTTTAATGCACGAAGTGCAATTCATGAGCCGTTAGGCTCAATTCACGAAATCTTTGATTTCAATTCACGCTGAAGGCAATTCATTGAGTTTGCTTTGCAAACTCATTATATCATAATTTTACATATAATTCAATGGAACTATAAAAAATCAAAGAATTTTTAGCAGGTCTTTTTTCCGGGAAAGCAGAACCATAAGGATATTTTTGTTTTATTGGCGATATACTCGCTATCACTCGTGCGATATATTTGCTTCGCAAATTCGATATAACTTCACTTCGTTTCGTTTACGATATGATATAAATTCCTTCAACTCGTCCCGAAGGGACATATCGCATCCGTCAGGATATATCGCGCCACAAGGTATATCACAAATTCCGTCAGGAATTTATATCGCTGAAAAAAAAGACAGACTTCTGTCGAAATCTGTCTTTTTTCTGGTGGGAGGAGATGGATTCGAACCATCGAAGCGAGACGCAACAGATTTACAGTCTGCCCCCTTTGGCCACTCGGGAACCCTCCCAAAAAATGGAGCTGGTGATGGGACTCGAACCCGCGACCTGCTGATTACAAATCAGCTGCTCTACCAATTGAGCTACACCAGCTTATATATCGTCTCTTGCTGACGACTTTGTTAGTATACTACAAAGTTCACAAAAAGTCAAGCCTTTTTTGAAAAAATTTTAAATGTTTTTAATTTTTAGTCTTTTACCCTTTTAATATGACATCCTCTACGTAAATTCAAAGAAAACAAAAACATCCGTAATTAATAATTACGGATGTTTTTGAGGGATAAATCATTTAAATGCAGGAGGTTTTGATTCAACATTTGATAATGGACTTCCTGCTATTGATGGTTCTGACATACTGAAATACATTTTCGCAGCTTTTGTTGTACCAAAATCACGATTTGAACCGGTATCCTGAACTTTATTAAAAGCTTCACGAAACATAGCATTATGTGCTTCTTCGCGATTCAAAAGAAAATCTATAGTTTCCTTTACCTTTTTATCATCTATTTGACGATACAGATATTCATATACTACTTTTGCTCTTTGTTCGGAAGCAATATTAGATAATAAATCAGCACATAAGTCTCCTGTTACCGTTACATAATCGCCAGTCCATGAATAACCTGAAGCGTTAATTAATCCGGGATTAAGTCCTAAAAGAACATGGGTCTGTATTTCTCCTGCTGAAACCGACATTGCATCTACATCATGTCCGTTTAATAAATTAATTGTCTGAGCTATCATTTCCATATGGCCGAGTTCTTCAGCGGCAATATCAAGAAATAAATCCTTGATTTCAGCATCTTTAATACGAAAGCTTTGAGACATATACTGCATTGCTGCTTTTAATTCACCGTTTCCTCCACCAAGCTGTTCCTGGAGAAGTGCCCCATATTGTGGATTAGGCTTCTCTACAGCAACAGGATGGAATAACATTTTTTCATGTTTAAACATATTATCACTCCTATCTGTTGCTATTTTTTCCAAAAATCACTCTGTTATTCAAAAATTATAAACGAAAAATCGGTGTAATCAAATTGATTACACCGTCAATTTTAAAATTCTGCTGTCCATTCCTCTTCCCAAGGATAATGCATGGTAAGCACTTCTCCACCACGCTTTGCAGATTCTTCAGCGTAGATGCCTGGAATTGTCATTGCAAGACCTTCCTTTAATGTTACCGGCTCACCTTTGCCTTCTCCTATTGCCATAAAGAAGTTATCAAGCATAGCATAATCAATACCATCATGACCTGACGCTTTAGGATTGTTAGCATACTTAGGAGGCATAAATTCTCCCCCAACCTCTTTCATTTCTGTATCAAGCTCTTTGGTTGAGTTGTATCTTATTACAGGATTTGAATTTCTGTCAATTCTTTCCATGTACCCTTCTGTACCAAAAACTCTGTAATTATGGTGGCCGATTTGGGCACGACATCTTCCGTTTCTCATTAAACGGATAACAATTCCTGATTCTGTCTGGAATTGTGCACACATCATATCATCTTTTTTGTTCTTTTCGCCATACTCGCCTTTATCTGCCTGTGCACCTGTTCCAAAACAACTTACTTTTCGTAATTCTTCATTAACTATAGTAAGAAGTGGACCTAAAGAATGTGTACAATAACGAATTGGAATAAGAAGTTTTCTCCAATCACCATTTTCATTAAGATGTATACTCATTTCACTATCTGGCATACTCCAATGTATATATTCTGCTTCCATACAGTACGGTTTACCAAGTAAACCTTTATTATAAAAATCTTTTAAAAGAACTGTAAATTTCTGATAATTAGGATTTGCACCTGTATAAATTACAGCTTTCGATTTTAAAGATGCCTGCCACAAGTTTTCTGCTTCCTTAAGACTTGCAACATTTGGAATATCAGAAAGCACATTAATATTTTTCTCAAGAGCTTTTACACAAAATTCTGCATGAATATCTGCACCTGTTTCCACTATAACTGCGTCAAGGTTTGCTATCTCAAGCATTTTATCATAATCTTCATAGAAAGCAGTATCAGGAAACATTTCAGATAAAGCATAATCCGAAAGCCACTGCTTCTGATACCAGTTATCAGGTTTAATATCACAAACAGCAGCGATTTCAACCTGTTTAAATTCTGCCGCAATTTTTATAAGTTCTCGTCCCCTATGACCAAGACCTACAACACCTATTCTTAACTTTTTCATAATTAATTCTCCCTTTTTATAATTTATAATTCATCAATACTACTGCTACTATACCAATACCTGCACTTATCAACTGACGACGGGTAAATTTCTCCTTATACAGGAATATAGACATCAAAAAGCTTATAACCATACCAAGCCCAGATTTCACAGGTGATGTAAATGAGATTGGCAGATAATTATAAGTTACAAGAATAAGAAGGTTATTTATACCATTAAATATACCTGCCGCCGCCCCATAAAAAATACCATTTTTAATCGTTGCTTTAAAGCTGTTACGTTCGAAAATTACACCTAATATCAATAATGATATTGCAGCACCTGCCAGTGATATTATCAGGAATTCATTTTTATATGTATCGCCAAACAAGCCAAATTGTATTCTTCCTATAACAGCTATAGCTGCATTGGAAACAACTGTAAGTATAACATTAATAACCCATTTTAAAGTTATTTTTTGCGTGTTTTCTTCTTGTTTGTTATAATTCATTAAAAATAAAGATATTAAAATCATAATGAACGCTATGTAAGTAAAAATTGAAGTTGGTTCATTTAAAAATATAATACCGTAAAAGGTAGAAATAATAACGCCAAAGGATGTAAAAAGTCTGGTTAAGCCAAACGAACCAGTTTTATATGCTGCATAAGCCGAATAAAAGCCTACAGCATACATAGTTGAATTCATCAAACCATAGATTATAATACCTTTTTGAAATTGCAATCCACCTGTATCGGTAATGAAAAAATAAATCATTGCAAACAAACAGATAATTGCATTAAAAAACATTCCACCTTTTCCGTGTTTATCACCATAATGCTTCACTATCATTGCCTCAAACTGATGAACCAGAAGTCCAAGAACAACTAATAACATTCCTATTCCCATATATACCTCCTGCAATTATTTTCTTATCAAATTATAGCACAACAAGATTATAAGTAAATGGAAAAAAACCATTTTAGAATGTAAAAAAACCTTGTTATCTTGATTTTTGACAAATATTATGTTATATTTGATGAGAGGTGATAAAAATATGGAAGATATCTGCAATTTTATTCCCCCTAAAAAAATCAAAAGTGATTTGGATTATTTACATTTTGTTTATGAAACAAACATAAGCAAACTTCATCAGCCTTTTATCCATTCAAATTTTTATATGAATATTGTATTTAAAGGAAATGCCGTTTTAAAATTTGACTCCAAAAAGTTTGATATAAAAACAGGAGATTTATTTTTTACTTTTCCTGAGCAGAAATTTAACATTGAAGCTGACAGTAAATTTACTTTTCTTTATATAAGTTTTAATGGAATCGGGGCGTTACCTCTTCTTGAAAATTTTCACATTAACAAGGAAAACTGTGTTTTCGCCAACTTTAATAACGTAATACCATTCTGGATAAGTGCAGTAAGAAGAATTAATCAAAACAACGCAAATGTTCTTACTGAAAGTGTACTAATGTACACACTCTCTTTTTTTGATACCTTAAGTTCTAGTAATAAAAAAGATAAATTTGAAAGTATTTTAGACTACATTAACCACAATTACGCTTCAAACGATATGTCTATAAAGAAAGTGGCAGATATCTTTTTCTACAATGAAAAATACCTTTCTTCACTGTTTTTGAGAAAAACAGGAACGAAATTTTCACAGTATCTGAACAACCTGCGTATAGAATATGCAATTAAGTTATTCAAAAATGAAGAAAGAAATATTTCTTTAATCTCTAGCAAATGTGGGTTTACAGACCAATTTTATTTTTCTAAAGTATTTAAGAAAAGCACAGGTAAAACTCCCAGTGAATATATAAAAAGTATCAGCAAATAACTCTTGCTGATACTTTTTACTATTCAAACTTTTTATAAAATGCATCAATTAATGACTCTTCGTATTCTCCTGCATACTTGCGATTGAAAAACACGTCAAGAGATTCATTGTAAAACTTTTCCCAGGATTTTTCTTCTTCTCCTGCAATTATAGGATAGAACAATGCATCTATACTCTTAGCTGCTTCCAAATCACCGATAGCATCACCAATCATAAGTATACATTCTTTGTCATACTTACCTTCAGCCTCGGATTTTAACTGTTCTTTTTTATTGCCATTTTCTTTACCAAGAATTACAGAAGCAAATTCAGCAATTCCCCCACCTTTCCAGTCAGTTTCAAGACCTTCTCTGGTGGCAGATGAAATAACACCAATAACAGCTTTTTCCTGAGCCTTTGATAAAGACTGCTTAACAAAATTAAAAGGCTGTATGTCCTTGCAGTTTTCTGCAAAAAGTTTATCAGAAAGATTGTTCCACTTCAAAACATCCTTTAAGAATTCACTATCTGTTTCAACAATAAAATCTTCTAAAGCTTTAGTTGAAAAACCTTTTCCTGACTTAACAAATGCTTCAAGATCAGAAACATCTTTGTCAAAGATGCCTTCCTCAATCATTTTTTGAAATGTCATAAGAAGTCCGGGGAAACGATTTATTCCTCTGTCTTTTGAATAAAGGTTTATATACTGCTCAATTTCTGCAGTTCTCTTTTGAACACCGTCAAGTCCCCATACCTGAAACATAGCAGGAATGAAAGAATCTGTATGCTTAATAGTCATACTGTCAAACGCAGTTCCGTCAGAGTCAACACCTATAAAAAATTTTTTATCTGACATTTCCATCACCTTTGAAAATAACATTAGCAAGTTCCTTAAAGCTTTCTACTGATGAGCTGTAGGTACAGATAACAGTTTTATATTCATCGAGAATTGTAAACTGATATGGTGAGTTTGTTACAACAATAATAGGCTTATTTGTTTTTTCGTGAAGCTCTTTTACAAAGCTGTTACCACTGTCAGGATTTCTTCTGTCAAAGTAATTTGTTACAATAATAACATCAGCTTCGTCAATTCTCTCATAAACTCTCTTTCTGTCTTCTTCAGGATACTTCATCTTCGATTCAACACAGTATACATCATCAGAATACTTGAGCATTTCGAGCCATGGTGTAGCAGGATTACAGGTCTGTGTATTTGTTCTTTCGTGAACAGGGTTAACCTGATATACAAAGAGTGCTTTTGTACCCTCTTTTAAAGGTAAAATATTATTTTCATCTCTTACAACGTTCATAGCCTGCTTTGCAGCACGAAGTGCAATTTCCTGAACCTTAGGATCGTTAATGCCTTCGCTTGCTTTAGCGACATCTCTTAACTGTTCTTTTTCAAAGAAACCATAATCATATTTAACACCAAGTGTTCTTGAAACTGCATCATTAAGTCTTTCTTCGCTTAATCTTCCGTCCTTAACAGCCTGAATAAGTGCAGGAATTACTTCATCAATAAGTCCTCCTTCATCTCTTAAGAGAACAAGGTCGCAACCTGCGTTAATAGCTTCCAGACATGCATCCTTAACTTCAAACTCAGAAATAATACCACCCATTGTAATTTCGTCTGTTGTAACTACACCTTTGAAGCCTAATTCTTCTTTAAGAATACCTGTAATAATTTTCTTTGAAAGTGTAGCAGGAAGTCCTGAATCATCAAGAGCAGGATATGCTGTATGAGCAGTCATAACTGCAGGCAGACCTGCATCTATTAATTTCTTGTAAGGTTTAATATGCTCTTCATAAAGAGTTTCCTTTGATGCATCAATAATAGGAAGACCGTGATGTGCATCTGCAGCTGATTCACCTCTGCCAGGGAAATGCTTGCCTGTTGCAATAATTCCTGCTTCCTTGAAGCCCTTTAATGCTTCAACAGCATATTCAGCAACTTCGTCAGGATTTTCAGCATAGCTTCTTGCACCGATTTCGGGGTTCATTGGGTTTGTGTTAACATCAAGAACAGGTGAATGTACCCATGAAAAACCTAAAGGAGCAAGCTGTCTGCCTACTGCCCATGCTACATCCTTTGCAAGATTTTTATCATCACTGTGAGCAATACCCATACAACTTGGGAAGTACTTTACTCCACCTCTGTAATAGTCAGCAGAAACATCACCTTCAAAGTCAAATGTGAAATGAAGAGGTACATTACCATTTTCAATTGCTGCCTGTTTTAATGTATTAAAATATTCACAAAACTCTTCATTTGTAAAATGAGGCACAGGAATATCAGGCAGAAAATCCTTGATTGTACCCTTATAAGGTCTCTGAAGTCTTGAAGCAAAATCCGTATTTGTACCGTTAGGATCATGCTTAACAGTTCTTATTCTCCACATGAGTCCTGCTCTTATACCTGCAGGCTTATATGTTTTAATTCTTCTTATAATTTCAGGAGTTACCATTGAGCCAACATAACCAATAACAAAGCACTGTCCAACTTTTTCCTCAATGCTCATTTCGGAAACTCTCTGTTTTATAAATTGTTCTTTATTCATACTCTCGCTCCTTTTTTACATTATTTTACACCTACATTATACTTATAACACCTGTCTTTGTCAATGCATATATAACGAAATATTAGCACAAAATTAAAAGGAGCATAAGGCTCCTTTCAATTAACATTCTTCAATTTTTACTTCTCATACATCATATATACCTAAAATCACTATGCCTATAAAGGCTATAGCTATTGCTATGTAGTGCTTTAAGGAAAGCTTTTCCTTCAGGAAAATTCTGCCCCATACAAGTGAAAGAGCACAATAAGCTGAAATAATTACAAGACCCACTTTATAATCGGAAACAACAACCATCATATAGAAAACCTGACCTATTGTTTCACACAAACCACCAAGGGTTTTAATACCGTCAAACTTAAAATCAATTTTTTCTTTTTTGATGGCATATACATAAATTGCAAAAATAATTGCCATAAAGAACCATGTAAATTCATACGCAACATTTAAAATGTCTCCGCAAAGAAGTTCAACATCACCTGAAACATTCATCATTTCAAGCTTTGCAGTATAATTATCTGCAATTAAAGTATCAACAAATGTTCCGCAGGAATCAAGAACGCAATAAATAATAGGCAAAAGTATTGCAAGAATACTCTTTTTATATTTTCTGTTTGACTCCATTTGTCTTTGCAAACGAGCTTCTTCGTCTTCAAAATAATCAACAAAACCAAGCGCAACTATACCTATAATAATAAATATAACACCTGCTATAATAGGTCCGTTAAGGAAAATAGCGTCGCTTTCATCTTCAACCCACTTTACGCCAAAATAAGCAAGACTCATAATAAGTGCAAAAGCACCTGAACAGTTACAAATAGGTGAAGATACTGAAAGTTCAATATATCTTAAACCAATATAACCTATTACCATTGATAAGATATAAAATACCGACGCAGGAAGATATGTAATTATATCACCAAATGCAAAAGGCACTCCACCGAAAGTTATTTCGTACAGCGCATGTATTCCCATTATGAAACCAACAGCTATACCTACTTTGTAATGACTATACTTGTCATTTAATTTTGTTCCTGCCTTGCTGAATATGTCAGAGCCACTCCAACAAAGCATCGCAATTACTGCAATTATCCACATACTAATTTACTCCTTTCAAATCTATTAATCCTTTTTCATACATTTTTTGTACTGACATCAATATACCGTATTTTGCGTGATACCATGTAAGTCCACCCTGAAAATATGCCGCATAGGGTTCTCTTACAGGACCATCGGCACTAAGCTCAATTGATGAACCCTGAACAAAGGCACCTGCAGCCATAATTACCTGAGAATCATAACCGGGCATATCACCTGGAACAGGGTCTACGAAGCTGTCAACAGGAGCTGCTGCCTGAATTCCTTTGCAAAATGCAATTAATCCCTCACTTGACTTAAGTTCAACTGCCTGAATAATATCATGACGTGATTCTGTACTGTTCGGAACTACTTTGAAGCCTAACTTTTCATATATATTTGCCGCAAATATTGCACCCTTTAATGCTCCTGCAACTACTGTAGGTGCTAAAAAGAAGCCTTGATAAAGCGATTGCATAATGCCAAGATTTGCGCCTACTTCTCTGCCGAGTCCTGGAGATGTCAGACGATATGCACATCTTTCGATACACTCCTGAGTACCACAAATGTATCCACCGATTGAAGCAAGTCCCCCTCCGGGATTTTTTATAAGGGAGCCTACCGTCATATCTGCACCCACATCAGATGGTTCAATTCTTTCTACAAATTCGCCATAGCAATTATCAACCATACAAATTACATCAGGTTTAATACTTTTTACAAATTTAATTAAACTTCCTATTTCATCTACACTGAATGTTTTTCTTGTCTGATATCCTTTAGAACGCTGTATTGTAACAAGCTTCGTCTTTTCATTTATAGCATTCTTTATTCCGTCAAAATCAAATTTATCCCCTTCAAGCAAATCAACCTGACGATAAGTTACACCATATTCTGCAAGTGAACCCACGGACTTACGAATTCCTATAACCTCTTCTAAGGTATCATAAGGCTTTCCTACAGGAGATAAAAGTTCATCTCCGGGTCTTAAATTTGCAGAAAGAGCAATGTTAAGGGCATGAGTTCCACAAGTTATCTGGGGTCTTACAAGTGCTGCCTCGGTGTGAAAGGTATCAGCATATATTCTTTCAAGATTGTCCCTTCCCTCGTCATTGTAGCCATAACCTGTTGATGTCATAAAATGTTCAGGACTTAATCTGTTTTTCTGCATTGCTGAAATTACTTTACACTGATTAAATTCTGCGTTCTTATCAATATCTTCAAATCTTTCTTTTAATGTTTTTAAGATTTCTTCACCAAATTCAAAGACTTCATCGCTTAATCCGACATTTCTATATAAATTATTTATCATTATCCGTTCCCTCCAGTATATTAATTGCCACACCATTGATAACGTCTGCTTTTGTTATAACAATACCTTTAGTTTCATCACCTAAAATCAAAAGGTTATCCCCTGATTGTATATTAAAAATCTGTCTTGCCTCTTTGGGAATTACAATCTGCCCTTTTTCACTTACCTTTGCTGTACCGAATATATGCATTCCTCTTGGCATACTTAATATATGTTTACCTTTAGGCATATTACTACCTCCGTTGTACTTTTCCAACTTTTCCAACTTACTCAGTTTACCATATATGTAAAATTTTGTCAATAAAAGAGATGCAAAAAATCAACTTTTTCACATCTCTAAATACTAATATTTTACTACAAGGGCTATAAACTCTAAAACATCATCACCTATATTTTTTATACCATGGCCTTGTCCTGACGGAGTAAATGTAACATCCCCCTCTGAAATTTCAACGAAGGTTCCGTTATCGTTATACATTGCTGTCCCTGACAATATATAATAGCTTTCAAATTCTCCCTCATGAATATGTAAGCCTACTTCCTCACCAACTTTGAGCTTAACATGGAAGAATGTATCAAGCTTTGGATGTCTGCCTTCAAAATCGCCTAAATCGGAAAGATACATTTTTATATCCCCTGATTTGTTGTTTTCTGTTAAAATATTTATTTCTTCTTTTCGTTTAATCATAAGTATCCCTTTCTAATCTTAAACGGATGCAGTGCGCATCCGTTTAAGACTGTCGAAAAAGTCGTTCTACCGCAAGCAGAATTATTTTTTTAATTATACTAATTTATAGTTTTAATTAAGCAAATTTAATAATACTATTTTAAAACGCCTATAAACATCGAGTTTATAGGTATTTTGCTTGCTTTTAGAGTGTCATCCAAAACTTGTTTTGGCTAATGACACCTATACGATAGCACTCCGCAGTTATACTGCGGTCAAGTGCGAACCGTTTTGACGAACGTATTTATTGCCGTACAAACGTACTGTCTGCAACCCGTTCGCCAAAATATAACTTTCTTTTTCCTTGTCTGACAGCGTGTCGATAGGTTTATCGACACGCTGAAACGGATGCAGTGTGCATCCGTTTTTTCATTATATAAGTTTTTCGTCCAATGCTTTACCGCCGATTATATGAAAATGGAGATGCTTTACAGTTTGTCCACCATCTTCACCACAGTTGTTAATAACTCTGTATCCATTTTTGCAACCATCATATTTAGATGCAACTTTTTTAATACCAAGCATTACTTTGCCCATTAAAGTTTCATCTTCGTCTGATAGTCCATCAAGGCAACAAATATGTTTTTTAGGTACTACCAACGTGTGAACAGGTGCAACAGGGTTTATATCCTTGAACGCAAAGATATAATCATCCTCATATTCAACTGTTGACGGAATTTCTCCTGCAACAATTTTACAAAAAAGACAGTTTTCCATCATAAAACCTCCTGTTAAATCAATTCTTTAACCTTTGCAAGTGCAGCGTCTATTTTATCCGCATCTTTTCCGCCACCACGTGCCATATCAGGCTTTCCGCCGCCTTTTCCACCTGCGATAACAGTAATTTCTTTAATAATATTACCAGCATGAGCTCCTTTTTCCACAGCAGCTTTATTTGCTACTGCAAGGAAAGTAACCTTGTCATCCTTATTTGATGCAAGCACTACAACCAGTGGTTCATTAACCTTGTCCTTAATTTTATCTGTCATAACAGTAAGTTCGTCCATTCCCAATGAACCAGCAAAATAAGATATTACCTTAATTCCATTTATTTCTTCAGCACTTGCAAGAACTTCATCAACCATACCACCTGCAAGCTTTGATTTAAATTCATCAATCTGCTTTTGAGCATCTTTAAGTTCATTTGTAACAGTTTTAGCTTTGAGGTCAATCTCATTTATATTGGATTTTAAAGTTTCAGCTGTTCTTACAATAAGCTCGTCTTTATTTTTTATATATTCAAGAACACCTGCACCGGTTACAGCTTCGATACGTCTTACACCTGCTGAAACTCCACCCTCTGATATAAGCTTGAAAAGTCCTGCCTGTGCAGTATTTTCAAGATGAGTACCACCACAGAATTCAATTGAGTAGTCGCCCATTGAAACAACGCGTACAGTATCACCATATTTTTCACCAAACTGAGCTGTTGCTCCAAGTGATTTAGCTTCATCAATAGGAAGTTCTTTTACAACTATTGGCATTGAGTCAAGAATTGCTTCATTAACCTTAGCTTCGACATCTTTAAGCTGCTCCTGTGTCATTGCTTCAAAGTGAGAAAAGTCGAAACGGAGATGTTTTGCATTAACTTCAGAACCTGCCTGAGCAACATGGCCTCCCAATACTTCTTTTAATGCTTTATGAAGAAGATGTGTTGTTGAGTGATTTCTGCAAATTGCCATTCTGTTTCTCTTATCAACTTCTAAAGTTACCACATCGTCTGCAAAGAATGTGCCACTCTCAACCTTTACGATATGCGTATAAATACCATTACCATTCTTCTTGGTATCTAAAACAATTGCTTTTGCTCCTTTTGAGGTTATAACACCTACGTCTCCTGCCTGACCACCCATTTCTGCATAGAATGGTGTTTTTTCAGTTACGATTATTCCCTCTGCACCTTCTTCAACAGACTCAACAGTTACACCGTTTGCAGCAATTGCAACAATTTTTGATTCAGTTTCAAGAGCTGTATAGCCTGTGAAAACTGTTTCCTTTACACCATCGAATGAAACAGAGTCATCTTCCCAGCTTGAGCTGTCTTTTCTTGCATTTCTTGCTGTTTCTTTTTGTTTTGCAAGTTCTTTATCAAAACCATCTCTGTCAACACCAAGTCCCTGCTCTTCACAGATTTCTACTGTTAAGTCAATAGGGAAACCATATGTGTCATTAAGCTTGAATGCTTTTTCACCACTTAACACAACAGCGCCGCTTTTTTTGGTTTCTTCCATATATCCATTAAGAATTTCAAGACCGTTATCAATAGTTTTAGCAAATCTTTCTTCTTCAATCTTGATAATTTTCTTAATATATTCTCTCTTTTCGTCAAGTTCAGGATAACCCTGCTTCGACTCGTCAATTACAGTATCTGCTACTGTATATAAAAATTCACCTTTTACATTAAGAAGCTTTCCGTGACGAGCTGCTCTTCTTAAGAGTCTTCTCAAAACATATCCTCTTCCCTCGTTTGACGGAATAACACCATCAGAAACCATCATAACTGTACTTCTTATATGGTCAGTTATAACTCTTAAGGATACATCTGTTTTTTCGTTTTGCTTGTATTCGACACCTGCAATCTTTGAAATATGAGCCATAACATTTTTTACTGTATCTACTTCAAAAAGATTGCTTACACCCTGCATAACACAAGCAAGTCTTTCAAGACCCATACCTGTATCAATGTTAGGATTTGCAAGACGGTTATAATTTCCGTCTTCATCTTTATCAAACTGTGTGAATACTAAATTCCACACTTCCATAAATCTGTCGCAATCACAGCCTATTTTACAATCAGGACCACAAGAATATTCTTCGCCACGGTCAACATGAATTTCAGAGCATGGACCGCAAGGACCCGTTCCGTGTTCCCAGAAATTATCTTCTTTTCCAAGCTTTACAACTCTGTCTGGATTTACACCTATTTCGTTTACCCATATATCACGAGCTTCGTCATCTTCTTCATAGATAGTAATCCACAATTTTTCAGGATCAATTCCCATTTCCTTTGTTAAAAATTCCCAACCCCAGGAAATGGCTTCTCTCTTAAAATAATCACCGAATGAGAAATTACCCAGCATTTCAAAGAAAGTACCATGACGTGCTGTTTTACCTACACGTTCAATATCAGGAGTTCTTATACACTTCTGACAAGTAGTTACTCTTTTTCGTGGTGGGATTTCAGCACCTGTAAACCACTTTTTCATAGGTGCCATACCTGAATTAATCAAAAGTAAGCTTGCATCATTTTTTGGAACAAGAGAAAAGCTTCCAAGTCTTAAGCAATCCTTAGACTCGAAAAAGCTTAAAAACTTTTCTCTTATGTCATTTAATCCCATATAGTTCATTTATGTTCATCTCCGTTAAAAAATTTCTACATATTTGCATATTTAGTTAAGTATATCATTAAAATCGAGAAAAGTCAATTAATGGGATATAAAATTTACAAATATCGGTTGACAAAACAAGGTAAATATGATAATATACTATGAGTATCGGGGTGTAGCGCAGCTGGTAGCGTACTTGACTGGGGGTCAAGGGGTCGCAAGTTCAAGTCTTGTCACTCCGACCAAAAATCCGTACACAATTGTGTGCGGATTTTTACTTATTACCTATTCACTGTTCCTTAAATTTGATTTGTTTGAAGATTTTTTGAGAGTAACCAGCAACAGTAAACAAGAAAAAAGTTTAAATGAAAGCAAAAAACGACAAGTTATCACTTGTCGTTTTCGTTTCATTGTAACATAATATTAATTACCGCGGCGGCCTGAGCCTCTCTTTGACTCGAAGCTTCTTTTAAGAGCAAGCATTTTTTCGTCGCTGTCAAGCTTGAATTTATTCATTTTGTCTTCAAATGACATATCGCCGGATTTAGAAGATTTAGTGAACATATCCACATCAGCAGGTCTTGGATTTTTCTTAGCTTCGTCTCTTTCTTCCTCAAGTACCTTTTTAATAGAAAGACTGATTTTACCTTCAGGCGAAATGCCTACTATTTTAACTTTTACATTATCGCCGACTTTTACATGGTCTTCAATTTGCTTAACATAATCAATTGCAATTTCGGAAATATGTACAAGTCCGGATTTACCTCCCTCAAGCTGAACAAACGCACCAAAATTAGTAATTCCGGTAATTTTTCCTTCTAAATTATTCCCAACCTCAAGCTGCATAAAGCAAATTTCCTCCTCAGTAATGTTTTAACTTATTTTTCAGAAGAATCAACGAATAAAATTTCGTCTTTCTTCAAATAACCTAACTTTTCTCTTGCAGTTTCTTCTACTCTTTTTATTTCATTTTCAGTTTTCATATTCTCTTCAAGTTCTTTGGAATATTGAACCTGTTCTTCGACCTTTTCCTGAACAGACTGAGCATCATTACGCAGCTGACTGATTTTAATTTCCTGTTTAATAAAAGTTACAGCAAAATATATAACAAAGCCTAAAAAAGCAAGAAGTATAAGTAACGAATATAATCTGTTATTTGATTTTTTGTTTCTGTCTGAAACTTTATTCAAAATAACAACCTCCTACTTTCGTTTGTAAAACCTCTTTACCTCATCTTTATACATAATAATTCTAAAACAAATTTGCTTTAATGTCAATCTATTTTTAGAGAATTTTTTAGAAATTTTTAAATAT
>JAZNWH010000026.1:0-1763 GCA_045593265.1 Clostridia bacterium | reverse complement strand
GGTTAAGGAACTTGCTTTCCACAATCCGCTCATAACAGTTGGCATTGTAATTATTGTTCTTATTGCAGTTCTTTATTGGTTCTTTGGTACAGAAACAGGGTGCGCTCTTCGTGCAACAGGCGCAAACATCAATATGAGCCGTGCACAAGGTATCAACACAAGCTTTAATAAAGTTCTCGGCATTATGCTTTCAAACGGTCTTGTTGCTTTTTCAGGTGCTTTCCTTGCGCAGTATCAGGGCTTTGCAGATGTAAAAATGGGACAAGGTGCTATTGTTATAGGTCTTGCTGCGGTTATTATCGGTGAGGCAATTTTCGGTAAGATTTTCAAAAACTTTGCATTAAGACTTCTTAGTGTTGCTTTAGGTTCTGTTATTTATTACATTGTTGTTCAGGCAGTTATTACAATGGGCCTTGATGCTAACCTTTTAAAGCTTCTTTCTGCAGTTATCGTTGCAATATTCCTTGCCATTCCTTATTGGAAAAACCAGCACAAGGCTAAGCATATGGTAAAAACAAAAGGGGGTAAGGTAAATGCTTGATATTAAAAATGTTGAAAAGACCTTTAACCCCGGAACAATAAATGAAAAAAAGGCTCTTAATAATATAAATCTTCACCTTGACGAAGGTGATTTTGTAACTGTTATAGGTGGTAACGGAGCCGGTAAATCAACAATGCTTAATATGGTTGCAGGTGTTTATCCTGTGGATTGTGGTAGCATTGTTATAGATGGTGTTGATGTCACAAGGCTTCCCGAATACAAGCGTGCAAAATACCTGGGAAGGGTTTTCCAGGACCCGATGACAGGTACTGCTGCGGATATGCAAATTGAAGAAAACCTCGCTCTTGCGGCACGAAGAGGTAAAAGAAGAACTCTTCGTGCCGGCATAACCGCGAAAGAAAGAAAAGAGTATATTGAGCTTCTTAAAATTCTCGATTTAGGTCTTGAAAAAAGACTTACTGCAAAGGTAGGACTTCTTTCCGGTGGTCAGCGTCAGGCTCTCACGCTTCTTATGGCTACTCTCAAACAACCTAAGGTACTTCTTCTCGATGAGCATACAGCAGCGCTTGACCCTAAAACTGCAAAAAAGGTTTTAGACATTACGGAATCAATTGTTGAAAAGAATAATCTTACAACAATTATGATTACTCACAATATGGCAGATGCAATCAGAGTAGGTAATCGACTTATTATGATGCACGAGGGTCAGATTGTGGTTGATGTTAAAGGTGAGGAAAAGAAAAACCTGACAATTGAACAGCTTCTTCAGCTTTTCGAAGCATCAAGCGGTAGTCAGTTCACAAGCGATAAGGTAATGCTTTCTAAATAAATTTTTATAATAAAATTTAAAATAATTTGTAATGACGGTTAATCGCATAAAAAAATAGCGATTGATCGTCATTATTTTTTCTGGACTTATAAAAACTTTTGTGATATATGTTTGTGTTGCGAGAAAGGAGTGCAACATATGAGAATGATTGAAGATTTATTCTATGGCAACATATGTCCGTGTGAAAAGAGTTTAACTCGTGGTAGTGAGTATTCGCATTTGCTTGAACTAACAGTGAAGAACGAGGAAAATCTTTCAGCACTACTATCACCACAACAAAAAGATGTGTTTGAAAAACTAAAAGAGTGTATGACAGATATGAATAACATCTTGGAAAAAGAAGCTTTCATAGATGGCTTCAGGTTAGGGTTGAAGCTGATGGCAGAATCGGTTTATGACAAATCAAGTGATATATAATCAAGAGTGAAATTT
>JAZNWH010000025.1:0-5675 GCA_045593265.1 Clostridia bacterium | reverse complement strand
ATGTTTTAGAAAGCAAAGAAAAACTTTTTCAAGGCGATGATAGTTTATATGATCCTAGACTAATAACAGCTCCATATAAAGATTTTCTTGAATATTTGGAATACAGGAATGGATGTATAGATTATTTGAAATAATATTGTGTAAATTAAGGGGTTGGATATGTTAGAACAAAGTGTAGATTTTATAACAAAAGAACCTATAAACAAAGGTTGGTCGGGTGACAAAAAATACTGTGTCATAACTGCTGATGGAACTAAATATCTTCTTCGTATTACACCTTTTGAAAAGAGTGCAAACCGTGAGAATATGTACATTATGCAAAAGCAAGTTGAAAAGCTTGGTGTGCCTATGTGTAAGCCTGTTGTCTTTGGCAAGTGTGACGAGGGTGTTTATACATTACAGACTTGGATTGATGGCAAAGATGCAACTGAGGTTGTGCCTTTACTTGCTGACTCCGAGCAGTATGCTCTCGGACTTGAAGCGGGCAGAATTTTAAATAAAATTCATTCTATCCCTGCACCTGCTGACCAACCAGATTGGGAAATCCGTTTTAACAAGAAAATGGACAGAAAAATACAGATGTATAATGACTGCCCTATAAAGTTTGACGGTGCTGAATATATTATTGACTACATAAAAGCTAACCGACATTTGCTTAAAAACAGACCACAAACTTATCAGCACGGAGATTATCATATCGGCAATATGATGGTTGAAAATGGCAAAATCGTTATTATTGATTTTGACCGATATGATTTCGGTGATCCGTGGGAAGAATTCAATCGCATTGTATGGTGTGCACAGTCTGCTCCGCTTTTCGCTTCAGGCATTGTCAATGGTTATTTTGATGATGAAGTACCAATGGATTTCTGGAAACTTCTTGCACTTTATATTAGCAGTAATATGCTTTCATCAATCCCTTGGGCAATACCTTTCGGTGACGGTGAAATTCAGACAATGCTAAACCAAGCAAAAGACGTCCTCGAATGGTATGACAATATGCAGAACCCTGTTCCAACTTGGTATTTCAAGGGTTACTATTTGCAATACATAGATGGTCTTCCATATAAAATGAAAGCACCTTTCGATTTCAGCTTTTTAAGCCAATACGGAAAGGTGTTCAAAGTGTTTGATGACCAGGATTCAGGAAATATCTGTTTTGGAACAGAAAAAGACGGTGAAAGATATTTTGTTAAATTTGCAGGTGCGCCGACTGAAGCATATAATGGTACGCCTGAAGATGCGATTGAGCGTTTGAAATCAACCTTGCCTGTATATGAGAATTTGAAGCACAATAATCTCATCGAATTTGTTGAAGCAAAAGAAATCAATAACGCATTTGAAAAAATATTAAAAAGGGTTCACGGTGACTGTATGGGCAGGATGTACCCTGCAGAACATCGTAGATTTATGAATTTACCTATTGCGGACAGGCTTAATGTTTTTCACGATATACTCGATTTCTTGGACTACACCAATTCAAACGGATATGTTGCAGTTGATTTTTACGATGGAAGTATTATGTACGATGCCGAGAATAACAAAACAACAATCTGTGATATTGACTTTTTCAGAAAGCAACCGTGTGTCAACGATATGGGCAGAATGTGGGGCAGTTCAAAGTTTCAGTCTCCCGAAGAATACAAACTCGGTGCAGATATTGACGAGGTAACAAATGTTTATTGTGCCGGTGCTTTTGCATTTGCTCTTTTTGGTAATTACAATCGCACTCGTGAAGAATGGCAACTGTCAGATGAAGCATTTGCAGTTGCAACAAAAGCTGTAAGTAATGATAGAAAAGAGCGTTATCAGAATATAAAAGAACTTAAAGAAGCGTGGGAGAATAGTTTATGATAAGAAAAGCAATACATAACGATATACCTGCAATATCAGAATTGTATCGTGAGCAATTCAGAGAAATGTCAAAACTGATACCTGATTTTATAAAAGAGGGCGACCAAAGTATAGAGTTCCTTGAAAAAACGATTTCGGATGATGATTCGGATATCCTTGTTTACGAAAACGATGGTACAGTTGTTGGTTTTATTCTGCTTCAGGCAAAGGTAAGACCTGATTTTGACTTTATGCTTCCTGGTAAATATTGTTATATAATGGATGTAATTGTAACGGAAGCTCACAGAAATAAAGGTTTCGGAACAGCGTTGATGAACTCGGCAAAAGATTGGGCGAAAGAACAAAATTGCAGTTTTATAAATCTTGATGTTCTTACCACAAATACTAATGCTATTTCACTTTATGAAAAACTTGGTTTTATTCCCAAAGCTCAGGAGATGTATTGTAAATTATAAAAGAAGGGGAAATATCTTGGGATTTAAGAGAATAGAGAAGAGATAATAAAGAATAGATAATAGTACAAAAAGAGAAGTAGCACTTTCGTGCGACTTTTCTTTTTGGTGCGGGTAGCAGGACTTGACGGCGTTTGCTTCGCTTTGCCGTCAACGGCAACGATTGTGTTCACATTCGGTGAGGACAGGTTCAAGTTCTTGGGTTGGCAACAATATATAGAAAAACGCAACTGTTTAGTTGCGTTTTTTTATTAAATAAACTATAATAAAATCAGAAAAAATTAAATTGAAATATCGAATTTAAGTGTAAAAACTCAAAATTACTTGAATTTTATATAAAAAAAGTTATAATGTAATTGTATTTGATATAAAATAAAAAAGAGGCTTCAAATATGAAAATTATGTGCAAATTTTTAAGACTGGTTAAATCAATTTGTTGTATTTTATTGTCTTTGATGGTTGCTTTTTTAATAGTTCCGCAAACCGTCTTTGCTTCAGAAGAAAAGGTGGTAAGAGTTGGTTATGACAGCAACTCTCAGTTTATTAAAGAAAGCGATGGACACTATTACGGATATGGTGTTGAATATCTTGAAAAAATCGCTGAATACACCGGTTGGAAGTATAAATATGTCAAAAATGATAGTTGGCACGATTCGCTTGAAAAATTGCGCAATGGCAGTATCGATTTAATTTGTACTGCTCACTATACCGATGAGCGTGCGGCAGAATTTTTATATTCGTCAATGCCTATCGGTTATGAGACATCTATTCTTTATGCAAAAACAGATAGCAAATATTTCTACCAGGACTACGAAACGATGCAAGGAATTAAAGTAGGGTTGCTTGAAGAAAGTTATTCTGCTTCCGACTTTGAAAAGTATGCAAATGAAACGGGAATTTCATTTGAGGCTGTTTATTTTAATAAAGTAAACGAGATGAAGGATGCCCTTAGTAACGGCGGGATTGATATGATGGTGGTTGGTAGCCGTTATGCGACTTCAGGGCTTAAATTAGTTGATGTTTCTGGTACTGACCCATTTTATTGCATTACACAATTTAAAAATCAGAATTTAATTAATGAGATAGATGACGTTCTTCACGAAATTATGTTAGACGAGCCTTCTTTTGAAGGTAATTTGAGGGCAAAGTATTTTAATCACGAGTCAATAAGCAGTGTGCCTCTTTACACAAAAGAAGAGTTGAATTACATTAAAAACCTTGGAACTATAAAGGTTAAGCTTATTCAGGATCAACATCCATCTTGTTATATGGAAAACGGCGAAACCAAAGGTATATGGGCAGAGGTTATAAAACTTCTCTCTCAGAAAAGCGGTATCAATATTGTTCTTGAAGGCGGAGATGTTGAAAATTACTCTCAGGAAACCTACAAGGACTTTATGAACGACGGTTACCTTCTTTTACATACACAAAATGCTTTACAGTATATGAGTGATTTGGAAGATACTATTCTTTCGAATTCTATTACAAACGTTTCCATTTCATATGTTAAGCGTAAAGCTGCTTTTGTTGAAGATAAATATGTATCTCATATTATTGCTTTAACAAAGGATTTAGCATATTTAGAACCAATGCTTCTTGAGGAAAATCCTGACTATGAGATTCAGTATTTTGATGATGCTAAATCCTGCTTTGAAGCGCTTACCGATAAAAAAGTTGGTGTGGTAATTCAAAATACACACCGTGCAAGTTATTTAATGCAGAAACCTGAGTTTTCAGATAAACTTACGGTTGTTCCGGGTGTTGACCACGGAAATGATGTGTGTTTAGTAGCATTAGAAGAACAACAGATGCTTATAGATATTATAAATAAAGCAATCCACCACATTACCTACGACGAGATTAACGAAATCGTAAAACGTGAATTGCTTATGTCACCGTATCCACTTGAGAATTCTGACTTTTTTTACCAGAATTGGAAATGGATGATTGTTGTAGTTTTAATTTTGTTATTTGCAATAATTGGTTATGGAATTTTTACAAACAAATTAGCTGATGCAAAAATCCAAAGAAGAGAGTTTGAAATATTACAGAAAAAAGCAAGAGAAGATGAGATTACAGGTCTTTATAATCGTTCTTATTTCTATGAAGAAGCAGAGAAGCTTATTAAAGAATCAAACGAACTTTTTTATATTATCTCTATGAATATCTGTAATTTTAAGGTTGTAAATGAGCACTATGGTATGAGTGTAGGTGACCGGTTGTTAAAAGAAATTGGTGCACAGTTGCAGAAATTAGATGTAAATCAACGCATAATTTTTGCTCGTTTTATGATAGATAATTTTTATATGTGTATTCCAAAATCTGAGTTTGAAAAAATAGAACTTCCTAAGAATTTTAAAACATTCCTTGATGATATTGATGTTCGAGTAGTTTACGGTGTATTTTTGGTAGAAGATAAGGAAATGCCTGTTAACGTTATGTGTGACAGGGCAATAGAAGCGACCCGTAACAAAAACTACACATATACGGAATATATCCATTTTTATGATGATAACGTACGCAAACAAGCTCAGTTAGAACAAGAAGTTGAGTCTGAAATGGAGCAAGCTTTGGCAGAACGCCAGTTCTTTATAGTTGTTCAGCCCAAATATGATTCGATTACTGAATCAATTGTCGGTGGTGAAACGCTTGTTCGTTGGCAACATCCCCAAAAGGGGCTTGTGTCTCCTGGTGTATTTATTAATATATTTGAACGCAATGGATTTATTGACCCGCTTGACCATTTCGTTTGGGAAGAAACTTGTCGTTTTCAGTCAGAATTAAAGAAAAAAGGGATGAAAACTGTTCCTATTTCCATTAATGTTTCACGAATCCACTTCTATGGCAGTGAATTACGTAGTCAGTTCAGAGAGTTGATTGAAAAGTATGACTTGGAGCCACACGATATTGAGCTTGAAATTACAGAATCACTTTGCAGTGAAGATTCAGGGAAAATTTTCGATACAATTCGTGAACTTCAGGCAGATGGTTTCAGGATTGCTATGGATGACTTCGGTAGTGGTTACTCATCACTTAATATGTTAAAAGAAATGCCATTGGATATTATTAAACTTGATTTAAAATTCCTTGATGGTGAAGGCGACAAGAGCCATGTTATTATGAAAGCGTTAATTGAAATGGCACATACTATGGATTTAGACGTTGTTGTTGAAGGTGTTGAACTTCTTTCACAGGTTGAGTTCTTGCGTCAATTTGAGAATTGCTATTTACAAGGTTATTACTATTCAAAACCGGTACCAACAGAAGTTTTTGAAGAAATGTTGTCTGAAAACTAATAGTAAAATAAGAATTATAAAAAA
Source organism: Clostridia bacterium (assembly GCA_045593265.1). Taxonomy (GTDB): domain Bacteria; phylum Bacillota; class Clostridia; order RGIG6154; family RGIG6154; genus RGIG8497. Next base: position 49 of record JAZNWH010000025.1, on the reverse strand, counting down.
ACACCGCTACCGAAAAAAATGGATGCGGTGTTTTTTTATTGTTCCCAAA
>JAZNWH010000024.1:0-30085 GCA_045593265.1 Clostridia bacterium | reverse complement strand
CTCGGTCATTCGAGTGTAAATACTACAAGAATCTATACCATGGAAAATGGCAACACCCATCGCAGGCAAATGCAAAGAATGGGACTCGTGCGGATGCAAAATTAAAAAGACCACATAATCAGCATTATGTGGCAAAAGAATAAAATTATTTACATAAATTATACCACGAAAATGCAAAAAGGTCAATGTTTCAGAGATAAATAGAACGAATTTATAAAATTTGCACATAGCAAATAGACCAATGAAAAAATCGAACTCATTGGTCTGAGGCTCTTTTGAATTTGTGGTAACCGCAATCACCTACAAGGGTGATTTTTTTATTTCAGTAGTCTTGGTTACACACATAATGCTGATTATGTGTGTTATGGAGAAAAACTATGAATCAAGAGGAATTAAGATTACACCGATGTTGTTTCACAGGACATAGACCTGACAAAATGGAACTTGAAGAAAAAGAAATTAAACCACTACTTGAAAAAGCAATAGACGATGCTATTGCAGATGGGTATGTAACTTTTATAACAGGTATGGCAATGGGAACGGACATATGGGCAGCAGAAATTGTATTAGAGAGAAAGAAAGCAAACAGGGATCTGCACCTGATATGTGCTTTGCCTCATCCTAATTTCGAAGGCAGACGCAGTATGACAGAAAAGATGAGATTTAATAAAATAATTAAAAAAGCAGACATTGTCAAAGAAATCAATGACCATTACTTTACAGGATGCTATCAAGTAAGAAATGAATGGATGGTTGACAGGTCCAATCTTGTAATAGCTGTTTTTAACGGACAGAAAAGTGGAACTAAAAATACAGTTGATTATGCGAAAAGAAAAGGCATTAAAGTAGTAAATATACTGAATAAATAGTTTTTAGTCCGCTAGGAATAAGTTCTTAGCGGATTTTTGCTATGTTAAAATGCCGAAAAGTCAGCCTTATTATTGAAAAAAACACATCCACATGATATAATAATACTTGATTTGTAAAATAAATATTACGATTTCAGGTGTATACATCAAAACAATAGTGTAGGAGTATCAAAAACAATAGGAATATATTTTCTACGATTGATTGGTAGAATATCAGTTTTCATTATTGCGATTTTGATTTACATATTTTACAGAGATAGATTTAATATTCAGACGGATAAAATTTCTTTAACGAGTTTTCTCCTTTGCATCTTTTATAGATAATATGGATGAGGGATATGGTTCTGTAGCTTATCCCTGTAAAAGCACATATCTCTATTTGTTCGCAGAAGGTGGTTGAGTCGTTGTTTAGACCGATAAAGGAGGAGATAAACTATACGAACCTGAAACAGTATATCAAAGATAGAACGGCATCTGCATACAAGGTTATGTTTATATGGATTGTACAACACAGTAAAAGAATATGGTGTACCACCTGAAGAAATATTAAGCCACAGTTTTTTCTTTCAGCACCTCGAAACTTTTTATGACTTTTATAGAAAGTATTTTATTATAGAGGTTGAACCAAACAATGCACATAAAGCATTGGCCGAGCTTGAGGTAATGGGTAAATTAAAAGCAGTTATAACACAAAATATTGACGGTCTTCACCCAAAAGCAGGAAGCGATAATGTAATTGAACTACACGGTACTGCAAGCGAATTTAATTGTAGTGCTTGTGGAAAGAGTGCTGATACTGATGCAATAATTGAAAAAATAAAAAGTGGTGAGATACCGAAATGTAAGCATTGTTGCGGATTGATGAAACCAAAGGTGGTCCTGTACGGTGAAAGCTTATATGAAGGTGTTACTGAATCAGCAGTTGAAAACATATCAAATGCAGATATGCTGATAGTAGGTGGAACATCACTTGCTGTATATCCGGCGGCATCGTTTGTGCGATACTTTAGAGGAAATTATATTGTGATGATAAATAAATCAGAAACGGAATATGACAATAGTGCTGATTTAGTAATAAGAGAAAATATCGGCGAAGTATTAGGAAAAGTGATGAAAAATTTTTAATTGGGAAAAATTTTTAAAAGCGAAAAAATTGATTCTTGTATAATTATCTCACAGGAGAATAATTTTTCAATATTACTTGGAATACATTATGAAATGTATGATAAAAGAAGATAAGGAGGGATATAAATGGAAATAATTATTAGCGGAACATCTGTTGCTACAATAAATGATACAGCATCAGGAACATGTAATTATGATTGCGGAACATACAAGTAATGGTTGTGGGGGTGTTTGATATAACATCATTCACCCCTTTATCCGCATAAGAGAGGTAATAAAAATGTATAAATATTCGAGATATAACAATATAATTTCTGAAACGAATGACACAAAATTGTGTTATAATTCCCTGTCAGGTGAACTAATAAGGGTTAACAAGGAAGTATATGATTATTTAATAAATATAGAGAATAATTTAGAACCGGAAAAGAATCAGTACTTGTCATATTTGATAGACAAAGGATTTATTGTAGAAAAAACAGTCGATGAATATGAAATGTTACAGGCATTGAGGCGAGAATTACAGTATTCAAATGATGTAGAACGAGCATCATTTGTTATTGCTCTTACAACAAAGTGTAATTTGAAATGCGTCTATTGTTATGAAGACGGATGTGTGTCTAAAACAATGAATAACGAAACAGCAGACGCTATTATTAAATTTATCATATCTAAATGTCAAAATAATAAAAGATTAAAATATCTAAATATTACATGGTTTGGAGGAGAGCCACTTTTGGCGATTGATAAGATTTCCAAGATAGGAGATGCTTTATTAAGATTTTGCCAGACAAATCAAATTGAATTTTTGACTAATATAATTACTAACGGATTGCTACTTGATGATGATAAGATGACTGCCTTAAAGAAGTTTAATTTAAAAGAAATACAAATATCCATGGATGGCTGCGAGGATTTCTATAACGAATATAAAGGAACAAGTTCCGCTGAATTTAGAAAGTTGATTTCCAAAATTGATAAGTATTGTAGAGAAACTAAAATAGTAATAAGGTTAAATTGTTCAAGAGAAAATTATGAATCAATTGTAAAATTAACAAGACAACTGTATGACTCAGTAAAAATCAGAAAAAATATATCTCTTTCATTTGCACAATTAAATAGTGACCAAATACCGGCATTTACTAACAAAGAATTTAGTGAAATGAAAATTGAATTTTTAAGGTTTTTAGTAAATATCGGATGGAAGGAACAGTTGAAAAACTACATACCAATTCCCAAAACAGTTCCATGTGGATTAATGCAAATTTCAAATTTTGTAATTGATCCTGAAGGTTATTTATATAAATGTGAACATTACATAGGAAAGAAACAATTTAGTGTAGGAACAGTGGAAAAAGGAATGATATACACTAAATACTACAATGATTTTTTGGAATGTCCTATGTTTGAAAGTTGCAAAAACTGTAGTATTTATCCAATATGTAGAGGTGGTTGTTCGCAAAAAAGGTATATAGGACAAACTTCGGTAGATTGTGAAGCAAAGGTTAAAGAAATACTTGAGATTTTAAAAATGAATACATAATGGAAAAATTATAATGTTGCGGAGGTTGCTATGAGTTCTTTGATTATATTAGGAATTGGAATAGGCATAGCGTATTTTATCTATAAGGTCACTTATAATCTTGATAATAAGTATCCAGAAGATGATTCATTCAATGAAGATATAAAGAATGAACTTTATGGTGATAACTTTACAGAAAAATACATAAAAACAAAATACGAAATCATAAAAAAAGCCGCAGAAAGCGGTGATTCAGATGCTCAATTACATATTGGTAGGATGTTTGAACAGGGAATATATCTTGAAAAGGATATATCTAAGGCAATGTATTGGTACAATCTTTCTGCAGCAAAGGGGAATGCATGGGCACTTCTCAATCTTGGGCGCTTAACAGAAGAAAATAATATAGATTCAGCTATAGAAATGTATAAAAAATCTATGAAAATAGGTGAAATTACTGCAGCATACAATTTGGGTGTTGTATATAGAAATAGGGCACGTAGAGTTTATAAAAAAGGCAATTTTTTAGTGGAGGAGTTTTCATTAAATCAAGCTATAGAGTGTTTGAGAGAAGGGTTGAATATAACTAAACCATTATACAACTCATCATATAAAGAATTTTTAAAGTATAGATATGAGCTTGCGATAATGATGCAAAAAAGCATGGCAAGAGTAGATAACATTAATGGAAATAAAGAGTATGAACCAGAGGCTAAAAAGTATGCAATTATTGCACAACAATGTGAAATGAAAATGAGACAACTTTACAATATGGATATAAGAACAATGCCCGGGTGGTATAAATAAAAAAATATAAAGGTTATAAGAACACTGGGAAGAACAAAAGAGTGGAGTTAAATTCGGTTGTGATATAATGTTGTAGAGGAGGAGATAAAATGCCAAAATTTAAATTTACAATTTCCGCGACAACTATCAGTAAAGAGAGCAGAAATAATCAAGATAATATGATGATAGACAAATTTCTAGTGAATGCCGAAAGCGCGGAGCGTATGTGCTACTGCCATTCTGGTGAAGCAGATAATTTATTGCTATGCATTAGTGATGGGGTTGGCGGGCAAAACGGTGGAGAAATTGCATCAGAACAAACCGTACTATCTGTATTTAGGAATATAGACAAAATTAAATCATGTAATAAAAAAGTAATTAATGACTGTTTAGATACTATTAATGCAGAAACTATTGAAAAATTAGAAAATGAAGGTTATCGTAGTGGTGCTACATTGTCGATGTTGGTAATAAATAAAGATAATGCAATTGCTTGTAACATAGGTGATAGCCCTATATTTATGCTAAGAAAAAAGAAATTGATAGAGATAAGCGAAGAACACACTTTAGCTAAAGAAAAAGGAAAATTTTCAATTAAGAAGAAAAGCGATTATGAGGCAAATGTTTTAACTAAGTATATTGGAAATCACGAAGAAAGTGGTAGTGAACAAGCAAAAATAGAAGACTTCGATGTAAAAGCGGGGGATATATTTTTAATTTGTTCTGATGGAATAACAAAAGGGTTGACGCAAAAAAAGATAAAAAACATAATAAAAAACACTTCAATAGAAACTGTAGCAACCAAGTTGGCGGAGAATGCGAAGCAGCAGGATGCAGATGACGATATTACAGTAATAGTGTTAAAAGTGGAGGAATAACAATGGATACGATAACCGCTAGAGGGTTGTTAGATAAGGCAAAAACAGTATATGATTTTGATGAATTCAGAAAAGAAATGAAAGAAGCGACATTAGATTGGGAAAATTATTATAGAAATGTCGTAGCTGATTTTGTCAATCGAAATATTGGAATGACTCAAATGGAATTTTATAGCTATGCTGCAAAACAATGTGGAGTTTCAGAGGATACCGTGAGAAAAACATGGAAGAAAAAGTTTCCCTCAAAGAGAATAGAAGCAATTATTTTATTTATAGCCTTAAATTTTAGTGTTGAAGAGATAAATCACGCATTAAAAAGATATGGAAAGCAGCCTAGTTTATATGTTAAAACAATAAGCGACGCTATATGTATATATATTGCACAAACTGCTGATGAAAACGGTGATACACTTATAAGAAGATATGAAAGAATAGAACAGAGCATTCTTCGAGATATTGACGATAGTGATTTTGAGAATGTATTGGATAAAATAAATAGTGGATACAGTTCTTCTGGAACTAGAACATTGGAAACTACTTTAAAAAAAGTTCAAGATGAGGAAAATTTTTATGATTTTGTCAAAACAAATCTTCACGAGTTTAAGACTGCATATCAAAATCTGTATAAACACATAGAAAATTATATGGAAGAAAATGATTTTACTATGAACACAGTAACAAAGTATGAAGGATTACCGACGAATTTTAATGTTAAATATTCTAACATAAAAAAATTATGTCAATGTCCATCAAGAAATGATCTTATTGCTTTAGGAATTGCAATTCGAATGACAGTTGATGAACTGAACCAACTATTATCTAAGGCTCGCATGGAACCTATGTATCCAAAAGATAGAATGGAAGCGGCAATTATATTTGTAATATCGGATATTAAACGAAATTTTCCTGATATATTTAATGATAATTCAACTGATACCGGATTTGGATTAAGCGATGCAGATATTCAGGAGTACTTAAATTATAGAAAATATCGTAATACCGAATATATTGATATGAAGGATCCTGAAATGATGAATTATTTAAAAATGGCATTGTATAACATAGAACCAAACTTATGGATTGATACAAAGAATATTCTTGGGATTATGCCGAATGATGATAACTAAACTACACTACACTTGAGGGGTGAATATAATCATGAAGACGGAGATTATCAGATCTAAAGAGCCAAAATGCAAGGAAATTTCTCTTCCTATGAATATCATCCAAACGAAAAGCTATGATGAGAATTGGATAAACATAAAAGAAATCAGAACTTTTTTAGAAAGTAAGACAAATGTTATTCTGAATAAGGCCTTTAATAGAAATGGTGGATTTGGGGTTATATATTCAGTTAAAGATGATGTGAAAAAAGTAATGAAAATAACGAGTTTTCGCAAATATCTTGAAATGTACAAGTCGCTCGAAAAAAAAGAAGATTATATTGATGATAGCTTATACAATAATAATATTCAAAAGTTCCTAAATGAGGGATATATTCATGTAAAAATGAATGGGAAGGATGGATTCCCGGAAACATACGATGTTTTTTCAATTAAAATAACGAATGCTGGTAAAATTGTAGATGTACTTTTATGTATAAAGATGAAAAAATATGATGAAGTTGATGCTAAAGCATTCAAAAAAATGTGTGAAAGAAATGTTCTTAACATGGCAAGTTGTATTTTAGATTCTCTTCAAGAAGCGCATGAAGTTGAGTTGGTTCATAGAGATATTAAACATCAAAACATTTTGTATGATGCAGGGCAGAATAAGTATATTCTCATTGATTGGGGAATAGCAAAAATATTTAAACAAGCCACGACCATAATAGGACATGCTTTTTCGGATGCTTATATAGCTCCTGAACGTGCTTATTATTATGTTGGTATTAGGGAATCAAATTCGGATAGGGATCCGCGAAGTGATATATATTCCATAGGCGTAGTTTTGTATTATTGGGCAAATGATTGTGATTTAACACCAACAAGTCCTGTGCATGGAGATACTGATTGTGATGGTGAACGCAAATATATTAACATTCTCAAACCTGATTATACGAAATTAAAAAAAGGCTCTGATGGGTATATAAAAATAATGAAAAGAGCTCTCAATAAAGATCCGGAAAAACGCTTCCAAAGTGCGTCAGAAATGAAAGCTGCAATAGATGAATATATAAGAGTACAAGATTCTCAAACTGAGGAGGAATGCCTTGTTCCGGATGCTTTAAAAGAAAGATTAAAATTTATTGCAAACATAAATGGAAGTAAATATGAGGAAGAAGTTGAAAAATTCTTGAAATTTCAAGACTACATATTGACTTGTACTGATTTACCATTTGTATACGGACAGGGTACAGAAGATAAAGGTCTGGTTTTCCTTTACTCAAGCCACATGAGTGAATTGTTGTTAACTATTGAACGAGAAGGGACATCAGAAAAAAATGAGATTTTAGCTATGTACTATGCGGATATGCTTTATGGTTGGAAAACGATAGTAAAAAAAACTATTGATGATTGGGAAAAAACAAGAAATCAAAATAACGATTTAAAAAAAACGCATAAAAATAAGAAAAAGAATAAAATTTGGATATGGATGGTTATAATTTTTGTTTTACTTTTTGGTGGAATTTATTCAAACTTTGATAAATTGCCTCACAGTGCATCAGACAATGGAAAGGATATTAACAACGAGCTGAAAACTGACAAAATAAGCGAAAATGTTATTTGGGAGCAATTTGTTAAGCAGACATACGAAAAAAGCAAAGAAGAAACAAGGCTCAATGGTGCAAATGCAAAAAACAAGATGTCAGTTGGCAGTACATTGCCCTCAAGTATTGCGCATGGTCAGACAAAAAATGTTAAATTTGAGATTTATACGGAATCTATTCCAACGGAAATAATTTTATACGGGTTAAACGACAGAAATATTCAACATTTTTTCGATATTTCTAATGAAAATTTGAACAATGGAGTGTTTTCGTTTAATTATATTTTGGATGCAGGGAAAGATGATGTACCAAACGCTGGCAGATATAGGGTTAGATTATATGTGCAATATGCAGATGAAAGTGGAAATACTGAGTTGGGAAAAGTTTTTGAAAACTATTATTTGGATACATATATAGACGTGCAAGAAGATGTGGAAAAAGTAGTAACTACAAAACAACCATTGTCTCAAACCAATCATAATACAAATATTTCAGCTAAAGATTTTCCGAACAACAATAATCAGACAATAACAAAAAAATCTGATAATACTTCTACGATTGTAAGTAATGACGAGAAGAATGGAAGCACTAACAGTGTAGTTCAGCCGGTAGAACTTGTAGAGACAACGACTGACAATATTGAAGCAAGCTGTCCAGTTTGCGATAGCAAGTTCCATACAGAACATCCTCAGGGACAGGCTCCGGATATTCCAATGGATTTCGAATAGGAGAAATGAAATGAAAAAGTTAATAAGTTTGATAATAGTTTTACTATTTACAATGTCATTTATGTGTGTTAGTGTAGGTGCAGAAGAGTCTGTTTCGGTGTATATCAATGGTTGTTTGTTAGAAACAGACCAAGGAGCTATCATTTATCAGGAAAGAACAATGGTTCCATTAAGAGCGATTTGTGAAAAGCTTGGATGCACAGTTGAGTGGGATGACAATACTCGAACGGCATACATTCAAAATGAAATTACGATGCTCGCAACACAAATAAATAATTACTACATAAGTAAAAAAGATAGACGTATTGAAAATGGTAACCAAAAAGCAATACCGATTGATGTAGCTCCAATTTTATATAACAATCGAACTCTTGTCCCTGCAAGAGCAATATCTGAAGCTTTGAATGCAGATGTTCAATGGATTCCAGAAGAAAAAAGAGTAAATATTACAATGGAGTATGATTGGATAAGTGATTATGAAAATGGATTTGCTTGTGTAAGTAAAAATGGTAAAAGGGGATATATTGATAAAGAAGGAAAGGTTGTTATACCTATTGAATATTCAAATCAATATAATAGTTTGTTTACAACAACCGGAATAGTGATTCTTTCGAATGGCAGTAAATGCGGAATTAAAAACTCTGAAAATGAGATTGTTCTTCCTTTTGAATACGATTATATTTTAGATCATAGATGGTTGTTAGAGGATAGCGCCAAAAATGCTGATTACTCATTTATTTTGAAAAAAGGTAACCTATATGGACTAGCTAATGAATATGGAGATTTAGTTGTACCTCCCCAATATGATGAGATAAATCAATTTTTTAATGACGGACTTACAGTTGTGAGAAAGGGCTATCAAAAAGGATATATTAATACAAAGGGAGAGGAAGTAATTTCGCTCAAGTATGAGTTGGCGGGGGATTTTAGTGAAGGACTTGCAAAAGTCAGACCTATTCGAGACTTTGATAGATACAATGAACCACCATTGTATATCGGCGAAAAAACATATGTAGGATATATAAATATAGATGGAGATGAGATAATTCCTTTTAAGTTCGATTCGGGGACTGACTTTTCGGAGGGGTTAGCCTGTGTTGAGTTAGACGGAAAATGGGGCATTATTGATAAAAAAGGAAGATATGTCATGTCTCCTAAAGTGAAGTGTGACAATGTTAGAGAATTTCAGAATGGCATTGCTATAACAGAGATTAATACTAATGTGGAAGACATAACTTACGGATTTATAACTGCAGATGGGTATGTTTCTAAAATTTCATACACAGATTTATTCGTTGATAATGACGGAAATTTAGTTGCACAGAAAGATGGTCGGTATGGATATATTGATTCTAATGAACAAGTTTTAATTCCGTTTAAATATGATCAACTTGATATGTCGCAAAATGGATTAATACCTGTTATGAACAATGAAAAATATGGTGTTGTTGATATGGATGGGAACACAGTGATTCCGCTTCAATATGATAATTGGGTACATTTTGATGACAGATATGGAAAAAATTGCGCATTAACAAGTATTGCTGGCAAGATAGGCATAATTGATATAAATAATAAAATAATTGTTCCATTTAAGTTTGATTATGCAAGAGAAGATCAAGTGTTGGGAATCATATTAGTTGATCAGACTAAAAAAGAATATTATGATTTAACTGGTAAAAGAATTGAATAACCTATGGGAAAAATAATTAAAGGTGTATAATACAGATGTGATATGATATAGTCAAGAGATGACCTCTTGACTATATTTTATTTTTAAGGAGATGTTTTTATGAGCAACTTATTTCAGCAAATTCTGGTGGTATTGGTACTTTTAATTGTAGGAACGATTATTATTTCTGTTTCGACAGGAGAGAACAAGGCGAAAAAAATAATTGATTTTGTTAAGTTAAAGAGAATTGAAAAAAATAAAAATACTTCTGATAACGATGTAGAAAAAGAAATGAATAATGATAAAACAAATGCAACAACAGTTGTAAGAAGAAAAATGCCAATAAAAAATGGTGCTAATGGAGATACTTGGTATGTTTTGGTTAGGGATAAATCAAACAAACATACAATCAAGAAAACTACATTTACCATAACGGGGTTAATGTCTGAGCCGTTTAGTATAGGCAGAGGGCAAAATGTAAGTTTAAGGATAAGTAATAATGATTTTGTTAGTGAAGAACACGCTATAGTTATTTATGATGATGAAACAGAGAGCATCATCTATGTGGATAATGGAAGTAGAAATGGTTCATACGTCAACAGTTATTATGACGAAGAACATAATTATTGTGAAGGTGAGAAAATAGAGACAGCTGTGATTGAAGAAGGGGTTACGATATTTCTCTGGGATACTCCGATTATTTTCAGCAAAACAGGGAACTCCGGATTAAATAATTTAAACCAAAATTCAAATAAGGCAGAAAGCGTTGTTACAAAGATATATTCTAAATAATCATTAACAGGAGCGTTCATTTATGAAAAGTAACATCGATATATTTAAGGCGGATATTGTTAAAAAAGGATCATTACTGATTCTCTTAACACAATTTTTATTTGGTCTCTTGTCAGCTGTAAAAGGTGATATAAATTCATATTTGACAACATTGTTAGTTACGTTTGCAGTATGTGAATTCATACTGATATATGGTATTTCTCAAGGGGCAAATAAAAGAGTCATCTGGTCATGTATTACATTAGTTAATATAGGAATATGTATACAGAATATATTGGGACAGACATCAAGTTCCAAATCAGCTGTAATTATGTTTTTAAGTCTGTGTATAGTTGGGTTGTATGGTTATTTTGATAAAAACTATTTTGTAAAAAAAGAAACGTTATTATATATTTTAGCTGGCTTCAGTATTGTTGCATCGTTGTTATTAATTATTTTTGGCAGAAGCATTAATGGAACAAAAGCCTGGTTAACAATAGGCGGAATATCTCTGCAGATATCAGATTTGATTAAAGTAGCATTTCTTTATTTTATGTCAGTTCTATATTCAAGTGATTATGAAGAAAAGATGAAGTTTAAAATATCTTCTCTGTTTTTCGTGACAATTTCTGTTTTGATGGTAATGATGAATGAACTCGGTACAATATTAGTTAATTTTTCTGTGTACATAACATTTATAATTATTTACATAAAGAATAAGAAATATAAGACAATTATAATTGCAAGCATTATGGGTGGAATAATATTGTTATCACTTTTTTATCTTATTACTATAAAGTTCGGAGGAATTTTAGACAGTATAGGTTTAGCAAAATTAAGAATCATTTTTGAAAAGGTAACAAACCGAATCAATGTGTGGATTAATTATGATGGGACAAAGTATGAAAGTTATGGTTATCAGGCGCTGAAAGCAAAACAGGCAGCACTAATAGGAGGCTGGTTTGGCAATTCTGAATATACAATTCATATTCCTGTGGCAGTGAGCGATTTCATATTTCCTGCGATTCTTATGAAATTGGGTTTGAGCTTTGGAATAGGGGTTATAATACTGTTTTTCAATATATATTATAGGTTGAATTACACTAAATCTCCATTAAAAATTGCTTCTATTACTGCACTGTGTTATCAAGCATTTATAATGATTGCCGGAAGTATAAACTTTTTTGTAATGACGGGAATTGGAATTCCATTTTTGTCTTCGGGTGGTACAAATACAGTGGTAACATACTTGCTTGTATATAATATTTTATCGAGGAGTGATATTACATATGAAAAATAAAACAATGGTTGTTATTGCCACATGTCTTGTTTTGGCATTCACTATTTATTTGATGTCATATTCGGAAGTAGTCAATGTTTCTAATTCGGACTCCTCTAAGATGAAGTTAATTGCGCAATTACATAGGCAAGAAACGGTGGAAGGGGATTTTATTGATGATGACGGACGTACTATCTTTTCACCACAAGAACCTTACAATACAGATAATACTACGATGAGTTCTGCCTACTCATATCTTTTGGGATATAATAGTATCATTTATGGTTCATCTGGTCTTCGAAATACTTGTGCCGATACTCTGTATGATGATTTGGGAACTGGAAAAGGCGGAACCATACAATTGACAACAAAGAACTCTTTGCAAAATATGGTATATACAGAACTTAGTGATAGAAATTTGGATGGTTCGATCGTTGTTATAGAGAATAAAACAGGAAAAATTCTCGCATGTGTTTCAAGAAAAAAATGTGATTATGAAGTAAGTGGCATTGATAAATTTTATGATAAATACAGCAGTATTGAGGGATTCTTTTTGCCATCAGCAACAACAGATCAAGAGCCACCTGGAAGTGTGTTTAAAATTATTACAACCGCCGCGGCAATTGAAACTGAAAATGATGAATTTGAATACATAGATACAGGATTATATACGGTAGATGACGCTAATATTCACAATTACGGGAATTACATATATGGTAATGAAACTCTATTCTCAGCGTTTAAAAATTCAACGAATACATATTATGCAGCACTAACTGTAGAAAAAATAGGCGAAGGGAACCTACGAGAAATTGCCGAAAGATTTTATATTGGTAAAGATATAGACCTTGACTTTACCACATTGCACAGTAATTTTAAACTTGATGGCACAGATAAGACATTAGCTTTTACTTCCTTTGGACAAGGTAAATTACAAATGACACCAATGCATATTGCCATGATAGGACAAACGATATCTAATGACGGTGTAATGTTGAAACCCTATATTATCTCCAATAAAATCGATGCTAAAGGAAGAAATATTTACAAAGGGAAGAAAGAAGTGCTTTCGGTGTCTTTGGATAAAAAGACTTCTCGTAGGGTTAAGGAAATTGCTAATAACACTGTAAAAGAAAAATACCCGGATTTATATGAAATTGATAATAGCATTTGTGCTAAAACAGGGACCGCACAATTAGGGACAGGTCTCAATCACTCATATTTTTTATGTTTTAGCGAAAATCATACGATATTAGTTTCGATAAATGATACACCCTATACGGGAGGAAGCTACAAAGAAATAGTTAAAAGTATAATTTCAGAGATTTCCGAACAAAGTTAGGAGACTGATGATATGAATAAGATTAAACCAATAGTTAGTGAAAAGAAAGAGTCTTTGGCGATACATTGCAAACAAAGAGATGAAACAATCGGTTGTCATAAGAAAAATAATATTTCAGCAATCTATAACCGCAAATCAACTGCTATGTTTGCAACGGATTTATTGGACTTAAACAATGGTCTTGAAGTATTTATTAAAGAAGACAATGGGAATGTTACATCTGCAGTTCTTGATGTTGAAGTGTGCAAAAGTGATGGCATTATGAGAAATGGCGGCGAATATTATTTTGCGTTGCAGGAAAGAGAAGGAAAAACATATATCATAGATTTTATAGACATAGAAAATGATTTTATTGAAAGAAAGAATACTGATAGAAATTTTTGCAAACTATTTCCAGAGTATATATCTGCAGATAAGATTGGAGAAGGATATAAAGTTAAAATCAGTGTTGAAGCAAGAGTGAAAGGAATAAACGCTGACAATGAATATCCGGAGCTTACGATATACAATGATGAATTTGAATATAACTGTTTTTACTTGAGCGAACAGGAGCTGCCGCAAATCGGACATGAGTATATTATAAATTGTTTGTTGAACAAATCAGGTATATATGTTTATTCCATAAGTGATATCGAAAAAACAGCGTTGAGAATGAGCGAATCGGAGTTCACGGAAATTGAGGGAACAGTCAAATTTATCAATTTACCGGATCCGAATGATAAAATGTTTGAATTCAATATTATCGCAGATGATGGCGGCAAAATTAATGCGAGAATTGACAGAAATAATTTGAAATCAGAAACTGTATTATCAAATGGGAAGAGATATAATTTTTTCTGTTATGATAGAGATGAATGTATTGTACATCATTTTGAAGCACTACATGAAAATAATGATGTGAATAGAGCCAATGACAGAATATTTGCTTTGCAATGTTTAGAAAGAGAAAATGATGCTACTACATTAATTGAGGTAAATTTTGTTGCAGAGCCAAGATACATATATCAGGATAGCGATATGCTCATAATGGAAATAAAAACTATTCCTAAATATACTTGTATGCTTGATAAGTCGATGAATTATACCGATTTATGTGATATAGAGGAGAAAGACACATATTCATTTAGCGGAGTGCTGGTTGGGGACAAGTTGTATTTAAAATCAATAAAAAAGGTTGATAAGGGTTATGTAGGAATGAAGGAAAAAATAACTGATGAGAAACTCAAAAGAAATGCATCCTGCTTTTCAGAAGAGAAACAAAGAGAGATATTTAGAATTGCTTCGTCATGTGAAAAGATTGGATTGGCAGACGAAGATGAAATGTTTCACTTTGTATCTTATCCAGAAATTAAAAGAAAGTATGAAATACTCAAGGAGTATTACCCAAAGTCTGTTCAGAAGATCATTGATAATACATTGAGAACATCTACCGCAAGAGGAAAACAAAGGGATAAGATTTTAGAGTGTATGATAAATACTGAATGGGGTAAGCAAACAAAGCTCAATATTGATTATGAGTATCTTAAAAACAAACTTGATGAAAAGTTTTACGGACAGGATAGCTTGAAGGAGCATATAATTCAAACTCTTGCAAGTTATGATGCAAAAAAGTATAAGAAGGGTGCGAATATTCTTTTAGTGGGACCTCCCGGAGTTGGAAAAACTGCTATTTGGAAATATGCATGTGAAATTTCAGGAATGCCGTTCGAGAAAATTTCCCTGAACGGAATTGAGACTCCATGCTTTCTCAAAGGAACACCTCGCTTATATGAAAATGCAACTTACGGTCAAATCATCAATACCATACATAAGAAATCAGATCATTGTTGTGTTATGCTTGATGAAGTCGATAAAATGAGTAGAAACGGACAAGATGGCAATCCGATGAATGCGCTATATGATATTCTTGACAGAGATGAATTGTTTATCGACAATATGCTCGAATCGGGAATCGATTTATCAAATGTAATTTTTGTGTTAACAGCCAATGATATATCGGAATTGCCTTCTGCAATCTTAGATAGAGTCAGTGTCATGTATGTTCCGGGATACACTGATGAAGAAAAAATTAACTTAACTAAAGAATATATTATTGATGAAGAACTATGTCGTTATGATTTTAAGGGAAAGGAGATCGTTTGGGAAGAAGATGCCATAATAGCAGTAGCAACAAAGTATGTAATGTCGAATGTCAGAGATGTAAAAAGAAATGTAGAAACAGTAATTAAAAATGCGCTAAATTATATGTCCAAAAATAAACTTGATAAGCTTGGAATTAACAGCAAAAATATCGAAGTAATGCTCGGTATTGCACCATGTTCAAGAGATAAAATTGTATATGATATCGCAGCATTAAAAAACAAGTTCATGTTTTTCAGAGACAGCTACAGTGTTTCTGTAGAAGAAGAAATAGAAAAGCTATTTATTAAATACGATTCTGTAAAAGAAAAAGATGAAAAGGAAGTGATAAGGAAAAAGCTTTCGTATATCGTTAACATTGTGCCTAAGAATAAAAAGCAAAATATTGATTTAAGAAGTGTAAAAGAAAAGCTTGATGAAACTCATTATGGAATGGATGAGGTAAAAGAAGCGATTATATCGCATGTCGCAGTATGTAATGTGAGTCGTAAAGTTTCTGCAAACTGCATATTACTCAATGGTCCATGTGGTGTAGGCAAAACAAGCTTGGCAAAAACTATTGCAGATGCAATGGGTAGGGCTTTCGTGAAAATATCTTTGAATGGAGTATCTACATCCGCATATCTAAAAGGATTTGAAACAACAGTTAAGGATTCTACTGTAGGAAAGATAATTGCGGAACTTGCAAAAGTAGGAACAGACAATGTAGTAATCCTTCTTGATGAAATAGATAAAATTAAAGAGGAAATATCGGATCCGTATAGCTCACTGCTTGATTTGCTTGACGATTCAGCAATGTTCACAGATGCTTTTCTTGGTTTTCCGTTTGATGTATCAAACGTTTTCTTTATTGCAACATCAAATGACATAGCTAAAATACCTGTATCTGTTAAAGACCGCATGGAGATTGTAGAGCTTACAGGCTACACAGAAACAGAAAAGATACATATTGCAGAGGAATATGTTCTTGCCAAAAAAATAAAGGAATTGGGTATAACTGATGAAGAGGTTTTTGATGTGTCCATAATGAACATTGTTAAAGATTACTGCTCGTCATATGGAATTAGAGATGTGTCACAGGCTTTAACCAAAATACTTCGAGAGTATGTAAAAGAAAGGCAATTAGGAAATGAGATTAAAAATATCAACGATGAATTTGTAAAAAGCGTGCTTGGAGCAAAGCCGTTAGACAGAGGCAATATAAAAGAACAGCCAGCACCTGGAATTACAAGAGCATTAGCTGTGTGCGGTAATATGGGAACAACATTTGCCGTACAAGTAACTGAGAATCCTTATGGTGAAGAGGATGAGATCACAGGACTTCCAAAACAATCAGTAATTGACAGTATAAAGATTTCAAAGTTGTTGGTCAGCAAGATGTTGAAGAAAAAACTTCCTGTATTGCACTTCCACTTCGCAGAGGGCAGTATTGAGAAAGACGGCCCGAGTGCCGGAATAACAATTTTTTTAGCACTATATTCCTGCATGACGAAGAAACCGATTAGCAGTAAAATTGCCATGACAGGAGAATTAGATGTCTTTGGAGATATTTGGTCGATTGGAGGTGTTGAACAAAAACTCATTGCTGCAGAAAAAGCCAGATGCAAAAAAGTGATTATACCATTAGACAATTATAAGCAACTTGTGGAAGATGAAAATCTCAACAAATACAACATGGAAATTGAACCTGTAAAAAATATTCAGGAGCTATGCGATAAATTATTTGAAAAGGATATTGTATAAATAAGAAAGGTGAACGATAATATGAGTAAAAAGAAATGCTTTATAATTATCTTAATCATATTGTTGCTTGGAGTTGTTGGACTGACGATTCTTAGTAGTTATCAAAAGGCATACAACAAAGAAAAAGAAGAGCAGCTTCAGGAAGAGTTTAAAGACTATGCAGAAAAGCAGCAGAAAGAGAAATACATATATCCGCAAGATGAAAACGGAAATGGCATAAGCATCAATTATACATCCGAAATGCTGACAAAAGCATCAAAAGGGATGGAGCTATCTAAGTCTGATGATGAATTGATAATGTATCACAAGATACAGGAAGACGGTCTTGGGTATGCAATTACTAAGTACTACGAAAATGATGAAGGTATGGGCAAGGCCTCCAGAAGAACATGGAGGACAGTAGACAACGGTGCAACATGGAATGTTGTGAATGAAGAAATTTACAGTACGGGTAATTATAGTTGGGTGCTTGTGGATTCTGTTCTGATTGAAAGCAGTTTCGGCACGATGTCACAGCAAGGTTATTTTAGAATTTCAACTGATTTCGGTAAAACCTTTGAGGAAATTCCGTATTCACAAATATATGAGTATAATGGAATTGCATATCCAGAACTCGTTGGTCAAAATGAAGTACGAAAATCAATTACATATCGATGGATTGATTATCATACTCAGGAAGCAATTGTAACAATAGAATATAATATGCAGCTTGAGGAGATAAGAAGAACGGAGGAAAGTAAATGATTACATTAAATGAGTTGAGTTTGAACAAATTGAAAATAATTGCTCTTGAAACAGAGATTCAATTTGCCAATGCAAAAGCAATTATTGAATTTTCGGCTGATGAAGTAATCACCTCTTTGCACACAGATGGAAATGATAGATTTCTTATGATATCATTTAAAGGTGAAATTGATGAATTAAAGAATGAATTGAGATACATCAAATTTCCTGAAGGTTCTGTCGACGATATTGTGATTATCAAAGGTAATGATGAAATGGGATTGTGCGATATTATGACTGTCCAAGAAGGGTTTTATGCTTGGTGTAATAGACATGAATGGAATCCGACAATAGCATTTGCTATGGATGAAAGTTGCAGTGGCACAGAGATTAGCTATGTCACAAGGTTGGAAAGGAAGGATTAAAATGATCTTAATCTCGTCATTTGGCTTATGTTCGCCAATTATTGCTGAAAAGGCCAAGAAGTATATAGAACCAGAGAACAGGAAAGTCTTAGTTGTTCCATTCGCTGGGTTTGATAACACTAAAACAGCAGACAGAGAAATTCTAAATGGACTAATTCCATTCGGATTTAAAAGAGATAAAATAGATATTTGCAGTGAATTTACAACAGAGCAACTAAAAGAACGAAAGTACGATTGGATATACGTACCGGGTGGCAATCCGTTTAAGTTGCTTAAGGAGATGGAAGAGTATAAAATAAAAAACATTTTAAGAGAAATGGTAGTAGGTGGATGTAATTATTTCGGAATTTCCTCAGGTGCAGATTTGTTATCAAACGACTTAAACTATTTAAGAATGGTCGAGGATTGTAATTATGTTCTTGGCAGTTATGAGGGATTAGGAATATTAAAAAGAAAAATCTTATGCCACATAGATCAAAGAGATATGTCGACACTTCAAAAAGTAAAAGATTTCGATGATAGAAAAACATTGTTTTTGAGAAACGATAAGATATATAAAATTTCAGAGGAGGAAATAAAAAATGAGTAAAAGAAAAATAACAATATCATGTATCGGAGTTTTAACTCTCATGTGTATTGTACTCAAAGCATATCTTATTCAGACGGAAGAGTATTACTTCTTTCCGGCATGGATTGAAAATGTAATTATAATAGGCGGTTGCTCTATTCTTCTTGGCAGCTTACTTTATGTGATTAATAAAAGAGAAAGTGTAAAAGAGTTTAAACAACTGATTTTAATATGCGGATGCGGAGTGATAGGTGCAGCATCATATTTCGTTACAAGGACTTGGTTATACATAATGAATATAAAGTGGGTAGATATGAAGGATATTGAAAATTTCATCGCAGACCTTAATGCGTCAGAAATTCCTTGGTTATATGCAATTATCGCTGTTGCGATAACTGTAGCAACATATTACATTATGAAACAGAAAATAGTACATAGCGATGAGGAGTAGGAAAGTATGAGCAGAAAGAATTTGTTTTCATACAGGATAGATGATTGTGAAAAATACAAAATAGATGTATTTTTGACATCGAAGCGAAACAGTAAATCATCATTTTATAGTGAAGAATTTTATGATGGAATAGTAAAAGCAATTGCAGAATATCTTTGCTATCCATATGAGATAATTAACTCCCGAATTTTTTCGTTACAAATTGAAATCATATGCGATAAATCAGCGATTGATGAAATTATATTATTGACAGACGGAACAGGATACATAACTGAATGTACTAAGGAAAAATTCTTGGAATTTATGGAGAAAGAGCCTGAACTTGCAAAAGAAATAATACCTGAATACACTATAACACCAGATTTGAGGAAGGAAAGAGTAGATGATTGGTGCAGAAAATTGAGGGACCGAGCTTCTCAAACAAATGTTGATGTAGTCAGGACAAATGATGAAGCAAGATTCCAATGGCTTGAATTTAAACATTCAAAAAGCAAGTTTTATGCACGTTATTGGGAAAATGAAAATTCTGCCGATTACTTAATGATTTCTCTGCCTTGCTATGGTTCAGAATGGAATGATATGACAGAGTATATTAGTGAAGAGTATGACATTCTTCAAATATCACCTATGGGGTATAATACACCAAAAGGATTTAATAAAACGAAGATGAAAAATAATACTTGGCCTGTATTATATGATACGCTGATAGAAGCAGATACGAATAAAGGTTATGCTGAATGGTTCCTTGACGTAATTGTTGCAATTGAAGCAGTGAGGAAGGAAAATCAAAAACTCATTTTTATAGGCACATCTCAAGGGGGAGCGGCAGCTCTTATTATGTCTTCGATTTACAACGATATTACGACTTGCTGCGCATCTGAAATGCCGTTTTTGATAGGATTTTCTGATTATGTGTATAGTGATGTCAGATATGGAGTTGCTTCTCGCAGTGGACGATTTGTATACGACTTTATAGCGAAAGAAAAACTTTACGTAATTGATCCAATGAGTCATACAGAGCGTATAAAATGTCCTACACTTTTAGTCTCAGGTGAGAAAGATTACATATGTCCAAAAGAGAACATAAAGGAACTAAATGACAAATTAAAATGTGAGAAAAAATATATTGAATTAATGGGTAAAGAACACGGCTACACAAAGGAGTTTATAATCCATTCGAAAGAGTGGTTTAAAAATAAATTATAATTAAAGAAGGAGTGTATTAAAATGGCAAAATGCAGAATTTGTGGAGGTTCAGGAAAGGAAACTTGTCCGGTATGTAGAGGTAGCAGAACAGATCCGCGCAATCCGGAAAAAGAATGCAGACATTGTAATGGAACAGGAAAAGTAACCTGCAATGATTGTGGTGGAAGCGGTAATGATCCATATGATAAGTAAGAGCTTACCTGATGATGGCTTTAGTAGCCGAAACAAGCCACTATAGTGGCTTGTCGTAAGCAAATATAGGGGGTATTGAAATGAAATCAAGGAAGATAAAATTTCTAAAAATATATAATGCTTTTTCAATTTCAATAATTATTGTTGGATTATTGTTAATGTTTTACAGCGCATATCTCGGTGATAGATACCGTCTGTCACAACAGGGACTTAAGTGTTTTGTATTTTTCTGTATGATTACTTTAACAACGAATGTTTTAAATAGATCGCTTTGCAAAATGAAAAACTCGACTAAATATGGTGTTGTAGCTTTAATTTCTATACTTTTGATGTTATCTATATTTATTTTGAATAATGTTTTGCATCAAATTGGTTTTATTTCAATATTTAGCGAAAGGATTGAGGTTCCCCTATTTCAATTTTTCATAGAGGATTTACGATATATGAATTTTATTGGATTATATAGATATATAGGGATACCGGCGGTTACAATGACTATGTTTTACATAGTCGATAAAGAAACATACAGAGTGTTAGCAAATCCATTTAAGAAGATAGCACTTTTTGTTTTGAGATTGTTTTATAATGTGTTTAATAAGCTTGGATTAAATGAAATATTTGGAATAAGAGATGTGGAGGATAACATCAATGACTATGCAGACTAATAATTTGTTTAAAGAGTATATTAAGAATGTTAGTAGTTTTTGGGGAAAGATAAAAGATTTACTTTTAACTGATGCAAAGGATGATGAAGTCTACCATGCTTACAATATTTGCAGAAAAGAATTTTTAAAGTATAACATCGAATACTGCGGTGTATTTAAACAAGTTGGCTCTATACACAATATGATTTATCGTGCTTGGGACAATAGCTTATCCGAGTTGGAGGATATAGATGAGGATATTGATGATATTTGCTGTTGGAGTATTAATAAGTATCGGCTTGTGGGTGGAGAATATGAACAAATATTCCGTTTAAGTCAGTCGTCGTCAAATGAATATTTAGATTTTGAATTCAACTATAAAATTCAATCATTTGGAAATGAAGACGAAAAAACCTTGTACAAAGAGTGGAATGCTCTTAACTCTGCAATAGGGATAAAGTTTGATTTTGAATGTGGCGATATTATTCAAGTTAGTGGAATGCCGATGTATGCGCAAGAAAACAAAGAATACTTCGTCTACCACAGAGACAATGGCGTTTTTAAACGAGACTCCTATGGAGAGATTAGATATGGGAGTATTTACAGAAGCAACTCACAATATGGCTTTAGAAGCTTTGTTCCTTGTCATATAAAAAAAGTTCAGTCAAGTGAAGATGAAGTTTTTAACAAACTCTCAAAAATAATTAGCGAAAATAGTGACATAGAAAACAAAAAGATTATAGATGCATTAACTATCAGAGAAAAAGATTCCTTTTTTGAGCATTCAGATCGTGCAAAAGAACTTGAAAGAAGAATTATAGATGGTGAGGACATTTCTAATATATGAAGTTGTTTATATCGGAATAATACTGATTTTATGTTATAATTTAAAAGAATAGAAAGAAGGATTACGATGAGTATATATATTACAGGTGATAGCCACGGAAAGTATCCAAAGCTTTTAGAATTTACAAAATTACTTAAAAAAGGAGATTACGTTATAGTTTGTGGCGATTGGGGATATCTATGGGATAATGACGAAAGCGAAAAACACATGCTTGACGACATTGAAAGAACTCAGGAATGGACGATGCTATTTGTTGACGGTAATCACGAAAATTTTCCTGCAATATACTCGTATCCTGAAGAAATCTGGTGTGGCGGAAAAGTGCATCGCATTCGCTCAAACATCATACATCTAAGCAGAGGTCAAGTATATACTATAAATGACAAAAAATTATTTACTATGGGCGGAGGATACAGTGTTGATTCTTATATGCGAGTGCCAGGAATAAGTGTGTGGCCGGAGGATGAAATGCCGTCGAATATAGACTTCGAAGAAGCCGATATGAACCTTGATAAACACGATAGAAATGTTGATTTTATAATAACTCACACTGCACCATACGAAACTCTTTCACTTTTTCGTACTCCGCATCCAAAGGAAGAAAGACTGAACCGTAAGCTTGAAGAAATACGAATGACTACTGAATATAAGCACTGGTTTATGGGACACTTACATGAAGATACAGATACATGGAGAAATCAGCATCTTCTGCTATGGGATTATTTTCAAATAGATCGTAATGAGGTATCACGATTATATCTTATTCAAAGTGAGCCAGAAGTGTTTGAATATATTAAATCAGGGAAAAGGGATATAGAAATAAGAACATTGGATCAAAGAGCAAGAAATATCAATGTTGGAGACTATTTTGTTTACTATGATATTCCAATTGGAGAGTATGTAAAAGGAAAGTGTGTTGCACTACACGAAACATCAAGTTTCGAAGAACTGTTAGATCATATTGACAATAACGAAAGATTTGGATTCGATACTGAGGACAGTAAAGAATATGTTTTACAGAAAATACAAGAACAGTTTCTTCCGGACGAAGATAAGAAAAAAGGTGTTGTAGGAATCGAAATAGAATATATCAAACCGGAGTCTGAGGAAGAATGAAATTGTGCTTTGTGAAGTTTGTGAAAAAGAGACAAAAACATATGTTCTTCCTGGAACTTTTGGTTCCTATAGCTTTTCGGCGTGTGCTGGATGCTTAAATGAGGACATTGAACCATACAAATTTATTACATATGGCGGAGGATTCGCTAGAATTTCATTAAAACGCTTTCCATCTTATATTTCGAGTATGCAGGTTGACAAGATAAGAAGAATTTTAAAATTTTACAGCAAGACAGAAGACGAATATATAGAAGATTGTAAAAAAGCTGTTGAGGAATTTGAGGGATAGGAGGATGTGCATTGGTACATACGATATACGTAAGCAATAAGGAATTTGAAAATATCATAGAAACTCATGAATGCTATGCAGAGACATTCTTACTTGATCCTGAAATAATTGCAGATGATTATGTAATCTTCATTGACAAAGAAACAAAAGAACGTACGATGCTGAAGGTGTTGTCTTCGGAGTTCACAGAAAGAAGAACATTAAAGGAAAAGTTGAATGTGGAATCAAATGATGACGCATTAATACATATTGTTGGAAATAGAAAAGACATTGAAGTGAAAAAATTTAAATACAAAATCCAAACAGAAGAATGTACAAATATCATTAGTATGCCGATAAATCTCCAAGATAATGAATTAGATGAAATTATGGTGGTTGTTGTAATTGAAAGTGGTATCTATGTTGAGTTGATGAGAAAAAAATTCTCGTTCCCTAAAACAACTGTGAATATTGGAAAGAGTATATATGATGCCCTAAAGGACACGCTTTGTGTAGCATTAAGTAGAGAAGAAGAACTAATTCCTTTGATGGATTATTCTAACAAGATTGAAAATGAAACAAAACATGGTCGTGTTTATCTTCTTCAAGAAGGTGAAATAAATCCTGCATTATCACTAATTACTCCGTCTAAAACATCAACACATATGTTATCAGAAACCTTTGCTTTTAATGATGTATTTTCAAGATATCTATTTTGGATACTTGAAAATCTATATAAGCATAAAGATTTACCTGAACTTGAACTCGGAATAAAAGATGAGCCACAGGTTTTGGGAGAAATTCTAAATAATCGTATGCGATGTTTAACGGATTTGACTGATATTGATTATAACAATTTTGCAGCAGATAATTTTATCTTGTATGTTCAACCCAATCTCACGAAAAGCCAGCAATGTGAACGGGCAAAGCTGATACCTAAAAACGAGAGGAATTATATCGAAGTCATGGAACTGATATATGAAGAACCTTTTTTAGAATGGGCAATTGAGTACGATGAGGAAAGAACGAAGCAAGACGAAAGATATAAAAGAATATATGGTTAAAGGAGAGTAATTCAAATGAAATGTGTATATGAACAAGGAAAACTATTTTTTGAAGGAATAAATGATGGGAGTTATATTTTAATCGTTAATCACAATAACTATTTATCTCTTTATCCAACAAATATATTTAAGACGGTTGAAACACAGATAGTAAATTTGATTTCAGATTCCGCAAATGAAAGAACAAAGAGAATGGCACGATTTGTTTTTGCTAATGCTGAGAGCGTTAATATTAATGATGGTTTAATGATATTGTCAGAACGAACGGATGAATATATATATTCAAATGAATTTGAAGTAGAAGAGCTAAACACACATCTTAGGTTGATTGAAAAAAATATTACAAAAGAACAAGCTGGCGATGATATAATTGAAAAAATAATTAAGGCTTAATGAGGCGATGGTATGGTAATTCATTGTATAGATAATAAAGATGTTATGTATACTGACATCTTAAGCAAATACATAACCCTAAAATTAAGAGTTTTCGAAAAAGAAAAAAATTTTTTAATTTTACGATGCAGTAAACTTCGGTTTTATGAAGTTGAAGATATAGAATACGAAAATGAAGGATATTCGATTGTGACTGCAAGACCATCGCTTGATATTGATGGAATAACAGTGTGTGAAATGATGATATTTCAGGAGTTCGCAAAAAACTTCAATAATCAGGGACAAGCTAAGAAAGAGTATTCGAGTGAACTGAAAGAGCTTGCGTCGGTTGTTGTAAAAACTGTTATTGATAAACAGCATAGTTTGAACCAAGGAGAAATTAAAGCTTTAAAGCATATTATTTCTACCTGCAATTATGCTAGAAAAATCGAGTTCAGTAATTTGTCGCAAAAAATTATTAATCAGTATATTCAAAAAGAAAAAAGCATCTACAATGACTTTGCAAAAGAATTGATTAAAAAGAGAAAAACACGCCTTATCAACTTAATATGTTTCTGTAGAAAAAACAGAATAGATTATGATAAACTTCATGATGCTGTGGAAGAGGCAGGCGTATCCGTCGATTACCGTATTCGTAGAAAGAGGATTCCAAGTAATTCAAAACAAGAAAGTGATTGATATTTGAACTTTTATTGCCGTGACTGTTATGTGAAAATGATTTATAATGTAAAGTAAAGAAACGAATGCTGGAGGAAAAAGAAAAGGGAATATAATGAGTTTAAATGCAAGATGCATAAGAAAGGTGGATTTTAAATTGATAATACGTGGAAAAATAAAAAACAATTTACTGAAGCAACATTTTATCAAGAAGACAAATAAATCTATTTTTCCGTTACTGAATATAAAGGAACACCGAAGTGGAAAAAACAAATTTGGAATTGGCATATTAGCTATGAAGGAGAGGGGTATAATGTTTTGCGGCAAATATTTGGCTCAGGTGCAAAATAAGAAGATTAAACTAAAGCATGGTTTTGGTGGTGATATTGTCGATATCTTATGTGCAAAAACAGATGAAGGAAATCTTATTACTGTTCTGACTGCTGATAAGAATAAATTGAAAGAATATATGGAAGCATATGAGGTAGTCGATCATATACAGGCTGAACTTGATGATATTGTTGTTTTACCGGATGCTTTTTATAATAGTTTGGAAAATGATAAAACTGTTACAGTTTTTGGGGTTCAAAAAAGTATTGAAATTGCAAAGAACGACTCTGTTGAACATCTTTTTTGATAACGGTAAGGAGGTTTTTTATATGGTTAAAAAGCACTCTGATATCTTGATCATATTTGCTCTGCTGCCTTTTGTTTTATCGAAAATTTTAACAGGCGATAACATACAGGTATTCGTATTGATAAAAGTATCTGAATTTTTAGTCTGCGGGCTTCTGAGCTGGTTATTCTCGAACTTTATACGCCAGAGAGTTCGCAATAGGGTGTTAAGACTTTTATTTGTGCTTTTGTTTGGTTTAGTTATTTTTACTGTACCTACATATACAGAAATTTTGATTTGGTGTTGCAAAACGAGTGAATTATCAATAATTACACAGATGTCTGTTGCTAATTACATTTTTTTGAATCAAACCATCGGTACACATATATTAGAAACATTGTTTTTTATTGCTTTTTATTTTATAATTTATATCTTCGGAGGTGTACGGAACAAAATGGAATCAAAAAGAATCCCGCAAAACAGAAACAAGGAATTGTTTGATATGAAAAACGAAGAAAATTTGACATGTGATTCTCAAATAACATTCGTAAATATGCCTCATAATAGAACGGAAATAAAAAATGATATTATATTAGAAGATTGCAGCTTTAAATATTTTGTTGATCAGATTATGAATAAGCAATCACAGAATAATACTAAGTTTGTTATTCGTTTAAGAAATGGGGAGAACAATTTTCACCCGAAGATATTTAATTCGTATTCCAAAATCGATATTGAAGCAATAAAAAAAGAAATGAATATAAGTGAGAATACCAGTGGAGTATTTGAAGTTGGCAAATTTGAAAACCATAAGCTTGTAGCACGATTGTGCTTAGACATGCAAGGACAACCTGTTCATTGGGAGGTTGTACAAAGCGGGGTGTGTTTATGAAAATAAGAAGATTCAGAGAAGAGGATGCAAAACAAATTTCAAATCTTATCTGCAGAAATTTCAAGGAAGTAAACATCAAGGACTACCCATTAGCTGAAATAGAAAGATTGGTAAATCTCTTTACCCCAAAATATATCAAAGAACGAGCCAGTAAAGGACATATGTATGTTGCTTGCGAAGGGAAAAAGATTGTTGGTACAGCTACAATCAGTGACTATTACGGCAGTAAATCAGAATCTATCATCCTTAGTGTCTTTGTTTTGCCGGAGTTACACCGTAGTAAAGGCATAGGTAGGAAGCTTATCAAGACGCTTGAAAATGATGAACTGGGTGTAAGGGCTGAAAGAATAGAAATTCCTGCATCTATTACAGCGTGTGAGTTCTACAGAAGATGTGGGTATCAATACAAAAACGGTAAGTGCTTAGATAACGAGGGGCACATCAGAATGGAAAAACGGAAGGAGAATGGTTATG
The DNA here is from genome assembly GCA_045593265.1 of Clostridia bacterium. Lineage (GTDB taxonomy): Bacteria > Bacillota > Clostridia > RGIG6154 > RGIG6154 > RGIG8497. The sequence continues at coordinate 1,985 of JAZNWH010000024.1, read as the reverse complement.
TTTAAAATATCTAAATTCAATAATATTGATGAGTTGAAACTTTATATAAAAAAGGATAAAGATTTTGATAAGTTTTATCCTGAATTCGAAAAATCGGTTAGTGAATCTAAAAAAGTAATAAGGTATAAGTATTTCAACAGTGTGAGTAAAGTAAAATTTGTTTATATAAGGAGAATTTGCGGTAAATATTATCTGATTTGGCAAATCAAATAACACTTAAAATCATAAATGGTAATACATAACCAACAGGGAAGGTGAGAAGGCTATGGGATATGTTTATACAATTATTATAATACTGATTATTGCTGCATTTATTGAATATCCGGTCATTTCAATTGCGGTTGCATCTTTATTGGTTTACTTGATAGTAAAAATGGTCAGAAGTTCGGAAAATAAAGGGTTAAAAGACAGTGAAAATATTATTGAACTTGCTGTGCAATATATTGAAGAAGGATATAAGATAGCAAGTGAGAATGCACTATTTGATCCCTCTGTCTTAACGATGTATGTACATAAAGAGGAAAATTTAGATGATAATGGATTTGAAGTCGTATTGTATACACAGGAAACGTGCAGGGATATTGTTGAATATATACTGGAAAAATATTGTGATTGGGAAGTACATGTAAGTGAAGATAATGATATTTATATAGATAAAGTATTTCCGTTTGGGATTAAATGCGGATGGAGTAACTTCGACAATGAAGTATGGAGAAGAGTAAAAGAAAAACATCCAATGTGGGATGTAAAGTTTGTCAGAAATAACAAAAGTGCTATCTCGTTTTATTGAACAATATACAAATAAGATTACATTATCAAATGTGATAAAAAAATGGAGGCGTGTATTATGGCAAAATTTAATCCAAACTCTTTAACAAAGGAACAATTAGACCGTGCGGTTCAATGCGGCAGGCTGTCAGACTATTATTTTGAAGGCAATACTCTGATAAAGGAGATTGCGGCGAGTAATGGCGGATATGTTTTAAAATTGATAGAGTTTTCACCAAGCACCGGCAAAGAACATGTTCAGATGGACTTTGTATATGATTCAGATGGCAAACTTATAGATAAAAGATTACACAAGTTTTAAAAGGGAGGATAAGAAAATGGTTGAAAAAATGACCGCGAAAGATTACGATAGATATAAATCGGCGATTGAGGCAGCAAACGATATGACAGATAAAGACAGAGCGAAAGAAATTTTACGAAACATTCAAGCTGAAATGATATCAAGATTTGGACTGTCAGACGCTGATGTTCAATATTTAATCAAGAAATTTAGATACAATGTTTAATTGGAGATACATTATCTAACACATAAAAATTTCGAATATAGATGCTTTTTGTTAAGTTTGTTGCAAAAACGCTTGACTTGTGCCGACCTTTACGGTATTGTTTGTGTTGCCAAAAAGGTAATACAAAACAAAGGAAGTGAGATAATGCGAAAGAAGCTACTTACAAACGGAAATGTGTTTAAAAGAACAGACGGTCGTTGGGGCGGTGTCGTGTGGTACATGGATGAGCAAGGCGAACGCAAAAGGAAATCTTTCTCAGGCACTACCAAGCAGGAAGCTAACAAGAAAATCACCGCTTACATAGCAGAATTCGAAAAAGCTATCGAGGATACAGATGAAAGCAAGAAACTACTAAAAGATAGCCTGCAGAATTGGCTGGAAACAGTAAAATTCCCATCAGTCGAGCAAACAAGCTACGACAGACTCGAAGGAACAGCGAGATGCCAAATCTACCCACTGCTCGGCGATAAGGTAGTCGGAGATATAACTCCTGCCGATGTCAAGGCAATGCTCAATCACTGGATGTACCTCGGAAGGTCATACTCGCTAGTAAAGAAAGCATATGTACTCCTAAACGAATATTACAGAAACCTATATGTAGAAGAACGGATACACAAGAATCCCATGGACAATGTGGAGATGATGAAAAAGGCAAACTTCCTATCAGCACAAGGAAAGGAAGACCTACCG
>JAZNWH010000023.1:0-8819 GCA_045593265.1 Clostridia bacterium | reverse complement strand
ATTTAATAAAGAAAATATCGTTCGCAAAAACGATATTTTTCCTTAAGTCTTATATATTTTATAAGTTTTAGCAAGTTTATTTTTTTAAGTTATCCTTTATTTTAGCCTTTTTGCGTTTATAAACTTTTTTTACATCCCCTTATCTTATTTAACATTAATTAATACACATGCTTTTCCGTCATCATTTTTCAATTCTATATGAATAAAATCATCAGTTCTACTTTCGCAAACATTTATTAATTCTTCCCTTTTTAGTTCCTGTACATATGTAACTTGTATTTCGTTAATGATAAAATTATCAGGCAATGTTTCAAGTGCAAGTTCAAGGGATTTAACATTGTTTATATGACCGTTGGTATCTATATCACGTTTTTGTGCCTGATATAATAATACGTTTTGTATATTTTCATCTTCCCTAACTCTTACAAAAGGAATCTCATTGTCTTCCTCGTTTATGCAGTCATATCCGTTTTTTATTTCTTCGGGACATACAATTATTTTTTTTGTTACGGTGTCAACCGGTATCCAATTTCCTGTTCCTATAAGCTTTAAAATCCCGTTCTGCCAGATTTCATACTTTCTTACAGTTTCAAAATGACGTATCTTCATAATTCCCGTTAATACGACCACATCAGAAAAATAATCAATAGGCTGTAATAGTTTTACTCTCCAACCTTTAAGTAAAAATGCAATATTCATACTATAAAGAGTTTTGATGTCAAATCCTATTGCTGCAGAATGACGCGTAGAAATATCCTGTAATATATCGAAAATTGTCGCTATTTTTACATACCCCTTATTATCTAAATCTCCATACCTGAGTATATAGTTTTGCTGATACATTATAAATCCTCTCTTTAAGAATGTAATTAAGTTTTTAAGTAACAAAACAAATTTTAACATTATTGAAATTTATTGTCAAGTAATATTGACTTTTTTAAAAATTTGGATTAATATTGTATTGTATACTAATTTAAACAGGGAGGTATTTTATGAACAAAGCACTTCTTATCATCAACCCTGTGTCCGGTAAAATGAAAGCTAAAAATATGCTTTTCGACATGATTTGCGAATTGGAAAAGTATGATTTTGAAGTAATTGTTAAGATTACTACTCACAAAGGGCATGCAACAAGTATTTGTAAACAAAATGCACATAAATACAATTTAGTATTATGTTGCGGCGGTGATGGAACTGTTAATGAGGTTGTGGCAGGATGTCTGCTTTCTAAAAAAGCTCCTACCATCGGTTATATTCCTACCGGCAGTACAAATGATTTTGCATCCAGTCTTGGTCTTTCAAACAAACCTAAAGAAGCGATTAAAAACATTGTTGATTTACCTGTTAAACCACTCGATGTAGGTTTGTTTAACGAAAAACGTTATTTTAATTATATTGCATCTTTTGGCCTGTTTACATCATCTTCTTATAATGTACCTCAAAGTACAAAGAACACATTTGGCTATCTTGCTTACGTGTTAGAGGCATTGAAAGATATTGCCAATGTAAAATCATACCATATTGCTATAAATGCTGACGGTAAAGAATTTGAAGACGATTATATTTTTGGTGCTGTAGCAAATTCCACATCAGTGGGAGGAATTATGAAATTAAAATCTGATCACGTTGATATGCACGATGGCTTGTTTGAAATTTTACTTATAAAATATCCTCGCTCCATAAGTGATTTTCATAAACTGATTACTTCAATGTCGGTTTCGGACTTTTACAATAGCGATATGTTTACTTTTCATCATGCAAAAGAAATTACTCTTACAACAAAGGATAACATTCCCTGGTCTCTTGATGGTGAATATCAGGAAGGTTCCGATATTGTAACTATAAAAAATATTGCTTCAGCTATAAATTTTGCAGGACAAAAATAAGGTCTGAATTACAGACCTTATTTTTATCTTTTAGAAATTGGTATATAAGGTGTTTCTTGAGCAACTGATTTATATGCCGGTCTTATAATTTTGTTAGCATTAATTAACTCTTCAATTCTGTGAGCACTCCATCCTGCTATTCTTGCTACAGCAAAAAGTGGTGTATATAGTTCCTCAGGGAGATTCAGCATTGAGTATGCAAAACCACTGTAAAAGTCGATATTCGGACTAACGCCTTTGTATATTTTTCTTTTTTCAGCAATAATCTCCTGGGCAATTCTCGCTACAGATTTATACAATTCAAATTCTTCTATTTTTCCTTTCTCCTGAGCAAGCATACCCGTGAACCTTTTAAGAATTTCAGCTCTTGGGTCAGATAATGAATACACTGCATGTCCCATTCCGTATATTAAACCTGTTTTGTCAAAAGCTTCCTTGTTCAGTATTTTAACAAGATAATCCCTGATTTCTCCGTCATTTCCCCAATTATTAACATTTTGTTTTATATCATCAAACATATGTTTTACCTTTATGTTTGCTCCACCATGCTTCGGACCTTTAAGCGAACATAAAGAAGCTGCAACAGAAGAATATGTATCTGTTCCTGATGAGGTTACAACATGAGTTGTAAATGTTGAATTATTACCTCCCCCATGCTCTGCGTGCAACACCAGACTCATATCTAAGATTTTTGCTTCAATCTCTGTATATTTTTTATCTTTTCTTAATATACGCAGTAAATTTTCAGCTGTAGAAAGCTTTGGATCAGGTCTGTGAATATAAAGACTTTTATCTAATATATAATGTCTGTAAGCATGATATGCATAAACTGACAACAAAGGAAAATTTGATATAAGCTGTAAGCATTGCCGTAAAACATTTGGAATGGTAATATCGTTTGCATTTTTGTCGTACGAATATAATGTAAGCACACTTCTTGAAAGGGAATTCATTATATCAGAATTAGGAGCTTTCATCACAACATCTCGAACGAAATTTGTAGGGAGAGTTCTGTATTCAGATAAAAGTATTTTGAAGTCTTCCAGCTGAGTCTGTGTCGGTAAATCACCAAACAGCAGTAAATATACAGTTTCTTCGTAACCAAATCTGTCTTGAGATACAAATCCGTCAACTAAATCAGAAATATTTATGCCTCTGTAGTATAGCTCACCTTTACAAGGTATTGATGTGCCATTTACTATTTTGGAAGAATTAATTGTTGAAATTTCAGTAAGTCCTGTAACAACACCTTTACCGTCCAAATCTCTCAGGCCTCTTTTTACATTATGTAAATTATAAAGCTGAGGATCAATAGTACCATTATCAACACATTTTTGAGCTAGTTCTTTAATTTTTGTTGTAACCTTTGAATAATTATTGTCTGACATTTCTCACCCTCCTTTATCATATTAAATTTATCAGCATACTCGTAAATTGCCTGATAAATTTATTTTTAAATGTCAAATCTATATTTTCGTCTGTAATAATATCAACTTGACCAAATTTATCGCCGTTAATATATATTTCGCCATATCCTGCCATATCTCCTTTTTTTACCGGAGCTTTTATACTTGAAATGAAATTCTTTTTAACCATAATTTCATCATCTTTCTTTACAGACATGAAAAAATCTTCATCATATATACATTTTACATTATTACTGATTCCAAATTCAACATTAATCTTTCCAGCATACTTTCCCTTATCAATTATCTTCTTATTTGTCATACTTTCAAAACCAAAATCAAACATTTTTTTATGGTCATTCCAATCATCTGATGCGTTCAAAGTAACAGCAATTAAATTAACATTGTTTTTTCTTGCAGCCGTTACAAGACATCTTCCGTCTTTTTTGGTAAAGCCTGTTTTTACACCTATGCAACCATCATATTGCCATAATAATTTATTATGGTTCTTTATGTATCTGTCATTTTCTCCACTTAAAGAATTTAAAACCTTATTTTTAGTTGCAACAATTTCACAAAAAGTTTCATTCTTCATTGCTTCTCTTGTAATCATTGATAAATCATAAGCTGTAGTATAATGATTATCATGACTCAAACCATTAGGATTTTCAAAATGCGTATCCTTAAGTCCTAAATTAATAACTTTATTATTCATATATTCCACAAAAGTGTACTGATTTCCGCCAATATGCTCAGCTATAGCAACAGCTGCATCATTACCAGACGCTAACAGAAGGCCGTACAAAATATGTTCTAAAGACATTTTTTCGCCAGGTTTTAAATATATAGAAGATCCTTCAGTAGTAGCTGCTTTATAGCTTGCAGTAACTACATCTGTAGGATTATAATTATCAAGTGCAACAAGAGCAGTCATAATTTTTGTTGTACTTGCCATACCCATTTTTTCACGGGAATTTTTACTGTATATAACTCTGCCTGTATCTGCATCTATAAGAATAGCACTCTTAGCCGATAATTCCATGGCTACAGCAGATACTGAACTTAATACAAACATAAACACCAATAAGACCACAAATAATTTTTTCAATACAATCTCTCCTGTTTTTTATTAATTATATGCTAAATAGATTGTATGAATTACATCTGATAAATTTAAATGATAAACAGGCGAAGCTAAGCTTCGCCTGTTTATCATTCAGAATGGGAAAATAACAGTTTATATTTGCCACCACCATATTTTTCTATGAAGTTTTTGCTTTTCTCCGGATTTACTGAAGCTCCCGTAGGAATATTTCTATCAATGCATTCCCTTATATAGCACTCATCACCTACAACGATTATGTTATCACAGATTTCAACAACACAAGAGCCAACAGAATGACCGCCTATTTTTAATATTCTTATGTTATTACAAACTGTATATTCTTCATCAAAGCTATTAATTTTTAAATCAGATGTTAAATAACCCCTACCAAGTTTCAATTCATCTCTTTGAATATGTATAACTGAATTTTTAAAATATTTTACACATTCTATATGGTCGTGATGAGAATGAGTTATTATTACATCAGTAACATCATTTGTCGAAAGTCCATGATTTTTAAGTACGTTTAGAGAACCAATAAAATCTTTCATTGCAAATCCGGGCATAGTTTCACACCCTGCATCAATCAATATAATCTTATCTTTTGTCTTTACAAGATAAACTATGAAATCAATTGGATATTTATCTTCAAAATTACCGTTTTTAAAAACCATATTACCAGGTAAAAATGATTTTCCATATTTCAAAGGTATTATTTCCATAACATTAATCAAGAGTCAAAACAACTTTTCCTACATTTTCTCCTCTGTAAAGAACATCATGAGCCTTTTCAGCTTCGATGATAGGAAATGTTTTGTATATAGTTGGCTTAACCTCACCTGCAGAAATTTTCGGGAATACATTTTTTACAAGTTCTGAAAGAATATATGCTTTCATTTCAGGAGTTCTTGAGCGAAGTGTACTTCCAATAATACGAACATTTCTTACATAGATATTTTTAAGGTCTATCTGTGTTTTAGTTCCTGCCAAAGCTGCTATCATAATCCATCTTGCACCATGAGTTAAATAATGAATACACTGACCCATGATTTCTCCACCAAGACAATCTATTGCCACATCAACTCCATGTCCGTTTTCAAGTTCTTTTTTAAGAACATCAACAATATTTTCTTTTGTTGTATTTACAACAATATCTGCATTAAGATGTTTAATAGATTCTTTCAATTCATCAGAAAGAACTGTTGTGATAACTCTTGCACCAAAAGCCTTAGCCATGGGAATAATCACACTTGCAAGACCACTTGCACCTGCATTCATCAAAAGAGTATTTCCTTCTTTAAGTCCACCTTCAATAAATAAATTAAGATATGCAGTTGCGAATGCTTCAGGTATAGCAGCAGCTTCTATCATAGTGCAATTTTCCGGCACAGGCATAAGCATATCATATTTTACATTAACGTATTCTGCGTATCCTCCACCACCCAAAAGTGCACAAACCTTGTCTCCTACTTTCCAATTTGACTTTTTAGCAACATCTTCACCTACCTGAACAATTGTACCTGCGATTTCGAGTCCCATCCATTCAGGGCACCCCGGTGGTGGAGGATAATCTCCCTCTCTCTGCATTAAATCAGCTCGGTTTAATGCTGCTGCTTCAATTTTAACAAGACAATCCTCACTATTTACTATTGGGTCAGGAACATTATCCCATCTTAAACTTCTATCATCATTAACAAGTATAGCTTTCATTTTTACCTCCAAATATTATTAGAATTATATTAATAAACATCTTCACCGCAAGCTTTTAATACAGTTTTGTAAAGCTCAAGTTCATAATCAGGTGTATTTGAATTAAACATCTCACCTTTTACCATTTTAGAGAAAGCTGTCATCATTGCGGTAAATCGATGATACAAATCTGACCTCTTTCTGTCCCGTATTCAAGCCAACCGGATTTTGTGTACTCTTTTTTATCAGTATAAAGTATTGAACTGCCTTCCGGTTTACTATACATTTCAAGTGGTTTTATTTCGATTGTTTTTTTTGACCCTGCTACCACAAGCTGACGTCGTGCAAAACCACCAAGTTCTGTTGCGGAAACTTTAGCAAAAGATACTCCATTTTTATACTCAAAGACTGCCATACCAAAGTCTTCACCATCTGCATCAAGTCCACAGCATTTATTCAAAGGAATTATTCTTTCAGGCTGTCCTTGTATTTTTAAAATCAAATCTACAAGATGACAACCGAGAAAAAACATCATTCCTCCTTTAAATGTTTTAAGCCAGTTTCTCAACTCAACAGGATGATGGCAATTCATTTGTGCTTCCACACTTATAATTTCACCGAGTTCACCATTCTTAACCTGTTCCAACAAATCAACTACATATGGATTATAACGGTACATATACCCTATATGAAAAACTAAATTATTCTCTTTAACAAGTGAGATAAGCTTTTCAAATTCATATAAATTTGTTCCACCCGGTTTTTCCATATGAATATGTTTTTTATGATTTGCAGCCATAAGAGCATATTTGGTTAAATATATTTCTTCAGTTTCTACAGCTACTGCTTCAATTTCAGGGTCTGTCAATATTTCATTAACCGTCATTTCTTTGTATCCGTCAAAAACACCCATCATTTGTGGAAATTTTTCACGCTCATATTCAGGTAAAGCGTAGCCTGCTATGTCGAATATATCATTTAACTTTTTAAGCGTATCAAAAACACTCATGCCATGACTGTTTTGACTTGTACCAATCTGAGCTATTTTAATTTTTCTCATTTGATATCGCTCCAATCAAATTGAACAACAGGAAATGATTTTTCATTAGCAAGACGCGTATATATGTGACTCGCTTCTGTTGGGCTGTGTGTTTCTTCAACTAAATCTGATAACTTTAATCTGCCACATTTAGTTAAATTCTGAATACTCTTAACTTCATCTTTTATACACCACCAGCCGGCAAAGGATTCATTAGACGGTCTTGCCGCATTATGTGCTCCTATCATAGTAATACCCGGTCCGTGGACTTTTTTGTAATAATCAATAGTAAAATCACTATTTCTTGTGCAACCTAAAAGTGCTACTCTTCCAAATCTTTTCATACAGTCAAGCACCTGATCAAGAGCTTTACCGTTCCCTGTTACTTCAATTGCCACATTAGCACCGCCATTTGTAACTTCTTTGACATTTTTAACAAATTGACTCTCAAATGGATCAAAAGCAAAATCTGCACCCATTTTGAGAGCAAGCTCCCTCTTCTTAGGATCAGGATCTACTGCAACAATCGGGGCTGCTCCTGCTGCAGATAAAATTTTTACAGCAATTAGACCTAAAACTCCCATTCCCATAACTATCGCAGATTCACCAAATTCAAGACGGCATTTTCTTACAGCAGCTGCAGGAAAACAAGCAATATACCAAAGAGCTGCTTCGCTCAGGCTTATATTATCACTTTCAATTTTATGTATATCCTTCTTATGCATAACCATAAATTGAGTATGCTTGCTGCCTGTCATTGCAACTCTGTCGCCGACTTTTACATTTGTTACATTTTCTCCGACTTTTTCAACAATACCTGCAGAACTATAACCAACAGTTCTTGGAAATACAGCAACAGGATTATTGTCAGATATGTTGATATTTGGGTCTCCGATAAAATTTGCCCTTTCTGTGCCACTGCTTATTGATGACACAACCATTTTTACAAGGACATCATCAACACCCAAATCACGTTCATCAGTTTCAATAAGTTCCACTTTATAAGCTTCTGTGAATACTATACTTTTACTTTTCATTTTTATCACCCATTTAATTTTACCTCTTGACTAAACATATATCAATATAATATACTATAAAAACAAGGTAATTTTCTATAAAAAATCTTGGAGGTATTAAATGAATAACACAGAATTCTCTAAATTATTCACTTTTAACATATATAGACAAAACAAATGCTACATAACCGACAATTCAAAAAATACAGGTGCACCAAAAAACTTTATAGGATATATGTTAAATGGCACTTTAAAACTTAAATCAAGAAATTCTGTGATTGATATTAAGGAAGACGATGTTTTTTTTATTCCAAAAAACCAATTATATCAATCTCACTGGTTTTTAGATAAAAATGGTAAAATAAAATTTTTATCATTAGGTGCCAATAATCTGCCTTTACCTGAAAGTATGAAATTCACTTTACAAAAAATTAATTGTAATGATAAGGATAAAAATATTTTGAAAGAATTTTTAAAGGATTGCTCAACAAATTGCAGGACAGTAAGCTTGTTCTACAATTTTCTTGACAAAGTTATCCCGATTATGGAAAGAAAAATAACACATAACGAGCTTATAATTGAAAAAGCACTGGATTTTATGTATTTAAACAATGATTATCAGATAAAAGATATAGCAACTTACTGCAATGTAAGTGAAGCTACTATTTACAACATTTT
>JAZNWH010000022.1:0-2639 GCA_045593265.1 Clostridia bacterium | reverse complement strand
CTTGAAAAGAGTAAACATTGCCTTTGATACTTTTACCTTTGGCTTCTTTGGAAGTTCAATTCTTTCTTTACAGAAAATACCGCACATAAGGTTACCAAAAGCAGTAACAGAAGCTGCAACAATTGCAAGAGTCATATACATCTGGTTCTTGTCGTCGCTGAAAAGACCGTAAATAAATGTACCGAGATAAGCTCCGCCATATCCGATATAGTATGATAACTGCCAGATTGTAGCAACAGTTTTCTTTTCTTTATGGTTAGGTGAAATAACCTGAACAAGATTCTGGCTATGCACATTAAATACATTGAATGCAGATTGAAAACAAGCTATACCATAACGAAGAAGATTCATCTGCTGAATTGACCAACCCTGTGGAACATAGAAATAGAGAACTGTAAGCAAGAATGTAGGAACAAGACAGATAAAATACCAATGACGATATCTACCAAGACTTGTTTTCCAATTCTGTACTATAAAGCCACCTATAATACCAAAAAGAATACCACAAATTGTAGTAAGAGTGGTCTGAACGGCAAGAATATTTGCAATACCGTCAGCATCCACACCTGCTGGGCCATAATAAAGCTCATGCAAGAATGCTGCTGCAAGTGAACCGGTAAGAGTTGTACCGAACATACCACCTGCACGAGAAAGCAATACGCAAAAATACTCGAATTTTGATATGTACTTTCCCTCTGTAGTCAAAAGAGTATTGTCTTGAGTTTTTAACATCATATCATCTCCTGAAGCTAATTTTAATTAATTCTATCACATTTAAAAAATAAAAGCCATATTTTTTTAATTTTATTAAACGTAGTGTCTATATTTTTTACTATTTTTAAAACATAACATCTACAATAATAGGATAATGGTCTGAAGGATACATATCCATTACAGTATTGCGAACAATTTTGTATCTATAAACTTTGACATTTTTTGAAACGAATGCATAGTCAATAGGACCATTTGCACTCTCTTTGACTTTGCCATATCCGTGAAATGTTATACCATCATCACTGTTATCGGCAACAAACTTTGAATCATTTGTTTTCATAAGCATTTTACCATAAGCTTCGCCTATTGGTTCAGCATTAAAATCACCTGTACAAACAACAGAAAAACCACTTTTTTCAAGTTCGTCAATTTTACTATTAAGGACATCTGCCTGTAAAGCTCTTGAAGCATCACTAACATGGTCAAGATGTGTGTTTATGTGGGCATATTTAACGCCTGTTTCTTTGTTTTCAAGAACTGCCCATGTTGCAATTCTTGTGCAAACCGATTCCTCATACTTGGTGTATTTTTCTTCAGGTGTATCACTAAGCCATATTGTACCACTATCGAGAAGTTTAAACTTGCTTTTAAGATAGAAGACTGCACTGTATTCACTGTTTACATCTTTATCTCTGTGCTCACCAACATATGCATAATTTTCAAGTCCTGAAGTGAGAATATCCATCCATTCACCTGTTGCCTCTTGAACACCAACAGAATCAGGGGAATACTGTTCAATAATAGCTTTTGATATAACAGAACGATTTTTCACACTTCCTTCTTCGTCATCACAATATCTAAGATTAAATGACATAACTCTTGTGGCATCATTTGTTTTTTGGGGAATACCATCGATTATAATCTCACCAAAATCAATATCTTTTATCATAAAAAGCTCCTTTTAATACTGAAACAAATTAACTTATACCTGGAGTTTTAAGAATACCTGTGGTACGAAGAACATATTCATAGCTCCAGTTGATTCCCTCGGTTCTCCAGGCACCGGGACCGTGCCATTTTTCATTCAGATTTACAAGATGAAGCGGTCCGAATGAGTTATAACGGTGAGTATAAAGCTTAAGACCGACTTCATGTTCACCGCCGAGAACATCCTTTATTTCAAGAGTGTAGGGAGGATAAATAATATTACCCTTGATTTCACCGTCAACATTTACCTCAATAAGTGCACCCATATAGTCACTTGCGGTTACTGTCAGACTTCCGTTTTCTGCTACAGCCTTCATTTTATACGTAACTGCTCCTGAGTAGAAAGGAAGTCCCTGATTTAAGAGCGAGCCGAAAGCGAGCTTTTCGGGAAGTGCGGTTATAACAGCATTAGAACCAATTACCCTTACACCGAAATCACCGAGAACAAACACATTTTCAAGACCTGCAGTTTCACCGAAGGGAAGAGTGATTTCAAGTATATTCTCACCCTTTACGATATTGCCGAGCTTCATTTTGCCGATTGAAATATCGACATAGAAGCCTTCCTCTCGTTGAGTAATTTTTTCACCATTAAAGATTACATCTGCAACATCAGCATCCTCAAGAGCAAGAACTGCGCCATCATAATCTATTTCACTCTTGAACGTAAATTTAAGCGTTGCCTTGTGGTCCTTTGGACGATTTCCTAAAACCCACGGCTGAACAACACGTCCGCCTCTTTTTATTATGCCAAGACGTTCTCTTATGAGGTTATCAAGACGAAGCACTTCTTCTTTTGGAAAATAGTCCTTATCATCGTCAATTTTCCATTGTGCCATATCAAGAACAAGCACATTTTCTTCAGACAACTCATAATCACACATTTCACAAAGCTTTTCACCTGAGGTTGAAGGGATATGCTGTGCTTTTTCACAATC
>JAZNWH010000021.1:0-22030 GCA_045593265.1 Clostridia bacterium | reverse complement strand
ATAGTTAATAAAATCAGCCGCACAAATTTCAAAATTTGTCAAGTCTTTTTCGAAATAATTTTTAATATTTACATAAAAAAAGGGGGCAAGCTCATAGAATGAACTTGCTCCTCTTAACTTAATGATATTGGTTTTTTTACAGTCCCTTTTAAATTTTACGGTAATATAAACCTCTTGTAAAACTCCCCTGAGGAGTTTTTTTGTTTTCAAAGTCGGAAAGGATTTGCAAAATCTGTTCTTTGGTTTCGTCTGTGAAGATAAAATCAAGACCCCCAATGCCTAAGGATAAGATTTCGTCTGTTTTGTCCGATAAGTTAACAGGCACCGAATTGAAGATTACATTTTTGTGTGGATGTTGGCACATTACGGGGAATTTTGCACCTGTCTGGTCGCAAAGGTAGTAAAATCCTTTATAATCAATACAACTGCCTGCGTTTTTTATTATACAGTTTTCCGTAACCATAACAGGCAGTTTTCCGTAAACGATTAAATTAACAGGCAAAGCTTTTTTCATATCTCTTATAACAGGAATACTGCATTCGGGAGAAATGACTGCGTCGGAAAGTCCCGTTTTTAAAGCTATATCAAGGTCGTAGGAATTGAACAGATTAAGGGAAAAACCACCCGATGGAATAAAGCCTTCTTCAAGAGATAACTTTACAGAGTCCCAACTGCGGCAGTAGGTTTTGTTTATTCCAAGCTTTTTTAATTCTCTAAGAGTATTTCTCACATAGGGTTGCTCGTCATTTTTGATAATGGGAGGAAGCATTATACCTGTTTTGCCCAGGTGATTTTTATTTATCTTATCAAAGGGTAACCATAAAACATTTATTTTATCTTTATAGTCGTTCAGTGTTTCTACATAATTTTCATTGAAAAATGTGATATTATAACCCTTGAAAGAGGTTTTTGAATCCTTTAAATCAATATTCAGACTTTCAAACGGACGCGAAATACAATGCGTCAATTTTTCATAAAGACTGTCAAGTGCCTGCCGTCTTAAATTATTCAGGACGGAAACAGGGATAAAGAGATTTTTCTCCGTAACTTGGCTGATTTTGGTAACTTCAAAGGGGGTATCTCCTGTTTTTGTAAGCTTTTCTTTTATATCTTCGTATGTTACCTCTCTGTTTTGTGCTTTTTGGGGAACAGGGCCTTTGGCTTCTGCTTTGCATCCGCCGGCTTCATAGGTAACCTTAAAGGGAGCATTTTCTTTAAAAACAAAATCAAGAGCTACAGGAATTTTCTTTTCTTCAATATTTGTATTTATTGTTTCGGAAAGCTGTTTATCCTCTTTGGTTCGTATACCAAACATTTCTTTTGAGGGTTGACCCTTAAAATATCCATTTGTAAAACCTTGTCTTGAAAAAAGAGCTTTAAGATAATTTTCATCATTTTTGTCAGCGTTCATGTTTTGGTCAATTAAATTGCGATAGGTTTTGGTAACTCCGTAGACATAATCCTTTGACTTTAACCTGCCCTCAATCTTAAATGATGTAACACCTACAGACAGAAATTTTTTGAAATCGGAAGCCATTGCCATATCTTTAAGACTAAGCTCATATCCGTTTTCATACATTTTTCGGCAGGGTTGAGCACAGCTTCCGCGATTTCCGCTCCGTGTTCCTATAACTGAGCTTAAGTAACACTGCCCTGAGTAGCACATACATAGAGCCCCGTGTATAAATGCTTCAATTTCCACAGGAGAATTTTCACAGATGTATTTTAAGTTTTCGTATGAAAGTTCTCTTGACACAACAACTCTTGAAAATCCTAAAGATGCCATCATTTTAACACCCTCGAGAGAATGTACGCTAAGCTGTGTTGAAGCGTGAACGGGTAAGGCAGGAGCAATTTGTTTTATAACTGACATAAGTCCGAGATTCTGAATTATAACACCGTCGCAACCGTTGTCATTTAAAAGCTTTACAAATTCAGTAAGCTCTTTTATCTCTTTATCCGATACTACTGTGTTCAAGGTAACGTAAGCTTTGACACCATATAAATGACAGAATTTAAAAGCGTTTACAATATCACTATCACTGAAATTTTCAGCACTTTTTCTTGCGTTAAATTTCTGACCGCCAAAATAGACGGCGTCTGCACCGCCGTAAACTGCTGCTTTTAATTCATTTATACTTCCGCATGGGGAAAGCAATTCTGTCATATTATCACCAAAATAGAGTATAGCATATTTTACTTTCAAAGTAAACAAATTTCCCAATAATGTTCACATTAAATACATATTTTAATTTTATAATAGCTGTAAGGAGGCGTTTGTCTTGAGCAAAATTAAAGATGTCCTTGGTAAAATTAAATTTCCTGCATTTGTAAGAAAGCATAAAATAATTTTTATAATTATTCTTGTTCTTTTAATTGCAATTATAGGATTTTTTATTTCAAAGGGAGAAAAAAAGGAAACAGCATTAAACACCATAAGCGACTATACTGTAGGTAAAGGTAATGTTTCGGTAACAATAACAGGTTCAGGAACATTAGAGGCAAATGAGCAGTATGACATAACGAGTCTCGTAAGTGGTGATGTTTTAGAGGACTATTTTCAGGAGGGAGATTTAGTTAACGAAGATGATGTTTTGTATAAAATAGATTCTTCAAATGCACAGAATTCTCTTGAAAGAGCAAAAAATACATACGATGATGCAGCGGAAAATATTTCCAACTTAAATGTACGTTCCGATATTTCAGGTACTGTTACATCGGTTAACACTAAAAAGGGAGCTAAAGTATCTGCAAACAGTGTCTTGTTTACGGTAAAGGATATGTCAAAATTAAGACTTGAGATTAATTTTAACGAAAATGATGCTTCAAGGATTTATCCTGGAGCAACTGCAAAGGTATACCTTACCGACAGCAATAATGCCTATAACGGAAGAGTTGTTCAGGTTGCCAATGGTTCCTTTGTTTCTGAAGAGGGAGTAAAGGTAAGTCAGGTAATAATTGAAGTTGACAATCCCGGAACTATTTCTTCAGGAGCAAGTGCAACAGCTGTTGTAAATGGTTATGCCTGTGCATCGGAGGGGATTTTTTCCGATTACGATGTATGTGAGGTTACGTCTAAAGTTGCAGGGGATATAAGTAAAGTAAATGTTGTTGTGGGCGACAGAGTAAATACAAATACCACTCTTGCAGTAATTGAAAGCAAAAGTACCCAAAAAAGCTTCCGTGAAGCACAGCTTTCATATAACGATGCTCAGGAGATGCTTGACGACTACACAATTAAAGCTCCTATAACAGGAACAGTTTTAAATAAAACTGTAAAAGCAGGAGATAAGCTTTTGTCAGGTGGCAACAATCAGACGGTTATGGCGATTATTGCCGATATGACACAGATGAAATTTACAATTTCTGTTGATGAGCTTGATATTTCAAAAATGCAGGAGGGTCAAAGAGTTATTGTTACTGCAGATGCTCTGGAGGGTCAGCGTTTTGAAGGATATATTGACAATATATCCATAGTGGGAACAACACAGAATTCCGTTACCACATATCCTGTAACAGTAGTAGTAAAGGATTACGGAGATTTGATTCCGGGAATGAATGTTGATGCAGAAATAAATGTAGCCGAAGCAACAGATGTTTTGAGCGTACCTTTGTCAGCAGTGCAGAGAGGAAATGTTGTATATGTTAAAAACGAAGATTTGACAGAAGAACAAAAGAAAAATGCTCAGGAAAGAAATTCGGAAAAATCTCAGGAAAAGATACCTCAGAGTGAAAATAAAAAGCAAAATACTGCAGACAGATACGAAGGCTATACTGCAGTAAGAGTGGAAACAGGTCTTTCCAATTCGGATATGGTGGAAATTAAATCAGGTATCAATGAAGGACAAAGAATTGCTGTTATCCAGACATCTCAAAGTTCAAATCCGTTTGCTATGATGGGTATGGGACAAATGCCATCGGGAGCTATGGGTGGCGGAATGCCCGGCGGAGGTATGCCTGGTGGTATGCCTGGTGGAGGCATGAGATGATAAAACTCAGAAATATTTATAAAATATATGGTGATGGCGAGGGGGAAATAAGAGCCCTCGACGGAGTTTCCCTCGATATAACCAAAGGCGAATTTGTCGCAATAGTAGGGCAGTCGGGTTCGGGAAAATCTACCTGTATGAATATAATAGGATGTCTTGATGTTCCTACAAGCGGTGAATATACTCTTAATGGTATAGATGTAAGTACAATGAAGGACGACGAGCTTGCTTCAATCCGAAATAAAATGATTGGTTTTATTTTTCAGCAATATAATCTTATACCCAAGCTGTCGGTTAAGGAAAACGTAGAGCTTCCTCTTATATACAGAGGTATGTCTGCTAAAGAACGCAGTAAAAGAGTAATGGAATCATTAGAGATGGTAGGTCTTGGAGACAGGGCAGATAAAATGCCCTCTATGCTTTCGGGTGGTCAGCAGCAAAGAGTTTCCATAGCAAGAGCTTTGGCAGGAAAACCGTCATTACTGCTTGCAGACGAGCCGACGGGTGCTCTTGATTCCAAGACAGGCAGAGAAGTTCTTGAATTCTTAAAAAGGCTTAATGATGAGGGCAATACAATTGTAATGATTACTCACGATAACACTATTGCCCAACAAGCTAAAAGAATTGTAAGAATTCAGGACGGGGAAATAATAAGCGATGAAAGGGTGAGAGAATAATGGGTATAAAACAAGCATTTTCTCTTGCTATTAAAAGCTTGATGACAAGTAAAATGCGTTCCTTTCTTACAATGCTTGGAATAATAATCGGTGTAGGTGCAGTTATTATTCTTGTAAGTCTGGTAAACGGTTTTAAATCGGATATGCTTACCACCTTTGAGGATATGGGTCTTAATTTAATAAATGTAAATATAATGGCAAGAGGCAGTAACCGTCAGGTATCTGTTGAAGATATGTACGAATTTGCTGAAGAGAATAAAGAATATATTGATTACATCTCTCCCAGCGTAACTGTTCAGGCATATCCTAAATTCGGAACAGAAACTGCAGAAAGCACATCAATAACAGGTGTAAGTGAGGATTATGTATACATACAGAATTACGAACTTACCGAGGGCAGATTTTTGCAGTATATGGATATACAGACCAGGCAAAAAAGCTGTGTAATAGGCTCTTATCTTGCCAAAGAATATTTTGATGGCAGTCCTTTGGGGCAGAGCTTTAAAATAAACGGCACACAATTTGAAATAGTTGGTGTTCTTGAGGAATCGGCAGATAGCAGTGAAGGCTCAGCCGATGACTGTATATTTATTCCCTATACTCTCGCAAGAACCCTTTCAAGGATGGGAATAATTTCGAGTTATATTATTTGTGCCAAGGACAAGGAGCTTGTAGATGCTACTATAGGTCTTACAGAAGATTTTCTTTACAATATTTTCTCTAACGATTCGGCATATCGTGTTATAGCACTTGCACAAATTGCCGATGTAGTTAATGAGCTTATGGGAACTTTAACTGTTATTTTAGTAGGCATAGCAGGTATATCGCTTCTTGTAGGAGGCATAGGCATTATGAATATTATGCTTGTTTCGGTTACGGAAAGAACCCGTGAAATCGGCATAAGAAAATCGATAGGTGCAAAACGCAGTGCAATACTGAGTCAGTTTGTGGTAGAGGCCGCCACCACCTCGGCAATAGGCGGAGTAATAGGAATTATTTTCGGTATTGTCGCCTCAATTGTCGCGTGCAAGCTTATGGGAATAGGAGTTTCTATTTCCGTTTTGTCAATTATAGTTGCTTTCGGTGTTTCGGCAGGAATAGGTGTAGCGTTTGGGTATTTTCCCGCAAGCAAAGCGTCGAAACTTAATCCTATCGATGCATTAAGATATGACTAAAGGAGAAATCTTAAATGAGAAAAATTCTAACATTAACACTTGCTCTTTGTATGCTTTTTTCCCTTTTCACGGGAACAATTTCAGCAGGAGCGGCAGAGATAAATCAGGGTCAGATGCAGATGCTCTTAAAATCTCTTTCCATTATGCAGGGTGATGAAAACGGTGATTTTCATACTGAAGATTTTGTTACAAGAGCAGAATTTGCCAAGGTTGCAGTAGCATCCTCCCAGTGGCGTAACAGCGTATCAAAGGTTTCAAGAGTTTCGCCTTTTCCCGATGTTCCGTACACCCATTGGGGTGCATCATATGTAAGAGTTGCATCTGCAAACGGACTTATTAAGGGATATCCTGATTCAACCTTTAAGCCCGAAGAGTGTGTTTTGCTTGAAGAGGGGGTTACTGTTGCCTTAAAGCTGCTTGGTTATACAGATGCAGATTTTGGTCTTTCCTGGCCTGAGGGACAGATGTCTCTTGCAACACGCCTTGAACTTCTGGATGGTATTGATAAAGGTGTAGGGGATAAAATGCAAAGAAAAGATGTTATGATGCTTGTATTTAATACTCTTGATACAGAAATCAAAAACCAATCGGTAAAGGCGATTAATGCATTTGGTTATACAATTTTAAACGATACAGTTTTAATTGCCACTACAAATGAAGATTCTTCTGTTGCTAAAAACCACATTGTAACATCTTCGGGTACTTACAAAATTTCTGAATATTTTGATTATTCTTTAGTAGGTTTAAAAGGAAATCTTGTTGTTAAAAATAACGATAATGCAGTTGCTTTTCTGCCTGAAAATAATCTTGCAGGGAGTTACAGTATTTATACGGTGTTAAATGATGATATACTGGTATATTCAGGCGGGAAAACACAAGCTTTAGGTGTTGCGTCCGATACAGCAGCGTACAGAGGGCAGGAAAAAGGTACTGTAAACAGCTTTTTGTCCAGAATAAAGCAGGGAGACAGCATATCTCTTTACAGAAATCATTTAGGAGACATTGAATATGTTATTATTGGTACAGAAAGCTTAAAGGGACCTTTCACCGTAAAAAATCTTTCTACTCTTGAAAATGATTATGATATAAGTGATAATGCAGTATTTATGAAAGACTCAAAGGTTGTATCAAAGTCCCAGATAAGTATAAACGATATCATATATGTTTCGGATGAAATGGATTTGGTGTGGGCATATTCCAAAAAGGTAACAGGTGTTTATGAATCGGCATTGCCTAACAAAGATAATGTAACAAGCATCATTCTTTCGGGTACTACCTACGAAATAGAGTCGTCTTTGGCGTTTAATAAACTTGTTACAGGGGGGGCTGCATCTCTCGGGGATACAGTTACGCTTCTTTTAGGAAAAGAAGGAAAAATTGCAGATGTGTTAACTTCTGAAAAAGAATCATCAGTAACTTACGGATATCTTACAGGTACAGGCACAAAGGAATATACTGATTCAAACTCAAATGCATATACATCATATTTTGCGAAAATCGTTACTGCAGACGGAGTTGAGCTTGATTTTAAAACTGCAAAGGATTATAAAGAAATTAAGTCCTCGGTAGTGTCGGTTACCATTTCATCTGACGGTACGAGAATTTCAAGAACACAAAAACCTTCTCTTTATGGAGTTTTTGATTATAACAATATGACTTTCGGAGGAATGAAGGTAGCAACGGATGTCAAAATAATGGATGTAATGAATACAAACGTTTCGAAAAATCCTTTATATATAACCGTTTACCCCCAAAGACTTGATCAGGTTTCGGTTTCTTCGGGAAAGGTTTTGTGGTATACCCAAAACCAAAAGGGTGAAATTGACACGTTGTATCTTGACAATATAACAAATGACGGGTACAGCTACGGAATAGTAACCGATGCACAGGGAATGTATACCTGCAACATCGCAGGGGAAATAAAAACAGTTTCAGGGGGAAATACAACTTATGCAGTAACTTCGGGAAGTGCCGCAAGATTTACAATATCACAGAATTCCGTTACTTCAATTTCAGCACTTACAAAGCTAAATTCAAGAGTTGAAAGCTTTACAAAAAGTGAAGTTAAAACCAAAGACAGTGTTCATTATATAAGCGACAAGGTTGTTTGCTACAAAAGAACGGGAGTCGGAGAGTGGCAGTTGGTTTCTCTTGATGATTTAGCAGGTAAAACTACATCCGTTGAATTTTATTTTGATAAATCTGCCCGCATGGGAGGTAAAATAAGAGTTATTATTGCATATTAATCTGCAACAGGGAAATAATACTGCCAAAGGCAGTATTATTTCAGACTGTCGAAAAAGTCGTTCTACCGCAAGCAGAATTATTTTTTTGAATTATACTATATTTATAGTTTTAATTAATAAAATTTAATAATATTACTAAAAAATGCCTATAAACATCGAGTTTACAGGCATTTTGCTTATTGTTATTATTTAGTAAGACTTGATGGGGTTTCTCCGAATTTGGCTTTAAATGCACGGCAGAAATAACTTACGTCATTAAAACCGCAAGTAAAAGCGACATCTTTAGTCATTGCTTTTGGATTGTACAAAAACAAATTGCGTGCGTAGGAAAGCCTTAAGTTTAAAATATATTCAAATATGGTACAGTTAAAGGTGCCTTTAAAATCCTTACACAGCTTTGAAACAGAAACACAGCCTATCTGAGCAAGCTCCTCAAGAGTTATTTTATTGGAAAAGTTTTTTTCTATATAAAGAACAACCTCGTCAAACTTACTTAATTTTTTATTCTGTTCTTCGAAGAATGACAACATAATACTGTATGTCATAGAGGATAGAAGACCGTCTCTGTTATGATGATAGTATTCGTGTATAAGAGCTTTCAAATCAGAAATATATTTTTCCACCGAAAGAGAATCGTAGTAAACAAAGCCTGAGGGTGCGTAATGTTTTGCAACAGAGTCGGCAGCCTGTCCGTTTGCAGATATAAAGGCACTCATAAGATTATTTGTGCTTATATATTCTACAGGATGATTTTTTGCTGCAAAGAAAGCACTTCCTTTTTTCAGAGGATGGCTCTTTCCGTTACATTTAACAATACCTTCTCCGTCAAGAACAAAGAGAATCTGATGAAAAAACACACCTTCAGGGCGGGATACAGATTCCTGGGGATATTTAGCACAAGCACTCCTGAAAAATATAGGAAGCTCGTTGTTATTATTGTGAGTATTGTTATAGGTTATAAGGTTGTTGCGGTCGAGAGAATCGTTATTTAACAAAACATACACCTCTTTTGCAAGATAATTATATAAAAATGCAATATGATTATTTACAAAGTGATTAAATGGCTTTATAATACAATTGTATTGTACCATGAAATTCATATAAAATCAATGGAAAGACAAAATAATTATAGGAGAGTTTAAGTATGATAAAAAAATGTATATCGAAAGACTGGAAATTTACAGAATATTTTGGTTACGATGAATTTGTTTATGGATTTGAAGTTAACGAATATAAAAAAGTGGATTTGCCTCACGATTATCTTATAAGCAAGAAAAGAGAATTTATGCAGGGCGGTGAATGCACAGGCTACTATCCTGCTGTAAGAAGTAAATATATTAAATATCTTAATTTTGAAGAAAACAAGCATTATGTACTTGACCTTGACGGTGCGTATATGTGTGCACACATTTTCTTTAATGAAGGACACCTGGCACTTCATCCTTATGGTTATACACCATTTCTTGTTGACCTTACTCCTCATATTGCACCAAAGGTTACAAACAAGCTTGCAATTACAGTAAATCCACTTCCTGATACATCAAGATGGTATACAGGATGTGGTATTTACCGTGATGTTTTTCTCTGGGAGGGCGGATATGTTCGAATTGAGCCAAGAGATATGTTTGTTTCAACATTGGAGGCAGACGAAAAGGAAGCGACTCTTCGTCTTAAATTTAAAGTATCGGCTGATGAAGATGCAAAAGTTAGAGTTCGCTTTGCTGTAATCAATTCTAAAGGAATGGCTGTTTCTAAGGATGAAATTATTTTTGATGCAGTAAAAGGTTTTGTTGAAAAGGAACATATTTTAAAGGTTGAAAATCCTTTACTTTGGGATATGGATAACCCGAATTTATATACATTGAAAACAGAAATTTTCGTTGAAAATAAGCTTGTTGATACAACAGAAACAACATTTGGTATAAGAACCTTAAAGGTTGATGTTAATAAGGGTCTTTTACTTAATGGTAAGCAAGTTAAATTAATGGGCGGATGTATTCATCACGACCACGGAGTTTTAGGTGCGGCGGCATTTCCTGCGGCAGAAGAAAGAAAGATAAGACGTCTTAAGGAAGCTGGCTATAATGCAATAAGAGCCGCACACAATCCTGTTTCTCTTGCGATGCTTGAGGTTTGCGACAGAGTAGGTATGGCTGTTATGGAAGAAGCTTTTGACTGCTGGAATAAGCCAAAGCTTAACGTAAATGACTATAATCTTTTCTTCTCCGACTGGTGCCTGAGAGATGCTGAATATATGGTGTTAAGAGACAGAAATCATCCTTGTGTATTTTCTTATTCAATAGGTAACGAAATCCGTGAGGTTGACGGACTTAGTGATGCAAATAAGTGGTCAAAGGCTATTTGCGAAACTATTAAAAAGTTTGACGATACCCGTTTTACTACTGCAGGTATACAAAGACTTTGCTCTATTGTTTATCCTGAAAAGGATGACCCGCAGGACTACAAGGAATACATAGAAAAGAAACATAACCACAAGACAATAGACGAAATAGCACAGGCTTGCAGTGCTTTTGAAGACCCTCTTGACGTTCCGGGATTTAACTATTATTATGAAGATTATGTAAATGAAAGAAACAGAAATCAAGCAAAAGCTATGTGGGGTTCAGAAACACATACCCTTACACTTTATGACCAGTGGAAGGAAGTAATGGAGAACGATTTTGTTTTCGGCGACTTCGGCTGGACTGCAATTGACAATATAGGTGAAGTTGGTCATGGCAGAGGCGAGTGGGATGTAACAGAGGAAGAATTCAATAAAGAAAAGTGTGTATATCCCTGGAGAACCTGTTATCAGGGGGACCTTGATTTGTGTGGTTTCAGACTTCCTAAATCATATTTCAGAGAAGCTGTATGGCACGCGAACAGAGTTCCGAGAATTTTCGTAACCAAGCCTGAACATTTCGGCAAAGAATATCACTGCACTCAATGGGGTTGGCAGGATGTATATGAAACCTGGAGCTTTGATGATAAATATATCGGGTCGAAGGTTAAGGTTGAAACTTACACAGATGCTGATGAAATTGTGTGGATTTTAAACG
This sequence comes from Clostridia bacterium, assembly GCA_045593265.1. Classification (GTDB taxonomy): domain Bacteria; phylum Bacillota; class Clostridia; order RGIG6154; family RGIG6154; genus RGIG8497. The sequence goes on along the minus strand of JAZNWH010000021.1, from coordinate 10,884 downwards.
GAAAAGAAATTGGAAGAAGTGTACCTGTTAAAGCAATTGCATCCCTTGAAACTGTTTATGAAAAGGGCGATTTAACTGCGATAAGCATTAAAGACTCAAAAGAAGTAAACAGGTATACACTTTCTACAGCATCAGTTGCCTCAAAGGTTGTGGTAACTCCTGAAAAAAGCAGATTTATGGCAGATAATCGCGACCTTTGCTACTTTGATATTGCTGTTACTGACAATGACGGAAGATTAATAGGCGATGATGGCAGTGAAATCAGCTGTGAAATAAAGGGTGGAGAATTAATGGGCATTTACAGTGGAAATCCCTGCAACGAAGACCAGTTTACTTCAAACAAATGCCATGTATACAGAGGACGTGCTCTTGCAGTTGTAAGAACAGATAAAAAAGGCGAGGTTTCAATTACTGTAAATGCAGATAATTTAATTTCAGGCGAAGCGAAAGCAGACGCAAAATAATTTAAGAGAGGGATAGCTATGAAAGATGTTGTATTAAGAAATTCTTTAACAGAGCAGTACATTTGTGCTGCTAAAAAGACCTTCCGAGAGGGAGCAAATGTTCAGTGCGACTCAAAATCGAAAATGCTTATAGGTCATATCACGGATATGCACAGTGATACTGTTCGTTTTAATAATGCAATGGACCTTTTTGAATATTACAAGCCTGACTGTGTTGTGCATACAGGAGATAATACCTACTGGAATATGAGAGAGGACTTTCATTATATGCCTCTTGCTTTTGCTGAAAGCGATATACCTGCCTATCTTTGTGTAGGTAATCATGACACCTTTATGGATGCTCCCAACACAATTCTTCCTCGACATGAGTGTGGTGTTCTTTTACGTAATCAGGATGGTATTTCCTTAACTAATGAATATCTTCATCAGGCATATGTTGAAGATATGAAAAATGTAAAGGGCGATGAAGACCGAGCTTGTTACTTTTATGTGGATTTTGAAAAATTCGGTATCCGTCTTATTGTTTTAAACGATTATGATTATTTTCACGAAAAACCTATTATAAGAAATAAATATACAATTTCCGAAAAGCAGGTAAACTGGTTTGTGAATGTGTTAAAGGATGCATCAAGCAAAGGCTATGGTGTTATCGTTGCAGACCACGAGGGCCCCGGCGAAGTTGAAATGGGTAAAAACAAATTCTGTCAGAAAAAGGTTTGTTTCCCTTGGGGAGTGCCCAAATTTGCAGGTCCCGAGGCAGACGTAGTATGCGATATAATTAATGCTTTCAAGCATGCAGGAAGTTTAAATGAGGAATATTACTATGAATCAACAAAGCAATCGGTCAAAGTAGAGTGCAGTTTCGAAAAAGAGGGAGAGTTTATTGCCTATCTTTCAGGACACAGACATTCGGATTTTGTGGGATATCTTAAAAAGTATCCTGACCAGCTTTCTTTGCAAATGGCAATTTCAGGCTGTAACTTAATAACATATCAGAACGAGCTTGGGGAAACCTCTTCAGATTTGGCAAGAGTTCCCGGAACTGTATCTGAAGATTGCATTAACTTCTATGTAATAGACAGAGAAAAAAGAGTAATTACCTTGGTTCGTGCAGGTGCCTGTGTAACCGACGAGCTTGAACAAAGACTCTTTGAAAGACTATCATATTAGGGAAAAAAGTGTATTGTATTTCAGAAAGAAGAGTGTAAAATAAAGTAAGAGGTGGTAAGTATGAAAATTAACAGAATGGGAGAAGACAAAACAATAATTTTTGCCTGCGAAGAGCTTAAAAGTTACCTTGAAAGAATAGATTCATCTTTAAATATTGAAATAGTAACAGAAGATTGTAAAGAAGATTGTCTTAATGTAGGTTTATGCGATTGTTTTGATTCTTTGCTTCCAAATGTAAAGGATAAAACTTTAGATGATGCGATATATATTGACGTAAAAGGACAAAAGGGCGTAATTACAGGAACTAATTCCCGTTCCGTTTTAATTGCAGTATACAGATACTTAAAAGAGCTTGGGACATCTTTTATCCGTCCGGGCAGAGATAACGAAAATATTCCTTCTCTTAAAATTGAAGATAAAGATGTCAAAATAATTGAGGCAGCATCCTACAGACACAGAGAGGTTTGTATTGAGGGAGCTTGCTCATATGAACATGTCTGTGATATGATTGACTGGATTCCCAAAATGGCAATGAACGGATATTTTATGCAGTTTGTACGTCCTAAGGGTTTTTTCAAGGTGTGGTATGAGCATGAGGGCAACGACTATCTTGAAAAAGAATATAAAACAGATAATGAATATGCAAAGATTCTTGAAAAGCTTGAGGATGAAATTCAGACAAGAGGTCTTTTATATTCAGTAGTAGGTCATTCCTGGCAGTGTGAATGTTTAGGTCTTGACGGCTCTTACTGGCATAAGGTTGATGAACCTACAGACCCTGAAATTATTGAGTGTCTGGCAGAGGTTAAAGGTGAAAGAAAGCTATTCGGCGGTGTTCCTGTTAATACAAATCTTTGCTATTCAAGTCCTAAGGTTCAGCATAAAATAACAGATTATATGATTGATTTTATTAAGAAGAAACCCTTCACAAAGTACCTTGTTTTCTGGCTTGCAGATGATGTAGGTAATGAGTGTGCCTGCGAGAATTGCAGAAAAGGTTCTTATACAGATTTTTACATACAGATGCTTAATCTTCTTGATGAAAAGATGACAAAAAATAATATGGACACAAAAATTGTTCCTATTGTTATGTGGAAATATCTTCCTGATAAGGAAACAATAAAAAATCCTGAAAGATTTTCTATGATGTATGCTCCTATTCACAGAGATTTTTCTGAAACATATCCATCAGAGGTAACAGAAGAATATTTAAAGAATGCGATAAGAAAAATTGACGACCCTGATAATACCGACCTTAATATTGTTTTAAAGCCTACCGAAAACAATGTAGGGCTTCTTAAAACATGGCAGGAAATATTTAAAGGGGACTATCTTTTCTACGATTATCAGATGATTTGGTTCCATTATATGGACCCGTCATATATGTTCTGCTCAAAGGTAATTTATGAGGATATTAAAAACCTGAAGGCAATAGGTATAAACGGAATAAGCTCCTGTCAGGGACAGAGAGTATTTCTTCCTACAACACTTCCTATGTCAACAATGGCACAGATGCTCTGGAACAGAGATACAGATTACGAGGAATTTAAAGTAAAGACTTTAACCGAAGAATATGGTAATGACGGTGTAAGGGTAGGAGAGATTTTAGAACAGCTTGCAATACCTGAAATGACTAAAATGATGTCAGGTCCTGATGCACTCGACTGGAATAAAACAAAAGGAAAGGCAACAATTGACCTGATTAAATCCCGCTATATGTTTGTTGAAATCTTAGAAGAGCTTGCTGAGCTTAATCTTAAGAAGAAAAGTCTTACTGATGCACAGAAAAAGTCATGGGAGTACTTTAAATTCTATCCAAGAATTGCAAGATACTATCTTGATGTATGGACTTCTGCTTTCGGTGAAGCAGATTTGGAAAAAACCAGAAAAATTGCTGTGGAAATGGTAGAATATGTAATGAAAAACGAAGAACATATTCACAGAGTTTTTGACGGTTGTCTGTTCAGAAGAAGAATTTACAACTTCTTCAATACGCACAGATTGCCCGGCATTGTTCTTGATGTTTAAAAGTAAGTTCATTTAAAAGAAAGCCTATATCAAAATGATTTCATTCTGATATAGGTCTTTTTTATTTATTAACTCTTTTAATATAAGTTTTCGGAGAAAACCCTGTCAGAGCTTTGAAAACCTTTGAAAAGTATGAGGGGTCTGTGTATCCGCAGGTGGAGGCGAGGGTTGAAATATCGGTTATACCTCCGTCTATAAGCTTACAGGCATTTTGCACACGGAGTCTGTTAATGTAATGAGAAAAGGTTACATTCATATTTTTTGAAAAAAGAGCTGAAAGATATTTGGGTGTGTAGTAAAAAATATCACCTATCTTTTTTAGCGAAATATCAACATCTGTGTAATGGTTATCTATATAGTAGGTAATCAGCTCAAGCTTATTTTCGTTTTCTTTTTTAATTTCTACAGAGTCGTTTTGTGCGTTTATGAAGGATAAGGTATATAAAAGGACTGCCTCTGTCAATAAATTTGAATTTTTGTTTGTGAGACGGTTTATTGAACTCATCCAGAAATCAATCAGATGTTCAAAATTACAGTAAACTGGATTTTGTGGAGTAATTTCAAGTTCGGAAAAAATTCCCTGAACACTTTCTCCCATAAAGCTTATATAAATATAAGTAAAATCGTCGCTTGCTTCAATTTCATGGAAGTACTGTGGAAAACTAAAAAACAGACATCCCTTACACAGAGAAAACTTCTTTTGATTTAATGTTAATATTCCAGTTCCGCTCAGCACGAGAAAAACGTAGTTTATGGGATAATAAAAGGGTTGCCTTAAGGAGTGGAATTTACTTTCAAAAACGAAGTTTACTGTTTTTAAATTTCCGTTATACTGCTTAGTGGGTATAAATTTACAAATACTTTTTGAACTTTCGGGCATTTTTCTCACCTCTGTATTTATTATGAACAAAACAATGTTAAAAGTCAATGGAATATGGAAAATTTCCATATGGAACAGGAAATTTTACCTTTACAAAACGACGTGGGGGTGGTATTCTTTAGGTGCTTTAGTATTGCTCAGGAGGGGTAAGTATGGAAAAGAAAGTTATAAAATTAGGGGTTATAGGCCTTGGCAGAGGTCTTCATATTGTTCGTGAGGTTGCAAATGACCGTGATGTTAAAATAACAGCAATATGCGACCGAAATACTGAACTTATGATTGAGGCTAAAATTTATCTTGAAGAAGAGAAAAATGTAACAGGCTTTGAATGTTTTGATAATTTTGATGATTTCTTAAAGGCAGATACAGATGCAGTTGTTATTGCTACAGATGCAATTTATCATGTTCCTTTTGTAATTAAAGCTCTTGATGCGGGCAAACACGTTTTAAGTGAAATTCCTGCAGTTAACTCTTTAGAAGAAGCAAAAGCTCTTAAAAAAGCAGTTTCTGCCCATCCTGAACTTAAATATATGGCTGGAGAGAATGATTGTTTTTTGGGCTTTATTGAGGCTTGGAAGAAAATGTATGAAGAAGGAAAGTTCGGTGAAACCGTTTATGCGGAGGCAGAATATTTTCATTCAACATCAGATTATAAAAGCTTTAAAAAAGAAGACTTTAAAAAGGACCACTGGCGTACCTTTAACCCTGCAATCAAGTACTTAACTCATGATTTGGGTCCTCTTCTTCAGGTTATGAACGACAAGGTTGTATCTGTTAACTGTTTAGAGCCTGATATTGTTTATAATCCATACAAGGAGAAAGGGGCAGAAAATGCAGTAGCATTATTTAAAACTGCCAAAGGTGCTGTTATAAGAATACTTATCTGCTTTGGTGCATGCGTAGGTGCAACCCACAACTATCGACTTTACGGAACAAGAGGAAGCATTGTTTTTGACCAGTGCACACCTCGTCCTGATGCTCATTGTTTTGCAAGATTTTCAGATATTAAGAGTAATGAAATGATAGAAATTCCTATTACCTGTTCTTCTTTCGGCGATGGTAAAGGAACGGGACATCTTGGAATAGACAGAAAGATGATGAGAGCTTTTATTGAATGTATAAAAAATGATACTCCATCACCAATTGATGTTGATTTGGCGATAAGAATGGCACTTCCCGGAATTTATGCTCACGAATCTGCTTTACAGAATGGTGCACCGGTAGCAATTCCTGATGTAGACGATTTTGAATAATTTAAAAAGACACTTCGTTTTTAGCGAGGTGCCTTTTGGATTTTAAAAAATTTTATTCATCATCGTCAATTAATGTACTTTCTTCCTTATTTATATGATTTGATATAATAAAGGAAGTAATTCCGGTATAAATAAGACAAATACCGATTGCTTTTATAATCAGATTAGGTAAGAACAATTTAAGAAATATCATTGCAAAGCCTAAAATAATTGTAATTACAGAGAGAACAAGCATCCAAATCCAGCTTCTGTTATAGTATTTTTTACTTTCCATTGCATTTGAAAACTGTTTTGAACCTTTATACATAATAAAAACACCAAGAACAGATGAAATAATCTGTATGAGCAGATAAGAAATCATTACAAAATTAAAGCCTGCTATAAGTTCAAGTATACCGATTACAAGCTTGTTGCCGCTTGTGGTGTTGTGTCGATATTTCCAATATTCAATGAGAGTTAAAATACCTTTTATTGTAATTAAAGTACCGAAAATATTGCAAAGCACATTAAGGGTTATACCGGGGAAAAACAGCAGGACAATACCCAAAACGACTGTAAGTACACAAAAATAAACAGGATTGCTTTTCAGCTTGTTAATATACATTAAAAACCTTTCCATAATAATCTCCATTCTGCCGCTCTGCGTCGGCGTAAATAGCAATGAATTTTCTCTTATCCGCAGAGCAGGAATGATAAGAGATTATTTCGTCCATGTGCATTTTAGAACATTTATGTGAGGAAGATTTTGCACGGACAATAAAATCCACCGGAGGCTTAACGGGAAAGGAACTTTCACGTTAGCTCCTTAAAAAACAATTGATTCGGTTTTCCCACTAATAAGCGTTAAAAGATGGGATGGGTTCATTTCAATCTGATGCCCTATTTTCCCTGCACTGAAAATTATAGTTTCACAGTTTTCGCAGGACTTGTCGATGACGGTTATGTATTGCTTTTTCATACCGATGGGGGAACATCCTCCCCGTATATATCCTGTTACTTTGTTTATATCTTTAACAGCAATCATTTCGACACTTTTTTCACCGACAGCTTTAGCTGCCGCCTTTAAATTAAGCTCTTTATGAACAGGAATGACAAAAACAAAATAATTTTTGCTTTGCCCCTGAGTAACAAGGGTCTTAAATACCTTATCGTAAGGCAAATTCATTTTGTCTGCTATGGAAATACCGTCAATTAAACCGTCATCGTGATTATAAGAATGCGTAGAATAATTAATCTTTTCCTTGTCAAGTATTCTCATTGCATTTGTTTTTAACTTATCTGCCATTTTCAATATACTGCTTGAATGTAGGGTTTAATTTATCTTTATCACTTAAAATAAATTCCGTGTTGCAGTAATCCTCCCAGTTAATTTTTAAATCTTCATCATTATATATAATTCCGCGTTGCTCGTCAGGATAATAAAAATCTCCACATTTATAGCAGAACGTTGCACTATCGCTCATTACAAGAAATCCGTGAGCAAGACCTGTAGGAATGTATAGCTGTTTTTTGTTTTCTTCAGACAACACTACACCTACCCATTTACCGAAAGTAGGACTGTTTTTTCTTATATCGACTGCTACATCAAAAACTTCACCTTTGGTTACCCGTACAAGCTTGCTCTGGGGATGTTTTTCCTGATAATGAAGTCCTCTCAGTACTCCTTTAACAGAATTTGATTCATTATCCTGTACAAAAATATCGTTTATTCCTGCTTTGACAAAATCATTTCTGTTGTAGGTTTCACAGAAGTAACCACGGTTGTCTTTAAATATGTGTGGCTCGACAATTATAACGCCATCTATTTGAGTATTAGTAAAAATAAATTTTCCCATAATCTTATTATACCTCGATATACGTTAGTAATCAATCAGGCGTGCACATTTTCATAAACGGTTTCTTCTCTTGCGTCAGCATTACGAAGCTTCATACAGATGTTTTCTGCTTTAAAACCGTCTATGTTACGGGCATATATTCCCCAGGCAGGGAGCACACCGAATTTATGAAATTCAGGATATTTGTCATCCATTTGAGGAATGTCAGTTGTTTCGTATTTTTCAACGCCTCCTGCCATTTCTACATCTATATTGGAAATGGTTATGTTTTTAGCAGGAGCAGAGTCTATAGCAGACACACATATACAGCTTTTTGCATTACCCCAGGCTTCGCCATTGAAGATACGGTCATCGGGTCCGTCTACGCAAGTGCCATGTATATTATCTATAAGAACATTTGAAATACTTCCGGGTACTGTGCGTTTGTGTCCGTGGTATTCACGAAGTCTGCTTCCGTTGGAAATAAATATCGGACCGGTGCACTCATTTAAAGTGATATTTCGTATAGTTATATTTTCAAGATTTCCTCCGTCAACAGGTACAAGCTTGATTGCACAGCCACGACAATTATATATGTATGTATTTTCTATACAAATATTTTTAAAATCGCCGACAGATTCGGTTCCCACTTTAATTCCTGCCCAGTCTGTAGTTATAATGCAGTCTTTTACTTTAATATCTGTACAGGGGTGGTCAACGGTAGTTTTAAGACATATAGCATCATCGCCTGAATCAAGAAAACAGCCTTCAATTGTGCAGTTTCTGCAGGCATCTATATCTATAGCATCGTTGTTGGAACAAACTTTACTTTTTACAACAAGATTTTTAAGGCAAATATCCTCACTGTCCATAAGATGTATATTCCATGCACCGGAATCGTAAATGTGGATACCTTCAAGCTTGGCATTCTTGCAGCGGACAATACGAATAAGAAATGGTTTAACAGCTCCTTTTTGCATAGCTCCGTTTCCGTTTATAATACCATCGCCTGTTATCGAAAAATCACATGCATTTTCTGCATATATAAGTGCCTGACCTCTTTTTCGGTTAACTCCGTCGGTAAAAATATCTATATCTGTACTGTATTCTTCGAATTTCTCAGAGCCAAGTATAACAGCACCTTTTTTTAATATAATATGGGTATTATTTTTTAAAAATAAAGTAGCAGTTTTATAAAGTCCCTTTTCAAATATGATGTCTTCTCCTTTTAAAGAACATTCATCAATCAGCGTTTGTAACCGATTTGTCAAATCCGGAGTAATTATCATAAAATCAGCACCTTTCAATTACTTTACTTCATATAATATTACCATAATTGATTTTGAAAGTCAATTATAATTGACTTTGTATGAAAATGCTGATATACTAAAAGAAAATGTTATAATTAAGAAGGTTTGATAATGAATAAGAAAACATTTTTATGGCTGATTAACTGTATTACGGGAACAATTTTCAGTTTCGGTTTTGTGTGTACAATATATTTGTGCGTAAGTGCAGCCTCTCAAAGCGTTTTTGACAGAAAGATGGTAACTTTTATTTTGATTACTATCCTTATAGGATGGATTTGCAGTTTCATTTATCATTTTAATTCAAAAATACCTGTTACTGCACTTCTTCACGGAATAATCTGGTTTATGCTTGCATCTGTTTGTTATATGACAATTTTTGATTTGCCTATAGCAATTGATGTGTTGTTGAAATATTTGCTCATTTATGGTGCAATATATTGCACAGGTCTTGCTGCAATTATATCCATAGGTAAAAAGATAAATACACCGTTCAGGCATTTTAATGAATTTATTGCAAAACTTACACAGTTTATTCTCAAATAACTGTTGACTAAAATCCAAATTGCGTTTATAATTGTATAGTAGAATAAAAAAGGAGTGTACGAAAGTGAAAAAAATTATTAGTTTGGTTCTTGTATGTGTGCTTGTGTTTAGTGTGCTTACAGGATGCTCAAAAGTAACTATGGATGATATTTTAAAGGATACAAACATGGTAATCGGAAATGTTGATGGTCAGGATATTTATGCTTATGAGATGATTTATTATCTCAAGCAGGGTTCTCTTGTTGAAGATGCTAAGGATGTTTTGGTGCAGACTAAGGTATTTTTAAAACTTGCACAGGAAAATGGTATTGAATTTACAGATGAGATTCAACAGGAAGTTGATTCGTTTATAGCATCTCAGGCAGAACAGTTTGGCGATCAGGCGGCATTGGAAAAGGCTGTTATGGAAGCAGGTATAACTCTCGAACAGTACAAAGCTCTTTATAAAGATGCTGTAATGACACAGCATGTAGTTGAAAAGCTTATTGAACTTAAAGTTGTTGAAGAAGGAACAGACGAAGAAGCAAGAGCATTCTTTGATGCAAACTGCCTGAAAGCAAAGCATATTCTCTTCTCCACTGTTACAGATGAGGGTACACCTTTGGAAGAAACTGAAGCAAATGCAAAACTTACAAAGGCACAGGAAACACTTGCAAGCATTAAAGCAGGTGCAGATTTTGACAGCTTTGCAAACCTTAATGAAGATCCGGGTGCTGAAAGTGCACCTGACGGATATGTTTTTGTAAACACATCTCTTCTTACAGATGAAGCAGTTATTGCGACAGTTCAGCAGGCAGGTCTTGCTATGGTTCCTGAATTTGAATCAGGTACAGCAAATCTTAAGCCTGGCGAAGTTTCTGAGCCTATAGCAACAAACTTCGGCTACCATATCATTAACAGAGTTGAGCTTACAGATGCAGACTTTGAAACGGTAAAAGAGACACTCAAAGCAGTTGTTACAAATATGAATTTTGCAAACTACCTTGAAGAAACAGAAAATAATTCAAAGGTTGAATTTAATGAAAAGGCAGTAACAGCACTTGGCGAAGGCGTTACACCAATGCAGGCACAGCAATAATCAGTGATTGAGCAAAAACACCCCGAATTTTTTCGGGGTGTTTTTAGATTAAAAAGTTTGTCGAAAAAATTTTTAAAAAATTCACAAAAAAGTATTGACAAATCATCTTTGTTGTGATAGAATAAACGAGTTGTCGCTCAAAAGCGGTCAACACATTGGACTTTGAAAATTATATAGCAACCAGCAAAGGTTCTCGTTGTAATTTAATTTACACAAACAATGAATTTGAAGTTTTAGAGCTAAGAAAACTCAAAAAGACTTAAAGGTATTCCTGAGGGAATACTAAAGATATTTTTTGAGAGTTTGATCCTGGCTCAGGACGAACGCTGGCGGCGTGCCTAACA